>JBFKAV010000111.1:0-11750 GCA_041621405.1 Paracoccaceae bacterium
CGCGATGAGGGCTGGTTCGACAACATGGGGCTCCTCGGCGGCTTCCGGCGCGCCGCGCGGGCGCGCGGGGTCGAGTACATCGACGACGAGGTCACGGGGCTGGTGCGCGAGGGCGGCCGCATCGTCGCGGTGGATCTGGCCTCCGGGGGCCGTCTCGGCTGCAGCCACGTGGTCAATGCCTGCGGCACAAGGGCCGCCACGCTGCTTCGAAGCATATCTGAAGACTTGCCCGTAGAGGCCAGGAAACGCACGGTTTTCGTGATCGACGCCCCGAACGTACGGGCTCCCGAGGCGCCGCTCCTGGTAGACCATACCGGCTTCTACCTAAGGCCCGAAGGCGCGCACTGGATCACCGCCACTGTGCCCGAGCGCGACGGCCCGGCCGATCCCGAGGACTTCGAGCCGGATCTCCACCAGTTCGAGGACCTGGTCTGGCCGCGCCTTTTCGCCCGCGCGCCGGGCTTCGATGCGGTCAAGGTGATCCGTGCCTGGGCCGGGCATTATGCCTTCAACCGGCTCGATCAGAACGCGATCCTCGGACGCTGGCCAGGCACCGAGAACCTCTACCTGATGAACGGCTTCTCCGGCCACGGGCTGCAGCAGGCGCCGGCGGTGGGGCGCGGCATTGCCGAGCTGATCCTCCATGGCATTTACAAGACGCTCGATCTGACGCCGCTGGGGCCTGAGCGGATCATCAGCGGCACGCCGTTCCTGGAGCGGGCGATCGTCTGATCCGCCACAGATTATTTACATAATATGTCTTATCGGATGAGGTGATACGCGCCCCGCTGCCGTTCAATCCTCGTCGGTTTCGCGGCGATGGCGGATCCGGACGAGCTCGTTCAGCGAGTAGAGCGCGGGATCAAGTCCAAGCGACGCGGCAAGCTGATGCTTCCCCGGCGAGACTCCGGCGGAAACGCTCGTCGCCTGGCAGGCGCCGAGGCAGCAGACCACGCCGAGGCCGAGCGCCGCAATCAATGTGGTGTGTCGCATGAGGGACTCCTTCCGCATGGGTGGACTTGTCCCTCGCAACCGCGGCCGGGTATCGGTTGCGGTCCTGCCGATGCTGGACCGCACCCTGTTCAAAGTCGATTCACGAAGCCTCGACGTGCCGGTGACCCTGGCGCGAGCGCGTCCCGGCGCCCTACCCCAGCGCGTACCCTGCCCCGCGCACCGTCCTGACCGGATCGCCGCCGCCATGCGCCGTCAGCGCCTTGCGCAGGCGGCCGACATGCACGTCGACGGTCCGCGAGTCGACGTAGATCTCGCGCCCCCAGACCCGGTCGAGCAGCTGCTCGCGGCTCCAGACCCGGCCCGGCTTTTCCATCAGCGTCGAGAGCAGCCGGAACTCGGTCGGCCCGAGCTTCAGCTCTGCGCCCCCGCGCGTCACCCGGTGGGTTTCCGCGTCGAGCCGGATATCCTGGTACTCGAGCACCCCGCCGATGCTGGCCGGCCGGGTCCGGCGCAGCTGGGCGCGGACCCGCGCCATCAGCTCGGCCACGGAATAGGGCTTGACCACATAGTCGTCGGCACCGGTCTCGAGCCCCCTCACCCGGTCCACCTCCTCGGCCCGCGCCGAAAGCATGATGATCGGCAGCGCCTTCGTCTCGGGCCGCGACTTCAGCCGCCGGCAGACCTCGATCCCGCTCAGGGTCGGCAGCATCCAGTCCAGCACGATCAGGTCGGGCGGCGCCTCGGCGACCAGCAACAGCGCCTCTTCGCCGTTTCCGGCCCTGGCGACGCGGAACCCCTCGGCCTCGAGGTTGTAGGCCAGCACCTCGCGCTGCGCCGGCTCATCCTCGACCACGAGCACGGTGGGGTGCCTGTCGGCCATTACATCTCGGTCTCGTCGGGCTTGACGTAGGGGGTCCTGTCGCCCTTCGGGCGGGTGTCCTCCGGCAGCTGACCGGTGACGAGGTAGATCACCTGCTCGGCGATCGAGGTCACGTGGTCGCCCATCCGCTCGATGTTCTTGGCGATGAAGTGCAGGTGCATGCAGGCGGTGATGTTGCGCGGGTCTTCCATCATGTGGGTCAGCAGCTCGCGGAAGAGCGTGTTGTACATCTGGTCGACCTCGGAGTCGCGCTGGCGCACGACCTCGGCCTTTTCGGCGTCGCGCTGGATATAGGCGTCGAGCGCGTCCTTGAGCATCTCCTGCACGGTCTGCGCCATGCGCTTCAGCGCCCCGCCCGCCCCCTCGATCGCCGCGGTCTCGACCAGCGCCGGCACCCGCTTGCCCATGTTCTTGGCATAGTCGCCGATCCGTTCGAGGTTGGCCGAGGTCTTCATCACCGTCAGCACCGCGCGCAAGTCGGTCGCCGCGGGCGAGCGCAGCGCCAGGACGCGCGCCGCCTGGGTGTTGATCCGCTCTTCCAGCTCGTCGACGCGCTTGTCGTTCTGGCGCACCTGCTCGGCGAGCTCGACGTCGCGGGTCTCGAGCGCGGTGGCGCCGTCGAGGATGGCGGCCTCGACCATCCCGCCCATCTTGATGATCAGGGTCTGGATCGATTCGAGATCGCGGTCGAAGGCGGAAAGGATGTGCTGGTCGCTCGACACGTTGTCCTCCGTCAGCCGATCCGGCCCGAGATGTAGCTCTCGGTCCGGGGATCGCGCGGGTTGGTGAAAATCTGCCCGGTTTCGCCGAACTCGACCAGGTCGCCGAGGTGGAAGAAGGCGGTGCGCTGGCTTACCCGCGCGGCCTGCTGCATCGAGTGGGTGACGATCACCACCGAGAAGTTCTCTCGGAGCTCGTCGATCAGTTCCTCGATCTGCGCCGTGGCGATCGGGTCGAGCGCCGAGCAGGGCTCGTCCATCAGCACCACCTCGGGGTCGGTCGCCACCGCCCGGGCGATGCAGAGCCGCTGCTGCTGGCCGCCCGAAAGCCCGGTGCCGGGTTCCTTGAGTCGGTCCTTCACCTCTTTCCACAGCGCGGCGCGCTGCAGGGATTTCTCCACGATTTCATCTAGTTCCGAGCGGTTCTTCGCAAGCCCGTGGATCTTCGGCCCATAGGCCACGTTGTCGTAGATCGACTTCGGGAACGGATTGGGCTTCTGGAACACCATGCCGACCCGGGCGCGCAGCTCGACCGGATCCACCCGGCGATCGTAGATGTCTTCGCCGTCAAGGTGGATCTCGCCCGAGACCCGGCAGATCGGGATCGTGTCGTTCATCCGGTTCAGGCAGCGCAGGAAGGTCGACTTGCCGCAGCCCGAGGGGCCGATGAAGGCGGTGACGGTGCGGTCGAGGATGTCGACCGAGACGTCCTTGATGGCGTGGGTCTCGCCGTAGAAGACGTCGACGCCCCTGGCCTCGAACTTCACCTCGGTCTGGCCGTTCACGGCGTTCTCCGTCGCAATCAGGTCTTTCATATCCCTACCCTATTACCACCGGCGCTCGAAGCGCCGGCGCAGGAAGATCGCCAGCGCGTTCATCGCCAGAAGAAAGATCAAGAGCACGATGATCGCCCCCGAGGCGCGCTCCACGAAGGCCGGGTCCGCGCGCTGGGTCCAGTTGTAGATCTGCACCGGCAAGGCCGAGGCAGGGTCGAAGAGGCCCTCGGGCGGCGCCGCCGGGTAGTCCTTCACGAAGGCGACCATGCCGATCAGCAGGAGCGGCGCGGTCTCGCCCAGCGCCTGGCCGAGGCCGATGATCAGGCCGGTAAGGATGCCGGGCGCGGCCAAGGGCAGAACGTGGTGGAACACGGTCTGCACCTTCGAGGCCCCTACCCCGAGCGCGGCGTCGCGGATCGAGGGCGGCACCGCGTTCAGCGCCGCGCGCGCCGGGATGATGATCCGCGGCAGCGTCATCAGCGTCAGCACCAGCCCGCCCACCACGGGCGCGGACTGCGGCAGGCCGGCGAAGTTGATGAAGGCGGCGAGCCCGAGGATACCGAAGACGATCGAGGGCACCGCCGCGAGGTTCGAGATGTTCACCTCGATGAGGTCGGTCCAGCGGTTCTTCGGCGCGAATTCCTCGAGGTAGATCGAGGCCGCCACGCCGATCGGCAGCGCCAGCACGAGGACTACCAGCATCATGTAGATCGAGCCCAGGATCGCCACGCCGAGGCCCGCCGCCTCCGGACGCTGGTCCGAGGCATCCGCCCCGGTGATGAAGCCCAAGTTGAAGCGCTTTTCCAGCAGCCCGGCCTCCGCGAAGGCCGCGGCCACGCGCAGCTGCTCGGGGCTCACGTTCTGGTCGCGCGCCGCGCTCTCCGGCGTCACCCTGCCCTTCATGAAGCCGTCGATCCGCCCCGCGGCGAGGAACTCGAAGGTCACGGTCGAGCCCACCGCCTCGGGGTTCGACAGCACGAAGTCCCTGAGCTGCCCCGGCGCCTCCTTCGAGATGATCTCTCCGGCTTGCTTGGCCGAGATGCCCTGGATCGCGATGTCCTGCTCGGCCATGGTCCGCTCCACCGCCTCGGCGATCAGCGGCGCATAGCCGAAGGTCGAGACCTTCGCCATCTCGGCGGGGTCGCGGTTGCCGGCCTTGTCGAGCCTCTCCTCGGGCAATTCGACCTCGAGCACAACGAAGGTTTGCTGGAAGGCCGAGGCCCCGTTCGCCAGGATCGAGCCGAGCAGCACGATCAGCGCCACGATGCCGACGCTGACGGCGATCAGCCCATAGAGCTTGAACCGTGCCTCGGCGGCGTTGCGGCGGCGGGTGCGCGCGTCGAGATCGAAGAGCGAGCCGCGCGCGGGGTCCCTGACGGGCATATCGGTCATTCGTACTGCTCCCGGTAGCGGCGCACGATCCAGAGCGCCAGCACGTTGAGGCCGAGGGTCATGGCGAACAGCGTCAGCCCCAGCGCGAAGGCCACCAGCGTCTCGGGCGAGGCGAAGTCGGTGTCGCCGGTGAGCTGGCTCACGATCTTCACGGTCACCGTCGTCATCGCCTCGAAGGGGTTGAGGTCGAGCCGAGCCGCCGCCCCGGCGCCCAGCACCACGATCATCGTCTCGCCGATGGCGCGGCTGGCGGCCAGGAGCACCGCACCGACGATCCCGGGCAGCGCCGCCGGCAGCACCACCTGCCGGATCGTCTCGCTCTGGGTCGCGCCGAGACCGAGCGAGCCGTCGCGCATCGCCTGCGGCACGGCGTTGATGATGTCGTCCGACAAGGACGAGACGAAGGGAATGAGCATGATCCCCATCACCAGCCCGGCCGTCATCACCGAGGAGGACGACGCGCCGACCCCCAGGGGCTGGGCGAAGTAGTCCCTGAGGAGCGGCCCCACGGTGATCAGCGCGAAGAGGCCGTAGACGATGGTCGGGATGCCGGCGAGGATCTCGATCGCCGGCTTGGCCACCGCGCGGAACCTCGGCCCGGCGTATTCGCTCATGTAGATCGCGGCGAAGAGGCCGACCGGCACCGAGACCAGAAGCGCGATGAACGAGACGTAGAGCGTGCCCCAGAGCAGGGGCAGGATGCCGAGCTCGGAATTGCCGCGGAACTGCGGCGACCAGGTGGTGTTGAAGAAGAACCGCGTCCACTCGTACTGGGTGAAGAAGCTCCGGGTCTCGAACAGCATCGACAGGACGATGCCCGCGGTGGTCACGATCGCGATCGAGGCAGCGAGGATCAGGAGCCCCAGCACCCCTGCCTCGACCGCCTTGCGCGCGCGGAACTCCGGGGCGGTGCGGCCGAGCCCGTAGAGGAAGCCGAGCCCCGCGAGCCCGATCGCCACCGCGGCCTGGGCCGTGCTTCCCGCCGCGCCGGGCGCCAGCGCCAGCCAGGCGGCCAGCACCAGAAGCGCCGGCACCAGGGTCAGGAGCGCGGTGTGCCAGCCGTAGTAGTTCGGCAGCGAATGCAGCTTGCGCTGGTCCCCACCCACGGCGGCCAGCGCCCTGCCCCGCGAAACCACGAACCCGAGGGCCGCGAGGCTCAGGACCGCAAGCAGCGGCCAGGCCAGCGGCAGCCTTCCGGGCGCGGCGGCACTCGTCTCGCCCGCCGGCGCCGCGCCCGCCGCGACGGCCGCCGCCACCTGAGCCCGGGTCTCGGCCAGGGCCGGATCGGCGACGAGCCCGTAGGTCTCGAGCGGCCCGCCGGGGCCTGCCACGTCGTCGGACAGGAAAAACTCGGCGTAGTCGCCCAAGCCGGGGATCAGGCCCAGATGCGCCGCCTTGACGTAGAAGTAGAGCGGCCGCGAGACCGGATACTCGCCGGAGGCAATGGTCGCGGTCGTCGGCACCACGCCGGACATCGTGGCCACCTGCAGCTTGGCGGTATTGTTCTCGTAGAACGACAGGCCGAAGACGCCGATGCCGTCGGGATTGGCGTCGATCCGCGCCATCGTCTCGGTATAGTCGCCGTCGATGTCCACCGACCGGCCGTCGGTGCGGAGCGCGATGCAGGCCTCCTTGGCGGCGTCCTCGCCGCCCTTCGCGGCGGCCAGCGCCGCCATCGCGTCCAGGGCGGCCTCGCAGCCGGCGCGGATCACCTTTTCCTCGAACACCTCCCGCGTGCCGTGCTTGGTGCCCGGCACGAAGGCCTGGATTTCCTGCGACGGCAGGCCGGGGTCGATCTGGTCCCAGCGCGTGTAGGGGTTCGGCACCACCTGACCGTCCACCACCACCTCGGCGGCCAGCGCCCGCCACCAGTGCTCGGGCGTGAAGGCGAAGGCGGGGCCCCCGGCGGACGAAGCGAAGACGATCCCGTCATAGCCGATCCGGACCTCGACGATCTCGGTCACGCCGTTCGCGGCGCATTCGGCGATCTCCTTCTCGCGAATCGCGCGGCTGGCGTTGGCGATGTCGATCGTGCCCTCGCCCACACCCTCGCAGAACCGCTTCAGCCCCGCCGATGAGCCGCCCGATTCGACCACAGGCGTCGGAAAGCCGAGGTTCTCGCCGAAGGCTTCCGCGACGATCGTGGCGTAGGGCAGCACCGTCGACGAGCCGGCAACCTGCACCTGCTCGCGCGCCTGCGCCGCCGTGCAGAAGGTCGTCGCAAGGAGGATTGCCGGGGCGATGAGCTTGGCGAGGTTCATGGAGAGTCCGCTCCGGTCTTCTGGTCTGAGGGCCGCGTCGCGGTTGCGGCACTGCCGACCGGATAGCCGCCCTCGGCACCATTTCTGCGACGGCAACGTAACAGTTGCATGACAGCGGCGCCGGCTTACGCAAGCGTCAAGGTCACCGTGAACCGGCTCCCCTGCCCCGGCGCGCTCTCGATCCCGAGCCGCCCGCGGTGCCGGTTGACGATGTGCTTGACGATGGCAAGGCCGAGGCCGGTACCGCCTTCCTCGCGCGAGCGGTGGCTGTCGATCCGGTAGAACCGCTCGGTCAGCCGCGGGATGTGGATCGGGTCGAAGCCCTCGCCCCGGTCGATCACCGCCACCTCGACCGCCGGCCCGCGCAAGGCCGGCTCCCGCTCCAGCCGCGCCAGGCTGAGCGTCACGAGCTTGCCGGAGGCGGCGTATTTCACCGCGTTCTCCACGAGGTTGGTGAAGACCTGGGTCAGCTGGTCGGAATCGCCCGGCACCCAGATCTCGCCCGCTTCGCCGGCGATCTCGATCTCGACCCCCCGCTCGGCGGCCAGCGGCCGCAGCGCCGAGCGCACCGAGGCGAGCAGCCCCGCGAGGTCCACCCGGCCCGTCGGCCGCACCCGCTCCTCACCCTCCACCCGGTTCAGCGACAGGAGGTCGCTGACCAGCCTGTTCATCCGCTCCGCCTCGCGCGCCATGATCCCGAGAAACCGCTCACGTGCCGCGGCGTCCTCGCGCGCCGCGCCCCCGAGGGTTTCGATGAAGCCCAAGAGCGCGGTCAGCGGCGTCTTCAGCTCGTGGCTGACGTTGGCCACGAAGTCGCGCCGCATCTGCCCGGCCGCCTCCAGCGCGGTTACATCCCGGAAACTGACGAGAACCCCTTGCCAGCCGGCCGCCGACACCGGCTCGGCCTGCACCCGCCAGACGGTCTCGCGCCCATGCTCCAGCCCAAGATGCCGCGTTTCGGCCCGCCGGCCGGTGCCGAGCGCGGCGTCCACGCATTCCACCAATTGAGGCGCCCGGATCAGGGTCATGTAATGCCGCCCGGCGGCCACCGGCCCGACCATCGCCTCGGCCGCGGCATTGCTCGCCACGACCCTCTCGTCCCGCCCGATCAGGATGATCGGCATCGGCACCCCCGCGAGAAGTGCCTTCGCTAGGTCAAATTCCATGCGTTCCGCGGTCCAGACCGGTTGCAAAATGTCGTCCTGTATCTAAAGTGAACGGAGGCCCTTCGATACAAGCTGGGGTAGAAATCCATGACAGGGGCCTGAGTTGCGGGTGGAAGTTCAGCCCGTTGGGATGATCGACAGTCTGAAAGACCGGGGTGTCCCTGTGCGGAGCGGCGGTGAAATGACAACGGACGACGTCCAGAGCGCCGATCTGCCGCCCGCAGCGGTCGAGGCGCGGATCCTGTTTGTCAGCCACCTGCCGGGCGAGTCGCCGGATGACGTCACCGATGGCCGTTTCGGGCGGGACATCGAAGTGGTCGATTTCTCCGCTGTCACCGCCGACCTCCTGAAGAAATTCGATCCGCATTTCGTCGTCTCGCCGATCCTCACCTCGGGCTTCGACATCCTCGACCTCGGCACCCGGCTCTGGCAACTGCGATTCAAGGGCGCCTACCGGGTCCTGACCGAGGTGTCCCTGCCCAATCCCGGCCTCGTCCTGCGCGAGGTGCGCAGCCATTGCCCGGGTCTCGATGTCGACCTCCTGGCCATGGACTCGCTCCGCAGCTGAGCCGCTTCAGAGGGCGCGCAGCTCAACCCGGTAGGCCCGCGCGCGCGCCCGGTAGACTTGCGCCGCGGACCGGATCCCGGCGATCGCCTTCTCGTCGAGCTGCCGGATCACCTTGCCCGGCGCGCCCACCACCAGGCTGCCGTCGGGGATCTCCTTGCCCTCGGTTACCAGGGCGCCGGCGCCGATCAGACAGTTCCTGCCGATCCGCGCACCGTTCTGCACAATGGCCCCCATGCCGATCAGGGTCTCGTCGCCAATCGTGCAGCCGTGCAGGATCGCCTTGTGGCCGATCGTGCAGTCGCGCCCGACCGTCAGCGGGAAGCCGGGGTCGGTGTGGAACACGCAAGCCTCCTGCACGTTCGATCCCGCCCCTACCACGATCGGCTCGTTGTCGCCGCGCAGGGTCGCGCCGAACCAGACCGAGGCGCCCTGCCCCAGCGCCACCCGGCCGATCACGTTGGCGTCCGGCGCCACCCAGGCCTCGGGGTCGATCTCGGGCAAAACCTCGCCCAGGGCGTAGATCGTCATCGCAATCCCTCGAATTCCGCGTTGAGCCCCCTGACGAATGCCGCAAGCCCGCGCCGCCGCACCCGCCTCAGCCGCTCGGCCGCGACGATCGTGCGCACCCGCGCCTCGCATTCGTCGAGATCGCGGTTCACCAGCACGTAGTCGTACTCCGCCCAGTGGCTGATCTCGGCCTCCGATTTCGCCATCCGGCCGCGGATCACCTCGTCGCTGTCCTGCGCCCGCGCCCGCAGCCGCCGCTCGAGCTCGGCGATCGAGGGCGGCAAAAGGAAGATCGAGACCGCATCGGCCCCGAGCGCCGAGTTGCGGATCTGCTGGCCGCCCTGCCAGTCGATGTCGAAGAGCGTGTCCCTCCCCTCGGCCAGCGCCGCCTCGACCGGCTCGCGCGGGCTGCCGTAGAGCTGGCCGAAGACCTCGGCATGCTCCAGCATCTCGCCGCGCGTCACCATCGCCCCGAACTCGGCGCGGCTCCGGAAATGGTATTCGCGCCCGTCCTCTTCGCCGGGCCGCGGCGGCCGCGTGGTGGCCGAGACCGAGAACCGGATCTCGGGGTCCCAGGCCATCAGCCGCCGCGCGATGGTCGACTTCCCCGCTCCCGAGGGCGAGGACAGGATCAGGAGCAGCCCGCGGCGCGGGCCCTCTGTCGCCGCCTCTTCCGTCCCGCCCGCCGTCATTCCACGTTCTGCACCTGCTCGCGCATCTGGTCGATCGCCGCCTTGAGCTCCAGCGCCACCCGCGTCAGCGGCGCGTGGTTCGACTTCGAGGCCAGCGTGTTGGCCTCCCGATTGAACTCCTGCGCCAGGAAGTCAAGCCTGCGCCCCACCGGCTCGCCCTCGTTCAGGAGCGCCCGGGCGGCGGCCACATGGGCGCGCAGGCGGTCGATTTCCTCGGTCACGTCGGCCTTTACGGCCAGAAGTGCAAGTTCCTGTGCGACCCTCTCGGGGGCGGCGCCCTCGGCGTTCTCCATCACCCGCGCCAGCGCGGCGCGGAACGCCTCGGCCTGGGCCGGCCCGCGCGCCTCGGCCTCGGCGGCGGCCTCCGCCGTCAAGGCCTCAATGCGGGCGATCTGCGCCACGAGGATGTCGTGCAGCGCCTGCCCCTCGGACGCGCGCATCGCCTGAAGAGCGTCGAGCAACGCCTTGAGATCGTTGAGAAGGGCCGCCTTCAGTCCCGCGCCGTCGGCCGCCGGTGGCGAAGCCGTCTCCGTGACCCCGCGCAGGCCCAGGATCTCCGCGCCCGAGGACTCGCGCAACACCAGCCCCAGCTTTGCGGCCTCCGCCTGGACCGTCGCGAGGCTTTCGAGCACCCGTGCCAGCCCGTCGCGGTCGAGCTGCGGCGCGGCCGCGCCGTCGGCTCGGTCGAGCTTCAGGGAAAGGGTGACGTTGCCGCGCGCCAGCCGCCCGGTCGCTTCGGACCGCACCGCCGGCTCCAGCCCCTCGATCCCGTCGGGCAGGCGCAGGCGCAGGTCGAGCCCCTTGCCGTTCACGCTCCGCGCCTCCCAGGTCCAGGAATGCCCTGCGCCTTCGCCGGCGCTGGTGGCGAACCCGGTCATCGACCTAATCACGTGCGCTCGCCATCTGAGTTAACCATCGGTGAAGAAACCCCGCCAAATCCGAGCTTTCTATGGCATGTTAACGGACAGGTAAGCAATCCGTTGGCACGGTTAACGAAATCCCGCGCCGCGGACCGGCCCAGGACGGGCCCCCTATCGGATAGCGGAGTGGCGGGCGATGCAGGTCGCGGGTGGCCCGGGAACGGGCGGAAAGGTAGTGAGCTTGGCCGAGAGGCATGGCAGGGGGCCGGCGCATCCGGCGCTGGCGCAGCTCCGCGGCTACTGGGAGGCGCTGCGCGCCGGCGGAGCGCTCCCGAGCCGGTCCGAGATCGACCCGCGCGGCATCGAGCTGGCGCTGGAATACGCCTTTATCGCCGAGCGCGTGGCGCCTGGGGTCGCGAGCTTCCGGCTGGCCGGGATGCATCTCGCCGAGCTGATGGGCATGGAAGTACGGGGCATGCCGCTCACCACCTTCTTCGAACCGATGTCGCGCGAGGAGGTGATGCGTCAGATCGAACGCGCCTTCGACGGCTCCGAGGCTGTCGAGCTCGCGCTCGAGGCCGAATCCGGGATCGGCCGGCCGGCGCTCGCCGCGCGGATGCTGCTCTTGCCCCTGCGCGACGAGGCCGGCCAGGTCGCGCGCCTGCTCGGCGGCCTCGTCGCCGAGGGCAAGATCGGCCGCGCTCCGCGCCGGTTCCGCCTGGCCTCTGTCGTGGTCGCGCCGCCGGCAATGCGGCCGCAGGAGCCCGCCCAACTCCAGCCCGCGCCGCCCGCCGCCGGCTTCTTCGAGCCCGTCGCGCCGTTCGACCGGGCCCCGGAGAAGCCCCGCGGCGCGCATCTGCGCCTCGTCCATTCGCGCGACTGATCGCGCCCGGCGCGCGGTGTCACAGGTCCCAAGGTCGGGTTAATGGACGCAGCCAAGACCTTGCAGCAAAATGAGAAAGGGCGGCGCAACCC
>JBFKAV010000112.1:0-11743 GCA_041621405.1 Paracoccaceae bacterium
GCCCTGGACGGTTGCGGCCTGGGGACCGGACGCCGCGGCTTCCGGCTCCGGGGTCGCGGGCTCCGGGGTCGCGGGCGCCGGGACCAGGGCGGCGGTTTCCTCCGCGGCCTCGGGTGCCGGCGCGGGCGGGCCGTCCAGCAACAGGTAGCCGACGGCGCCGGCGATCACCGCCGTGCCGAGCAGGAGCGCGGCCGTGCCGCCGAGGCCGCGGCGGGGCCGTTCGGTCGTGGTTTCGGCAGCTGGAGCCCCAGGCGCCGGGGCCGCGGCGGCCTCTGGTGCGGCCTGCTCGCGGCCGGGCATCGGCACCACCTTCAGCTCGGGCCGCGCGGCGATCCGGTCGAGCCATTCGCGGGCGCTCTGGATTCGGTCCTTCGGCAGCACGCTGACGGCGTCGTCGATCGCCTCGAGAAAGCCGTCGGGGTAGCCCTCGATGCGACCGGCGAGGGGCTCGTAGGGATCCTCGCCGTTCTCGGCGATGGCGACGAGCCGGGTCTGGCTGTTCGGTGGCGTCTCGCCCGAGATCAAGTGGTAGAAGCTGGCCGCGAGCGCATAGAGGTCGCTCGACGGGCTCTGCTGGGTGCCCGAGACGTAGAATTCCTGCGGCGAGTAGCCGTCCTTCACCACCCTGAGCGCCGAGAGCGCCTTGCTGCCGATCCTGGTGGCCTGCTGGCGGGCGGCGCCAAAATCGATCAGCACCGGCTCTCCGGCCCGGCTGATCAGGATGTTGTCGGGCGAGATGTCGCGGTGCAGCATCCCGTTGTCGTGGATGAAGGCCACGGCGCCGAGCAGCTTCTTCAGCATCATCGCGATGATCGCCGGCCTCAGGAGCAGCCGGTCGCGCTCGATGATGTCGAGCAGATCGCGTCCCTCGATGTAGTCGATCGCCATGTAGGCGGTGTCGTTGTCCTCGAAGACCTGGTGCACGCCGACGATGTTGGGATGGATCAGGCGGGACAGGCTCTTGGCCTCCTGCACGAAGAGCTTCACGATCTGCGCGAACTCGTTCTCGTGCGCCCGCGAACGCGCGGCGACCCTGCCGTAGCTGCGGCGGCAGAACGAGCCGGGGAAGCATTCCTTGATCACCACCTCGCGGCCGAGGCTGTTCTTCGCCAGGTAGGTGATGCCGAAGCCGCCGGCGTTGATGAACTTGACGATCGTGTACTGACCCTGGAGCAGCTGCGTTCCGGGCTTCAGCTCGTCGACAAATTCTCTAGGCTCTTCAGCCGTTTGTTCCATTGCCATGCGGCGGCGCCTGTGTTGATATTTTGACCCCAACGCGACTCGGCGGCGCCGAGACCTACCATCACACCGTGGTTCTGCCAGAGCAGCGAAACAATTTATTGTTCAAATCGCGCCAACAATATGGCAGGCGCGCCATTGTCCAGAGAAGGCCAACAATCACGCAGGCCTGACCCGCGGGTTTCCGACCGCCCGAAAAACGAGAGCAGGAAGGGTCCGGACGCGTCAGGGCGCGGCGTCGCGCTGGAAGATCCAGTCGTGATCGGGGTGGTTCTTGAAGCGCCACTTGCGCAGCGGGCCGGCCATGACGTTGAGGTAATACATCTCGTAGCCGTAGGGCGCGCCGCAGGGGTGGTGGCCGCGGGGCACCAGCACCACGTCGTGGTTCGAAACCGCCATCGTCTCGTCGAGCGATCCGTCCTCGGTCCAGACCCGCTGGAAGCCGAAGCCCTGGGCGGGGTTCAGCCGGTGGTAGTAGGTCTCCTCGAGGTAGGTCATCTCTGGGTAGTTGTCCTCGTCGTGCCGGTGCGGCGGGTAGGAGGACCAGTTGCCCTGCGGCGTGTAGACCTCGGTGACCAGCAGGCTGTCGGCGACGTCGCGCTCTTCCATCGCGATCGGGTGGATGTAGCGGGTGTTGGCGCCCTTGCCGCGGGTCGCCTGGCCGATGCCGGCGGGGCCGATGACCTGGGCGGGGTGCTCGCCCTTGCCGGGGGCCGAGCAGACGGCGAGCGTGCAGGGCGTGGTCGCGGTGGCCGACCAGTCGGATTTCGGCGGCACGTAGACGCAGTGCGGCGGCGTGCGCTCGAACACGTCCATCCGCTCGCCGAGCTCGCCGAAGCTTTTCTCGCCTGCGCCGATCTCGGCCTTGCCCTCGACGAGGACCAGGATCACCTCGGTCGCGCCGGTGGGCTCGGCCACGGTCTCGCCCTTGGCGAGCCGGTAAAGGCCGAAGCCGACATAGCGCCAGCCTGCGTTCTGAGGCGTGATGTCGTGGACCTTGCCGGTCTGGCACTTGGCTCTTCTCAGAAGCGCGCTCATCGTGTCGTCCTCCGTCAGGGGCGGCGGCGGGCCGACTGCGCGGCGAGCGCGTCGGCGAACGCCTCGGGAGTCATACCCTCGCTGAGCGCCCGGTGGAACAGCGCTGCCTGGGTTTCTGGCGCAAGCCCGCCGACCGGCGGATCGCTGTCGAGATTGGTGGGGAAGGAATAGCCCTCGGCGGCCGACGCGATCGCCGCCGCCGCAGCGGAGGGGGAGAGCCGGCCCTCGGCGGTCAGCCGCTGCACCGAGGTGTAAAGTCGCCGGCACATGCCCTCGCGGTCGACGCTCTCCATCGCCCGGCCGAAGGCCGAGGAGACCTGCAAGAGGTTCGCCATCCGCTCGATGCCCTCGCTTCGGTTGTCGCCGGCGGCGTGGAACAGGGCGGGGTTGAAGAAGATCGCGTCGCCCTTGGCCAGCGGCAGTTGGACGTGGTGGGCCTCGAAATGGGCGCGGAAATCTTCGCGCCGGTAGGACATGTAGCCCGGCCGGTAGAGCTGCGAGAAGGGCAGGAGCTTGGTCGGTCCGCTCTCGATGGGCATGTCGCAATGGGCGACCGCACCCTGCAGCGTCATCACCGCCGAGAGGTCGTGGGCATGGGCCGGGAAGCGGGCGGCGACGTCGGCGGTCTGGAAGCCGAGGTGGTAGTCGCGGTGCGCCTCCTGCGCCTTGCCGCCCGGGTGCACGAGGTTGACTTGCGCCGTCATCTGGTAGGCCGGGCCGAGCCAGGCCTCGCAGACGGCGGCGATCACCTCGTTGCCGAAATAGAGCGCAAACACCTCCGGGTCCTCCTCGCAGAGTTTCTGCAGCGAGTTCCAGACCCGGTCGTTGGTGCCGGCGGCGCCGAAGTGGTCGCCCTTGCCGCCCGAGCCCGCCTTCTCGCGGGCGATGATGCGCTGGTAGATCTCGGTCGCGGCGTCGAGCGGGGAGTGATCGGGGACGGCGCCCTTCAGCGCCAGCACGCCGGCCGACTGGCCGAGCACCCAGGCCCATTCGCCGAGCACAGCGCGGCGCCGGTCCGGGTCGGCGAGTAGCGGGCGGATTGTCGCCGAATCGTAGATCGGCACGTTCTTCACCACCTCCCGAGTGAAGGCGAGCGCCGCCGGATCGAGGCCTTGCGCGGTGAGACGGGCGAACTCGCCGAGCTCGCAGGCCTCGAGGTCGAAGAAG
The DNA here is from genome assembly GCA_041621405.1 of Paracoccaceae bacterium. Classification (GTDB taxonomy): domain Bacteria; phylum Pseudomonadota; class Alphaproteobacteria; order Rhodobacterales; family Rhodobacteraceae; genus JBFKAV01. The sequence continues at coordinate 3,445 of JBFKAV010000112.1, forward strand.
GCCACCTGGGTCATCGCTCGTCCTCCCTGTCGGATGGCGCGTCGCCGCCGGCGACGAAGAATTCGTAGACCGCCCAGAGACCGAGGGCGCCGAAGAGGATGCCCCAGAAGGGCGCGCCCGAGGCGAACTCGAAAAGCGCCCAGCCTAGGCAGACCGCCACGACGGCGACCCGTCGCCAGAGCGGTCGGAAGAACGGGTGGCGGGCGTCGATGAACTTCATGGCCACGCTGCCCTCAAGCCCGGCCGGCGATCGCCAGGCCGGCCTTGCGACAGACCTTCACGATATGGTCGTAGCCTGTCTTCGAGTATTCGTAGGGCGGCGCCTTGGCCGGGTCCTGCTCGGCCTCGACGACGATCCAGCCAGAGTAGTCCATCCGCTTCAGCCGGTCGGCAACCGACTGGAAGTCGATGCAGCCGTCGCCCGGCACGGTGAAGGCGCCGTCGATCACCGCCTGAAGGAAGCTCTTGCGGGTCTCGCGAACGTCGCGGACCACGTCGGGGCGCACGTCCTTGAAGTGCACGTGCAGCACCCGCTCGCCCCAGCGCTCGAGCACGCCGAGGACATCGGCGCCGCCGAAGAGCAGGTGGCCGGTGTCGTAGAGCAGGTGAAGCTCCGGAGCGGAGGCCTCCATCAGCCAGTCGATGTCGTCGCCGTCCTCGATGAACGACCCCATGTGGTGGTGGTAGGCGAGCGGCATGCCGCGACCAGCCATCCACGTGGCGAGCTCGCTGAGCTTCTTCGCATAGGCGTGGACCTCGTCGCGGGAAAGCTTCGGCCGGTCGTTGACCGGCGTGTCGATGTCGCCCTGCACGGTGTTCGAGCATTCCGCGTAGACCAGGCAGGGCGAGCCGAGCGCGACGAACTGGTCGACCTGCTGGCTGACGGCGGCGATCTCGTCCTTCACCGAGCGCGCGAGGAGCTGGCCCGAGCACCAGCCGCCGCAGAGCGCGAGGTCGTACTTGTCGAGGTAGGCGCGCAGGCCCTCGGTGTCGGCCGGCATCCGGCGGCCGCGCTCGACCCCGGTATAGCCGATCTCGCGCGCCTCCTTCAGCGCCTGCTCCATCGAATAGGCGGCGGTCAGGTCCGGCAGGTCGTCGTTCTGCCACGCGATCGGGGAAATCCCTACCTGGATGCTCACACTTGTCGCCCTTCTTCAGACCGCGCGCTGCGTCTTGCGGTTTTCCTGGTACCTGGCGCGGGCGGCCTTGACCTCCTTGCGGCCTGAGACCTCGGGCACCGCCACCTCCCACCAGGTGCCGCCGTGGGGCGTCGAGGGATAGGGGTCGGTGTCGATCACCACGACGAAGGGGCCCCTGGCCTTCTTGGCCTTTGCCAGGGCTGCCTCGAGCTCGCCGATGTTGGCCGCCTTCACCGCCTCGGCCCCGAGGCTCGCGGCGTGGGCCACGAAGTCGATGTGGGAGGGATTCACGTGGGTGGCGTGGTCGAGGAGGTTGTTGAACTCCGCCCCGCCGGTGCCCTTCTGCAGGCGGTTGATGCAGCCGAAGCCGCGGTTGTCGGTGATCACCACGGTGATCTTCACCCCCATCATCGCCGCAGTGGCGAGCTCGGAGTTCATCATCAGGTAGGAGCCGTCGCCCACCGTGCAGACCACGTCGCGCTTGGGCTCGGCCATCTTGATGCCGATGGCGCCGGCGATTTCGTAGCCCATGCAGCTGAATCCGTACTCCATGTGGTAGGAGCCGGGCTTGCCCGCCTTCCAGAGCTTGTGCAGCTCGCCCGGCATGGTGCCGGCGGCGCACATGACCACGGTATCGGGGCCGGCGGCGCGCTGCACGGCGCCGACCACCTGCATGTCGGTCGGAAGCTCGTTGCCCTTCTTCGGCGCAGCGGTCAGCGGATCGACCTTGGCGAACCAGTCCTTCTTGAGCTTCTCCGGCGGCGCCTTGGCCTGGTGCTTGCCGAGCGTGGCGGTCAGCTCGCCAAGCGCCACCTTCGCGTCGGCCTGCAGCGGGATCGCCCCGTGCTTCACCGCGTCGTAGGCGGCGACGTTGATCGAGACGAGCTGGCGCTTGGGGTTCTTGAAGAGACTCCGGGAGCCGGTGGTGAAGTCCTGGAACCGAGTGCCGAGACCGATCACCAGATCGGCGGTCTCGCAGACCGCGTTGGCCGAGGCGGCGCCGGTGACGCCCACGGGCCCGAGGTTCAGCGCGTGATCCCAGGGCAGGGCGGACTTGCCGGCCTGGGTTTCGACGACCGGGATCCGGTGTGCCTCGACGAAGCGCTTCAGCGCCTCGCAGGCGCCGGAATAATGGGTGCCGCCGCCGGCGACGATCACCGGCGCCTTGGCCTTCCGGATCGCATTTGCGACGGCAGCGAGTTCGTCCTCGTCGGGGCGGATGCGGCGCTGGCGCCAGACCTTGGGCTCGAAGAAGCTTTCGGGGTAGTCGAAGGCCTCGGCCTGCACGTCCTGGCAGAAGGCGAGCGTGACCGGGCCGCAGTCGGCTGGATCGGTCATCGTGGCCATGGCGCGGGGCAGCGCAGTCAGGAGCTGCTCGGGCCGGGTGATGCGGTCGAAGTATCGGCTGACGGGCCTGAAGCAGTCGTTGGCCGAGACCGTGCCGTCGTTGAAATCCTCGACCTGCTGCAGCACCGGGTCGGGGCCGCGGTGCGCGAAGACGTCGCCGGGCAGGAACAGGACCGGCAGGCGGTTCACATGCGCCAGCGCCGCGGCGGTGACCATGTTGGTCGCGCCCGGGCCGATCGAGGACGTGACCGCCATGGCGCGGCGGCGCCTGAGCTGCTTGGCATAGGCGATGGCGGCGTGGGCCATCGACTGCTCGTTGTGGCCTCGGTAGGTGGGCAGCGCCTTGCGCTCGGCGTAAAGCGCCTCGCCGAGGCCCGCCACGTTGCCGTGGCCGAAGATCGCCCAGGTCCCGGCGATGAAGGGGTGGCCCTCCTCGGTCTTCTGCTGGATGAGCCAGCGCACCAGCGCCTGGGCGGCGGTCAGTCGGATCGTGGTCATCTCTTGGCTCCCGTTGGCCTGCGTTCGAAGTTGACGGGGAACGCGTTCATGAGCGAGTTGGCAATCGTGCTGCCCTCGCTGGCAGCCTCGAAGACCTGCGCGAGTTCGGCATCCGTGGCCCCCGAAAGGCTCGCTGCAAGGCGCGCGCGCACCACGCGCGGCGGCGTTCCGGCCAGCTCGATCTCGGCGTCGACGGCGTCTACGCGGGCCGCGACGCCGGTGGCTTCGGCGGCATAGTGAAGGTCGTTCCAGAAGCAGCCGCCGAGGGCCGAAGCCAGGAGTTGGCCGCCGTTGAAACCGAGGCCGGTGCCTCCGGCCTTGCCCTCGGGGCGGTCGGCGATCAGGCTCCTTGCGCCGGCCCGGCCGAGGCCGGCGCCGGTGCCTGCGACCGGGCCGAAGGTGATGGCGATGTGCTGGGTCATGCAGCTTTCTCCCCGGCCGCGCGAGCCTCGTCCCAGATGCCGCAAAGGCGGCGGAAGCCGTCGGCCATCCGCGAGACGGCCTTTGCGTCGTCGATCTCGCCGCCGATCCAGGCCATGGCCGGCGCGGCGAAGATTGTGCGGCCGACGGCGAAGCCCTTGACCAGCGGCTGGCGCGCCGCCTCGCGGAAGCTCGCTGCCAGCTCGTCCTCGCCCGAGCCGAGGCCGAGCACCACGATGCCTCGGGTGTTGGCGTCGTGCTTTTCGATCGCGGCGCAGGTGGCCTCCCAGGCGGCGCGGCTTTGCATCGGCTCGAGCTTCCACCAGTCGGGGTAGACGCCGAGGCCGTAGAAGCGCTCGATCACTTTCGCGGTCGTGTCGTCCTCGACCGGGCCAACCTTGGAGGGGATCACCTCGAGCAGGAACTCCAGGCGATTGCGGCGACAGGCGTGGAACAGCCGCAGCACCGTCGCCTCCTGTTCGGCCCAGGTCTCGGCGCTGTCGTCGGGGTGGCAGAAGCAGAGCACCTTGACCACGTGGTCGAGCGGCCATTCCGAAAGGCCGCCGAAGTCCGGGCCGATCTCGGGCTCGAGCATCAGGGGCCGCGAGCCGGGCCATTCCACCGGGCGACCGATCCAGAGCCCCTGGCCGGCGGCCTTGTAGAGCGCCCGCCGGCCAAGGCGGCCGTCACAGAGCAGCCCGTAGCCGGGCTTGCCGCCGGCGACCCTCTGCGCGGCCTCGAGACAGAGCTCCTTGAAGCGGCCGATCTTTTCGGGCGTCGCGCCGGGGATTTCCTCCAGCTGGGCGCGGTGGTCGAAGGCGAAGACGCGCATCGCGGGCCAGTCGCCCTTGCGGTTCGTGGACCAGTGCAGCTGTTCGAGCTCGGCGTCCTTGCGCAACGCGGGGGTCTTCACGCCGCGCTTGAGGAAGAACTGCAGCTCGGCCCACGACGGATAGGCAGGGGTGCAGCCGTGGCGGGAGACGGCGAAGGCGCCGCAGGCGTTGGCGTATTCGAGCGCCTTGGGCCACTTCTCGCCGTCGAGCCAGCCCTTCAAGAGCCCCGCAAAGAAGCCGTCGCCGGCGCCGAGGACGTTGAACACCTCGATCGGGAAGCCTGGGCCGGATTCGCCGTCGTCGAGGCTCGACGGGATGGCGCCGGTGAAGGCGACGGCCCCCATCGGACCGCGCTTGCAGACCAGCGTGGCCTTCGAGAACTCCCGCACCGCGCGGAGCGCGGCGAGGGTGTCGGTGGAGCCGCCGGCAATGTGGAATTCTTCCTCGGTGCCAACGATCAGGTCGAAGAGCGGCAGGTGCGCTTGCAGTCGCTTGGTGACATCTGCGCTCTCGATGAAGCGCTCCTCGCCCGCGCCGTGGCCGGCGAGGCCCCAGAGGTTCGGCCGGTAGTCGATGTCGAGCGCCGTCTGGGCGCCGGCCTCGCGGGCGAGCTTCAGCGCCTTCAGGACGGCCGCTTCGGTGCGGGGGTGGGAGAGGTGGGTGCCGGTCGCCACCAGCGCCCGGGCCTCGGCGATGAAGGCGGGGTCGATGTCCTCTTCGCCGAGGGCCATGTCGGCGCAGTTCTCGCGGTAGAAGATCAGCGGGAACTGGTGCTCGTCGCGGATGCCGAGGAGGACGAGGGCGGTCAGCCGCTCGGGGTCGGTTTTGATGCCGCGCACGTCGACGCCCTCACGGGCGAGCTCCTCGCGGATGAAGCGGCCCATATGCTCGTCGCCGACGCGGGTGATCAGGGCCGACTTCAGCCCCAGCCGCGCCGCGCCGGCGGCGATGTTGGTGGGCGAGCCGCCGATGTACTTCTGGAACGAGCCCATGTCCTCCAGACGGCCACCGACCTGGCCGCCGTAGAGGTCGACGGAGGAACGGCCGATGGTGATGACGTCGAGCGGCTTGGACATGTCGCCTACCCCGTTATCTCCTTGAGCTTCACAACGCGGCCATCGGCCACCGACTTCACCGCCGCGTCGGCGAGCGCCAGCGCCTTCAGCCCGTCGTCGCCCGTGGTGGGTGGCGTCTCGCCCGCGTTCACCGCCTCGATGAAGGCGGCGATCTCGTTGGCGTAGGCGGCCGTGTAGCGGTTCATGAAGAAGTTGAGGAGCGGCGGGCGCAGGAAACCCTCGGCCGTGGCCACCTCGATGTTCGCCTCGCGCTGGTTCTCGGCGGCGACCACGCCCTTGGAGCCCAGGACCTCGATGCGCTGGTCGTAACCGTAGGTGGCCCGGCGCGTGTTGGTGATGACGCATTGCTTGCCCGAGGCGGTGCGCAGGATGACGTTGACGCTGTCGTAGTCGCCGCGCTTGCCGATCTCGGGATCGACCAGGACCGAAGCCGCGGCCTGCACCGCCTCGATCTCCTCGCCGAGGAGCCAGCGCGCCATGTCGAAGTCATGGATCGTCATGTCGCGGAAGATGCCGCCCGAGCGCTCGATGTAGTCGTAGGGCGGCGGGCCGGGGTCGCGCGAGGTGATGGTGACCATCTCGACCTCGCCGATCCTGCCTTCGTCGATTGCGGCCTTCACGGCCATGAAGTCGGGGTCGAAGCGGCGGTTGAAGCCGACCATGAGAGTGGCGCCCTCCTTCTCGACCACCTTCAGGCAGGCTTTCACCCGCTTGACGCTGAGGTCGATCGGCTTCTCGCAGAAGACGGCCTTGCCGCGGCGGGCGAAGCGCTCGATCAGGTCGGCGTGGGTGTCGGTCGGCGTGCAGATCACCACGGCGTCGATGTCGTCGGCGCGCTCGATCTCCTCGATGTGGCGGATCGAGGCGCCGTATTGCTGCGCCACGGCCTCCACCGCCTCGGCGATGGGGTCAGCGACGGCGACGAGCGTCGCGCCCTCGGCAGAGGCGACAGCGCGGGCGTGAACCTTGCCGATGCGGCCGGCGCCAAGGATTCCGAAACGTAGGGACATGGTGCTGTCTTTCTGGGTGCACCGCCGGAGCGGCTGTCGGTTGCTGGAGCACGGGCGTTCCGGCGCGTTGAAACTCTAGCGCGGAGAGCCGGTCAAGATCCTTGCCTGAGATCGCACCAGTTTCTGTCATTCGTTTCATCTGGTGCCGTCGGCAATCTCAATTCGTGCCATCGGAGGGGAGCCTCAGGCAACTTCGGCCATTCCTTCCTGGGTCTTGGCCCCGGTGATGTAGGCGACCACGTCCTCGGGATCGGTCTCGGCCTTGTTGAGGTTCGCCACGATCTGGCCGCGGCGGAACACCACGATCCGGTCCACCAGGTCGAACACCTGCCGCATGTTGTGGCTGATCAGGATCAGCGGCTCGCCCTGGTCCTTCAGGGTGCGGATGATGTTCTCGACCTGCGCCGTCTCCTGCACCCCGAGCGCGGCCGTCGGCTCGTCCATGATGGTGAGCTTCGAGTGGAAGGTCGCGGTGCGGGCGATCGCCACGCACTGCCGCTGGCCGCCCGACATGTTGCGGATGGTGTTGCGGATGTTGGGGATCTTCACCGCGGTCTTTTCCAGTCCCGCCAGCGTCGCCTCGCGCATCGCCTTGTAGTCGAGCAGCCGGAACGGGCCGAGCCAGTCGAGCTTGGTCTTCTCGCGGCCGAGGAATAGGTTGTCGGGCACGTCCAGATCGTCGGCAAGTGCCAGGGTCTGGAACACCGTCTCGATCCCGGCCTCGCGGGCGTCGAGGGGGCCCGCGAAATGCACCTCCTTGCCGTAGAGCCAGATCTTGCCGCGGGTGCGTTGCTCCACGCCGGTGATCTGGCGGACGAAGGTGGACTTGCCGGCGCCGTTGTCGCCCATGATGGCGACATGCTCGCCCTTCTGGAGCTCGAAATCCGCTCCTTCCAGCGCGTGCACGCCGCCGTAGTGCTTGGTCAGGTCCTGGGTCTTAAGAACGATCTCTTCGCTCATCTCACATTCTCCCCGGTCAAGCTCTCTGGGCTGCGCGCTGCTGGCGCCATTGGTCGAGCACCACTGCCGCGACGATAATCACGCCCTTCACCATCTCCTGGTAGAAGGCATCGAGCTTCAGGTAGGTGAAGCCCGAGATGATGACGCCGAAGATCATTGCGCCCAGTACCGTGCCGATGATCGACCCGCGCCCGCCGGCCAGCGACACGCCGCCGATCACCGCCATCGCGATGGCGTCGAGTTCGTAGACGAAGCCCATGCCCGCCTGGGCGGTCACGTTGCGCGAGGTCAACAGGATCGCGGCGAAGCCGGCTAGCGTGCCGGCGATGGCATAGACCAGCACCTTCTGCCTGGCCACGTTGATGCCCGACATCCGGGCCGCGTCCTCGTTCGAGCCGATGGCATAGGTGTGCTTGCCATAGACGGTCTTGCGCATGACCAGATGGAACAGGACCGCCAGAAGCAGGAAGAAGATCGCCGGGTTCTGCCCGTCGAAGACCTCGGTCATCACCCAGCTGTCTGAGAACAGGCCGAAGCTGATCGTATCCATCAGGTTGCCGTTGGAGATCGCCGTGTATTCCTCGGTCGGGAACGAGATCGGGTTGCCGCGCGACCACCATTTCGCCACGCCGCGGGCCGAAACCATCATGCCGAGCGTCGCGATGAAGGGGGGAATCCGGGTATAGGCGATCAAAAGCCCGTTGATCATGCCCGCGATCAAGCCGCACGTGAGGCCCACGAGCAACGGCACGATGATCGGCAGGTCCATCGCCCACGGCCCGAAGATCGCCTTCGGGTTCGGCTGGCCGTTGACCAGCTCGGTCTGGGCGAAGCTCATGGCGATCATCGCCGTCGCGCCGACCACCGAGCCCGACGACAGGTCGATGCCGCCGGTGATGATGACCTGCGTCACCCCGAGCGCGATGATGCCGATGATCGACACCTGCAGGATGATGATCTTGATCCGCGCCATGTTCAGGATCGTCCCGTCCCGGCGCGAGTTGAAATCGAACAGC
>JBFKAV010000113.1:0-11656 GCA_041621405.1 Paracoccaceae bacterium
AGGAGCGCTTGTGCCAGAGGGTGCTCCGGCACTCTGAGCGCCACCGTGTCGAGCCCGGCGGTCACGAGGGGCGAGATGCCGGCCCCCTGCCGAAGGGCCAGGACCAGCGTCAGGGGCCCGGGCCAGAAGGCCGAGGCCAGAGCCTCGGCCTCAGGCGGGAACGCGGCGATCCGACGCGCCGCGGCGAGGTCGGCGACATGGACGATGAGGGGGTTGAAACTGGGCCGCCCCTTGGCCTCGAAGATCCGTGCCACGGCGCGGTCGTCGCGGGCGTCGGCGCCGAGGCCATAGACCGTCTCGGTCGGAAAGGCGACGAGCTCGCCTGCCCTCAAGAGCGCCGCGGCGCGCGCGATGCCGGCATCGTCGGGAGCGAGGAGAAGCGTGTCGGGCATCCGTGACGTGGCGTAGGGTTTGCTGGGCGGGCCGCGCTTGCCTAACCTCGCGGCGAGAGAAGGACTCACATACTCGAAGGCGCCGGCGATTGCCAACCGCGCCGGAAGCCCGGGGGATCCCAATGCCGTATCGCGCGCCGCTTGCCGAATTCGCCTTCCTCTTCGACCACGTCGTCGGCCTCGACCAGGTTTCCGCCACCGACCGCTTCGCCGAGGCCAGCCGCGACGTGACCGACGCGATCCTCGCCGAGGCCGGGCGCCTCTGCGAGGAGATCCTGGCGCCCCTGCAGCGCCCGGGCGACCTGCAACCGGCGCGGCTCGAGAACGGCGTCGTGCGCACCTCGCCCGGCTTCGCCGAGGGCTACCGGGCGCTGGCGACAGGCGGCTGGGTGGGCATCGCTGCGCCGCACGAGTTCGGCGGCATGGACCTGCCGCAGACGGTGACCACCGCGGTCAACGACATGATGTCGGGCGCCTGCCTGGCGCTGCAGCTCAACCCGCTGATGACGCAAGGCCAGATCGAGGCGCTCGAGCACCACGCCACAGACGAGCTCAGGGCGATCTACATCCCGAAGCTCGCCTCCGGCGCCTGGTGCGGCACGATGAACCTGACCGAGCCGCAGGCGGGCTCCGACGTCGGCGCGCTGCGCACCACCGCCGAGCCGAACGGCGACGGGACATACGCTGTCACCGGCCAGAAGATCTTCATCTCGTGGGGCGACAACGATTTCACCGAGAACGTCTGCCACCTGGTGCTTGCCCGGCTCCCCGACGCCGCACCGGGCACCAGGGGGATCAGCCTCTTCATGGTGCCGAAGCGCATTCCCGACACCGAGGGCAACCCGGGCCTGGCAAACCGCCTCAAGGTGGTGAGCCTCGAGCACAAGATGGGTCTGCACGGCTCGCCCACGGCGGTGATGCAGTACGACGGCGCCACCGGCTGGATGGTGGGAGAGCCGCATCAGGGCATGAAGGCGATGTTCACGATGATGAACAACGCCCGGCTCGGCGTCGGGGTTCAGGGCATCGGCGTGGCTGAGGCCGCCTACCAGCAGGCGCTGTCTTTCGCGGTGGAGCGCAAGCAGGGCCGCGCCGGCGGCACCGGCACCATCGTCGAGCACGCCGACGTGCGCCGAATGCTCGCCACGATGAAGGCCGAGCTCTTCGCGGCGCGCGCCATCGCGCTCTCCTGCGCGGTGGCGATCGACCTGGTGCGGGCGACGGGCGATGCCGACTGGCTGGCGCGGGCAGCGCTGCTCACGCCAATCGCCAAGGCCTACGGTACCGACACCGGCATCGCGGTCGCGGAGGCCGGCATCCAGGTCCATGGCGGCATGGGCTACATCGAGGAGACCGGCGCCGCGCAGTACCTGCGCGACGTGCGGGTGACGGCGATCTACGAGGGCACCAACGGCATCCAGGCGATGGACCTGGTCGGCCGCAAGATGATGGATGGCGGCGAGGCGGCTTACCGGCTTCTGGAAGAGATCGAGGCCGGCGCCGAGGCGGCACGTGGCAGCCTGCCGGAACTCGCCGAGGACGTCTGGGCCGCCGCCGAGACGCTGCGCGAGGCGACCGAGGCGCTGGTGGCCGAGGAGCCCGAGGCGCGCTTCGCCGGCGCAGTGCCCTATCTCAGGGCCTTCGCCCTGGTGCTCGGGGGGCACGTCCACCTCAAGGCGGCGCTTGCCGAGGGCGGCATCGGGCCGCGGACGGCCCTTGCGCGGGTCCATGTCCGCCGGCTGCTGCCCGAGCATGCGGCGCTCCTGGCCGCAGTATGCGCCGGCGGTGACGATCTAGCCGCGTTTTCGCCCGACGATCTGGCCGCGTGATGGCGAAGGATGGCGAGGCGCGCCTGATCCGTTACCCTCACGAGGCGCCGCCACCCGAGGGCGAGGCGATCGAGGTGGCCGAGGGCGTGCTCTGGATCCGCCTGCCGCTGCCGATGGCGCTCGACCACGTCAACGTCTGCGCGCTCGATGACGGCGCGGCCTGGACGCTGGTTGACACCGGCCTGATGACGCGGCGCGCAAGGGCGCTCTGGGAGCGGCTGTTGGCCGGCCCACTCGGCGGCCGCCCAGTCCGACGGGTGATCGTCACCCATCACCACCCCGACCATGTCGGCCTCGCCGGCTGGTTCCAGGCCGACCACGGCGCCGAGCTCGTGACCAGCCGCACCGCCTGGCTCTTCGCCCGCATGCTCACGCTCGACGAGCAGCCGGCGCCCACGCCCGAGGCGCTGGCCTTCTGGCGCGCGGCGGGCATGGCGCCGGAGATCTACGCCGAGCGGAAGGCCGAGCGGCCCTTCAACTTCGCCGACGTCGTCGCGCCGTTGCCGCTGGGCTTCACCCGGCTTTCAGAGGGCGACGTACTCACGGCCGGCGGCCGCAGCTGGGATGTCCGCCTCGGCCAGGGCCACGCGCCCGACCACCTCACGCTCTGGAGCCGCGAGGACGCGCTGGTCCTCGGCGGCGACCAGCTGCTGCCGTCGATCTCGCCGAACCTCGGCGTCTACCCGACCGAACCGATGGCCGACCCGGTGGCCGACTGGATGGCGTCCTGCGCCCGCCTCGCCGGCTTCGCCCGCGAGGAGCAGCTGGTGCTGCCGGGCCACAAGTTGCCCTATCGCGGCCTGCCCACGCGGCTCGCGCAGCTCGCCGATAACCACAGCTCCGCTCTCGCCCGGCTCCTGGAGCACCTGGCCCGCCCGCGGACCGCCGCCGAGTGCTTCCTGCCCCTGTTCAAGCGCGAGATCGGCATAGGCGAATACGGGCTCGCGCTGGCGGAATCGGTCGCCCACCTCAACCACCTCTACCTCAAGGGTGACGTGGACCGCGAGATGCGCGAGGATGGGGCCTGGCTCTACCGGCAGAGGTGAGATGGAACACGACGAGATCAAGACCGCGGCAGAGGTGGAGGAGGCGCACGCGCTGCCCCGCGCTCACGTGGTATTGGCCGATCCCGCGGCGCCCAAGACGGCCGAGCAGCAGCCGCTGCCGCAGAAGGTCGCCCGCAAGCCGGTCGCGGAGAAAAGCCCGGCCGAATGGGCCTACGAGCGGATCCTGCTCTACATCAAGAACTTCGAGGAGCAGCTCGACGATGCCCACGAGGTGGCGATGGGCTTCGCCGGCGGCGAGGCCGGGGTGCTCAGAATCGAGGGCATCGGCTACTTCGCCCCCGACATCGTCACCTTCTATGGCACCGACGAAGGGGGCACGCGCACCCAGCTGATCCAGCACGTGAACCGCCTGAGCGTGATGCTTCGGGCGCTGCCGAAAGAGCCCAACCGCGACGCGCCGACGCGAATCGGCTTCCGCCTCGCGGCCGATCTCGAGGGCGGCTAGCCGGTCGCTCGCGCACCACGACGCGCGCCGGAACGGGCCCGTCCGACGGCGCCTTGCCCTCGTGACAGCGCGGACTGAATCGTCTATCGGGAGGCGCAGGCAAACCGAAGGAGCCGAAAAGATGGCCGAGTACAAGCCGGGCGAGATGGACATCCGCGAGCAGGAAAAGACCTTCGAGGGCTTCGCGCGCTGGGTGGTCCGGGTGGCGGTCTTCAGCATTCTCGCGCTGATCTTCCTGGCGATCTTCAATTCCTGACACGCGACGACGGGCCCGCCGATGCGCGCCATCCTTGCCCTTATGGCCCTGCTCGCGATTGCCGGCTGCGCCACCACGGCCGAGCCGGTCTGGGCGCCCGAGGCCGAAGTGCAACGCAGGGCCTATGTGCACGAGGGGCCCGCCGCGGTCACGCTCTACACCGTCATCAACAACCGCAGCGGCGAAAGCGGCCACACCGCGCTGATGGTCAACGGCTCGCAGCGCATCATGTGGGACCCGGCGGGGACCTGGTGGAACCCCGCCTCGCCGGAGCGCAACGACGTGCATTACGGGATCACTCCCCGGATGGAGGAGATCTACGTCGACTACCATGCCCGCGTCACCTGGCGCGTGGTGATCCAGGAGGTGCCGGTCAGCCGCGCCACCGCCGACGGCCTGATCTCCGCGTTCGAGGCCAACGGCGCCGCCGGCAAGGCCACCTGCGCGATCGTGACGAGCCGGGCCCTGCGGGAATTCCCCGAATTCGCCCATGTCCGCCCGACCTGGTACCCCAAGAAGCTGATGGAATACCTCGACGCGGTGCCGGGGATGACGAAGTCGGTCGTCTACGACGACGACGACGACAACAATCAGCCGCTCTTGCGCCAGCAGATCGCGGCGGGGCAGAGCGGCCAGCTCTAGACCGCTCAGGTCAGCCACAGCCCGAGGTAAAGCGCCGCGCCGCCGGCGAGGATGGCCGCGAGCACGTTCCTGGTGGCGAGGCCCGCGAGGATAGCGACGCCGGCGGCGAAAAGCCGCGCCGGATCGGGCTCGCCGCCGGTGGCGGCAGGAAACAGCACCAGGGGGGTGACCAGCGCCGGAATCACCGCCACCGGCGTATAGCGCAAATGGCGCAGCACCCAGGGCGGCAGCGGCTGGTTCCCGATCAGCCCGAGGAAGGAGAAGCGGATCAGGTAGCTGCCCGCGGCGAGCGCGGCGATCACGATCCACACGGTAGCCGGGTCGAGCCTCACCGCGCCGCCTCCCGCCGCCGCTCCACCTCGGCACCGGCCAGCATGGCCAGCGCCGCGGCGATCAGGAGCCCGCCGCTGTAGGGAACCCAGCCGAAGGCCAGCGCGCCCACCACCGACACCGTGGCGGCGACGAGATGCGCCAGCGTGCGGACCATCGGCGCGACAATGGCGAGAAATGTGATCGGCACCGCGAAGTCGAGCGCGTAGTCGGGCGGGATGCTTTGCCCCAGGAGTGCGCCCGCCAGGGTTGCGCCGAACCAGACCGGCACCACCGGCGCCGCCGAGCCGAAGAAGAAGGACAGCTTCTCCGACAGCGTCGACTCGCGGCGCTCGTAGGCGGCGAGCGCGGCGGCGAAGGTCTGGTCGGTGAGGACATAGGCCGCAAACGCGCGCACCTTCAGCGGCGCCGCGCCGAGATGCGGGGTCAGCGCGGCGGAATACATCGCCATCCGCAGGTTCACCGCGAGCGCGGTGAGGATCACGATCAGCGTCGGCGCCTGGTCGATCATCAGCTGCAGCGCGGTGAACTGCGCCGCGCCGGCGACGACCAGCAAGCTCATCCCCAGCGTGGCCGCGAGGTCGAGCCCGGCCTCGGTGGCGACGACCCCGAACAGAAGCCCGAACGGCCCCACCACGATCACGAAGGGCAGGCCGGCGTGGACGCCGCGCCGGAAGGCGCCTGTCGAAGGTGGAGAGGGCATGGGCGGTCCGCCGGATGTGTCGGCCGGTCCTAGGGCGGGCCGGGGGAAGATGCAATCGGCGGCGCCACCCGGCGCGCCCTGGCCGCGCTCAGTCGAAGGTCCCGGTGACGCGGCCGAGGAGCATGAAGGCCCGCGCCGTGCGGGTCTCGGCGAGTTCGGCGATCTCCTGGTCGGTGGCGTACTCGGCGAAGGCCGAGACGGAGCGGTCGAAATGGCGCAGGAAGTGGTGCGCGGCGTCGCGGAAGATCAGGTCCTGGCGCATCCGCGCCGCGGTCAGGGCCAGGGACGAGCGGTCGCGCACGCCACCCAACGCTGCCACCGCCCGGCCGCGCTCACCGGCGGCGAAGCGGCGCCAGATCTCGGGCCGGGCGCGGTCGGGCTTGAGGTCGTCCATGTAGATGCCGTCGTGGCTCAGAAGCGTCAGCACGTCCTGGCTGGCCCGGACAAGCTTGGCCGCCTCGCGGTCCTCGAGCGCCCGGCGCAGCACCCGGAAGCCCTCCTTGTCCTCCTCGTCGTCGGGGAAGTTCAGGGCGTGGATGAACTCCTCGGTCGTGAGCGGCTCGCGCAGGTTCTCGGCCGGGGTACCGAGGGCCAGGCTCTGCTGCGGGTCTGACGGCGCCGCGGCGAGCCGCGAGCTGGGCCGGGGCTGCGGTGCGCGGCCACCCTCGCGGCGCGAGACGAAGGTGGCGAGCACGGTCTCGGTGTTCTTTTGCGCGGCCGCGATGGCGTCGAGCTTCCTCTCGACCGAGGGCCTGACCGCGCCGCCCCCGGCCTGGCTCTGCGCCACGTAGGCCTGGCGCAGCGCGTCGACGGCGGCCTGCAGCCGGGCTGCGTCCTCGCGCGAGAGCCGCGCCGCCCGCACCGCCAGCGCCGCCACCCAGATCAACGCGATCGGCAGCACGATCGCCATCAGCACCATCAGCGCGGTGCTCCGGCCCGTGCTCTCGTCGGGTGCGCCGGCGGCGAGGAAGAAGCCGCCCGCCGCGATCAGCCAGATCAGCGACAGGGCGCCGGCGATCGCCTCCGCGGCGGTGATCCGAGGCGGTGCGCCCCGGCGGCCGTAGACGCCGAGATCGATCCCGCTCTTGTCCTTGCCTTCGGCCATGTGCCCCTCGGGGTGTCAGACGTAGCGGATGCTGACGATCTCGTAGCTCTTCTCGCCGCCCGGCGTGCGGACCTCGACGCTGTCGCCCTGCTCCTTGCCGATCAGCGCGCGGGCCAAGGGCGACTTGATGTTGAGAAGCCCCTTCTCGACATCCGCCTCGGCCTCGCCGACGATCTGGTAGGTGCGCTCTTCCTCAGTGTCCTCGTCCACCAGCGTGACCGTGGCGCCGAATTTCACCGAGCCCGAGAGCCGCGCCGGGTCGATCACCTCGGAGCGTGCGAGGATGCTCTCGAGCTCCATGATCCGGCCTTCGATGAAGCTCTGCTTCTCGCGCGCGGCGTGGTATTCGGCGTTCTCCGACAGATCGCCGTGCTCGCGGGCCTCGGCGATGGCCCGGATCACAGCCGGCCGCTCGACCGACTTCAGCACCTTGAGCTCGCCGTCGAGCGCGGCATGGCCCGCGCGGGTCATCGGGATCTTCTCCATCCGTCACCACCTTGAAACGAGGGCCCGGGCAACCGCAGCGGCGGCGCCCGGGATCTTCCCGCACCTCACCCGAGGACGGCCGGTTTTTCAAGGGGGGCGGGGCCAGGAATTCCCGGCGGCGGGTGTCGCGGATGGGTGCCGAGAGGTCGCGCCGCAATTGCTCTCGCGGCCCGGTCGAGCTAACCATCCGCTAGAATTCAGGAACCGGCGCGGAGGCTCACCGCGCCCGGCATGGGGACCGACCGATGGCCGAGATCGAACGCGAGGCGATGGAATACGACGTTGTGATCGTGGGGGCGGGGCCGGCCGGGCTTTCCGCCGCGATCCGGCTGAAGCAGCTCGACGCCGAGCTAGACGTGGTGGTGCTGGAGAAGGGCTCCGAGGTCGGCGCCCACATCCTCTCCGGCGCGGTGCTCGATCCAGCGGGCCTCGACAAGCTGATCCCCGACTGGAAGGAGAAAGGCGCGCCGATCACCGTGCCGGTCACCGAGGACAACTTCTACGTCCTCTGGGAGTCGGGCAAATTCCGGATCCCGAACTGGCCGATGCCGCCCTTGATGAACAACCACGGCAACTACATCGTCTCGATGGGCAACGTTTGCCGCTGGATGGCCAGCGAGGCCGAGGGTCTCGGCGTCGAGATCTTCCCTGGCATGGCCTGCTCCGAGCTCGTGTTCGCCGAGGACGGCGGCGTCAAGGGCGTGGTCGCCGGCGAGTTCGGCAAGAACGCCGATGGCACGCCGGGGCCGAACTACGAGCCCGGGATGGAGCTGCACGGGCGCTACGTCTTCCTCGCCGAGGGCGTGCGCGGCTCGCTCTCCAAGGTGGCGATCGAGAAGTTCGGCCTGCAGAAGGGCCACCAGCCGCAGAAGTTCGGCCTCGGCATGAAGGAGATCTGGGAGATCGACCCCGCCAAGCACCGCGAGGGCACCGTCACCCACACGATGGGCTGGCCCTTGGGCAATAACGCCGGCGGCGGGTCGTTCATCTACCACCTCGACAACAACCAGGTCTACGTCGGCTTCGTCGTCCACCTCAACTACAAGAACCCGTACCTCTCGCCTTACCACGAGTTCCAGCGCTTCAAGCACCACCCGATGGTGGCCGAGCTGCTCAGTGGCGGCAAGCGTGTCGCCTACGGCGCGCGGGCGATCTCCGAGGGCGGCTGGCAGTCGATCCCCGAGACGGCGTTTCCCGGGGGCGTGCTGCTCGGCTGCTCGGCGGGCCTCGTCAACGTGCCCCGCATCAAGGGCAACCACAATGCGATGTTCTCCGGCATCCACGCCGCCGAGGCGGCCCATGCGGCCATCACGGCCGGACGTGGCGGCGATGTGCTCGCCGAGTACGATGCCGCGCTGCGTGCCGGCCCGGTGGCGAAGGACCTCAAGCGCGTCCGCAACGTCAAGCCGCTCTGGTCGAAGTACGGGCTTTACGCCTCGCTCGCCCTCGGCGGCTTCGACATGTGGGTGGCCAACCTCACCGGCTGGAATCCGCTCGGCACGCTGAAGCATGGGCGGACCGACGCCGAGGCCACCGGGCTGGCCAAGGACTTCCAGCCGATCGAATACCCCAAGCCAGACGGCGTGCTCTCCTTCGACCGGCTCACCAATGTCAGCTTCTCGATGACCAACCACGAGGAGAGCCAGCCCGCGCACCTGACGCTGAAGGACCCGAAGGTCCCGATCTCGGTCAACCTGCCGCAATATGCCGAACCGGCGCAGCGCTACTGCCCGGCGGGCGTCTACGAGGTCGTGGGCGAGGGCGCCGAGGCGCGCTTCGTGATCAACTTCCAGAACTGCGTCCACTGCAAGACCTGCGACATCAAGGACCCCAGCCAGAACATCGTCTGGACCACGCCGCAGGGCGGCGATGGCCCGAACTACCCGAACATGTGAACGCCACCGGGCTGGCGCCGCGTATCCCGCGGTGCCGGCCCGCATTGCCAGCGGGCTCGGCGACGGCTAGTTTCCCCGTGGTCGCAGTCCGAGGGAGGCCCCATGGCCAACAGCATCCGCCGATCCGCCCGCCTTGCCGCCGCGCTCGCGTTCGGCCTGATGGCCGCGCTGCCTGCCGCCGGAGAGGGGCTCGTCGGCTCCTACCTCGCGGCGCGCCAGGCCTCGGCCGATCACGACTACCGCATGGCGGCCGAGTACTACACCAAGGCTCTGGTGCGCGACCCGAGCAATGCGTTCCTCCTCGAAGCCGCCGCCGTGGCCCAGCTCGCGCTCGGCAATCTCGATGCCGCCGTGCCGGTGGCGCGCCAGCTCCACACGGTGATGCCCGAGAACCAGATCGCCGTGATCGTGCTCTTGGCCGACCAGCTGCTGCGCGAGGATTACGAGGCGGCGCTGGCCGACTACGAGGCCGGCCGCGAGGTCGGTCCGCTGGTCGACGGGTTGGTGCAGGGCTGGGCGCATCTGGCCGTAGGTGACGTCAGCGAGGCGCTTGCCGCCTTCGACGCGGTGATCGCGAACAACGCGCTCGCCCCCTTCGGCGCCTACCACAAGGCACTGGCGCTGGCGCTCGTCGGCGATTTCGAGGGCGCCGACCGGCTCTTCGCCGGCGAGGAGGGCGTCGGCTTCGCCCAGACCCGCCGCGGTGCAATCGCCCATGTTCAGGTGCTGGCCCAGCTCGAGCGGCGCGATGACGCGACGGCGCTTCTCGACGCGGCCTTCGGCGCCGACCCCGATCCGCTCGTCGCCGCGCTGCGTGAAAGCCTCGACGCCGGCGAAAGCCCCGCCTTCGACATCATCACCTCGCCCGCCGAAGGGCTGGCCGAAGTGTTCTTCACCGTGGCCGGCGCGCTCAGCGGCGAGGCGGAGGACACCTATACCCTGCTTTATGCGCGCGTCGCCGAGGCGCTGGCGCCGGCGCACACCGACGCGACGCTGCTCGCCGCCGCCATCCTCGAGCGCCAGGAGCAGTACGAGCTCGCCACCGCGGCCTACAACCGGATCTCGCGCGAAGATCCCGCATTCCACCTCGCCGAGCTCGGCCGCGCTGAGGCGCTTCGGGCGGCGGAACGCAACGACGCGGCGATCGAGGTGCTGGAGCAGCTCGCCAAGAGCCACCCGGACCTGCCCGACGTGCATCGCGCGCTCGGCGACATCTACCGCGCCGAGGAGCGCTACGACCTGGCTGCCGCCGCCTACGACGCCGCGATCGCCGCCTTGCCGGTGGAGGACGCCTCGCAGTGGGTGCTCTACTACGTCCGCGGCATCTCCCACGAGCGCGGCAAGCGCTGGGAACAGGCCGAGCCGGATTTCCGCAAGGCGCTGGAGCTCTCGCCCGACCAGCCGCAGGTGCTGAACTACCTCGGCTATTCGTTCCTCGAGATGCAGGAAAACCTCGATGAGGCGCTCGGCATGATCCAGCGCGCCGTCGACCAGCGCCCCGACGACGGTTACATCGTCGATAGCCTCGGCTGGGCGCTCTACCGGCTCGGCCGCTACGAGGAGGCGGTGGCACCGATGGAGCGGGCCGCCGAGCTGATGGCGGTCGACCCGATCGTCAACGACCACCTGGGCGACGTCTACTGGGCCGTGGGCCGCAGGACCGAGGCCGAGTTCCAGTGGCACCGCGCGCTATCGTTCGACCCCGAGGAGGTCGACGCCGAGCGCATCCGCCGAAAGCTCGAGGTCGGGCTCGACGCGGTCCTGGTCGAGGAAGGGGCGAAGCCGATCACGGTTGCCGATGGCCAGGGCGGCTGAGACCGAGTTCGCGCCGGCGAAGATCAACCTCGCACTCCACGTAACCGGCCAGCGGCCGGACGGCTATCATTTGCTCGACAGCCTCGTCGTTTTCGCCGCGGTGGGCGACCGGCTCACGGCCGCCCCGGCCGATACGCTCTCGCTCACTGTCGCCGGGCCCTTCGGGGAAGGCGTGCCCTCCGACGCGTCGAACCTCGTCCTCAAGGCGGCAGAGGTCCTGGGGCCGGGGCGCGGCGCTACGCTCACGCTGCAGAAGAACCTGCCCGTCGCCTCCGGCATCGGTGGCGGCTCGGCCGATGCCGCCGCCGCGTTGCGCGCGCTGGCGCGGCTCTGGGACCTGGTGCTGCCCGCGCCGGAAGCGGTGCTCGGTCTCGGCGCCGACGTGCCCGTTTGCCTCGCCGCGCGGCCGGCGCGGATGCGCGGCATCGGCGAGATCCTCGAGCCGCTACAGACTCCGGTACCGGCGAACGTCGTGCTGGCGAACCCGGGCCAGTCGGTCTCCACCCCGCAAGTCTTCGCACTCCTCGCCGAGCGGGAGAACCCGCCCCTACCCGCGATCCCGGCCTTCGCCTCCGCCGCCGACGTCGCCCGCTTCGCCGCGACTTGCCGCAACGACCTGCAGCAGCCGGCGGTGACGCTGGTGCCGGCCATCGCCGACGTGCTGGCCGCGCTCAGGGCCTCCGACGGCTGC
>JBFKAV010000114.1:0-11655 GCA_041621405.1 Paracoccaceae bacterium
GCGACCGGGGCCTATGGCGAGGGCTGGGTCGAGCCGCAAGACGCCGCCTCGCAGGCGGTGGCCGACACGCTGCCGCTGGCACCGGGCGCCCGGGTGCTCGACTACTGCGCCGGCGGCGGTGGCAAGACGCTGGCGATGGCGGGCAGGGCGGGGGCGCACTTCTTCGCCTGGGACGCGGCGCCGGAGCGAATGGCCGACCTGCCGGCGCGGGCAGGGCGCGCCGGGGTGCATGTCGAGGTGCTGGCCGACCCCGCGGCGGCCGCCCCCTATGACCTCGTGCTGTGCGACGTGCCCTGCTCGGGCTCCGGTGCCTGGCGCCGCTCGCCCGAGGCCAAGTGGCGGCTCGACGCCGACGGGCTCCAGCGTCTCTGCGACACCCAGGGCGCGATACTCGACGCCGCAGCCCCTCTGGTCGCGCCCGGCGGGGTTCTCGCCTACGCCACCTGCTCGCTGCTCGAGGCCGAGAACGCCGACCAGGTCGCCGCCTTTCGTGCGCGCCACCGCGACTGGCGGCTCGTGTTGCAGCGCCGGCTCAACCCGCTCGACGGCGGTGACGGCTTCTACGTTGCACACTTGACGAGATAAACGGCTCCTGTTCAATGCAACTTCTGGGTGAAGGGTGATTTCGCCGGCGGGGCAACCTTAAGGCGAGATTAATTCCTTCTGCTCGAAATGGGGGGCGTCACGAATCGAGCCGGAGGGATTCGGTGCCGAACGCCATCACGCTGGACGAACCCCTCGAGCGGCTCTCGCAAGTGATTCGCACCCATAGCGGGAAACTTCTTTTCGCGGCCCTTGGACTTGCCGCGACCGGCTACGCCATCGCTCCGCCGCCGCTCGACCTTCCCGCCATCGCCGCCGGCGCCGCGCTCGCCTCGCTCGCCGCCTTTGCCCTCGGCGTGACGACGATAAGGACGTGGCGGCAGCAAGCCAGCCTGCGCGATTTCGCCCATCTTACCGCCGGCGACCCCTCGCCCTGCCTGATCACCGATGCCGAAGGCGCGGTGGGCCATCTCAACGACGCCGCGCGCAAGCGGTTCGGCTCGGCCGAGGGCGGAACGCTGGTCCGCGCCTTGGGCGGTCTTTTCGCCAATCCTTCCGGCGTCCTGTTTCGGCTGCAGGAAAGGGCTGCCGCGCTGGGCGGCGCGCGTGAAGACGTGATCACCCGGCGCGGGCTGGTGCGGCTCACGGTGACCGACACCGGCGAAGCGCGCTACTTCTGGCGCTTCGAGGAGATTGCCGACGCGCGCACCCCGGTGCGGGGAGGCGACACGCTGGGCCTGCCGATGTTGGTCGCCGCGAAATCCGGCGCGATCCTCTACATGAACGAGACCCTGCGCGAGGCCGTGGGCGGCCGCGCCAAGCATCTCGACCGGATCATCAAGGACCTGCCGCTCCGCCCCGGCGAGGTGCACGAGCTGACCGCGACCGACGGTCCGCGCCGATACCGGCTGGTTGAGGTCGCGGCCACTGGCGGGCGCAGCGAGCTCTACTTCCTGCCGGCCGAGATCGGCGCCGCCGACCGAGCTCCGACGGCCGGCACCGCGGCCTCGGCCGGCATCGAGGACCTGCCAGTGGGGCTCCTGGAGCTCCGATCCGACGGCGTGATCGTCGCCGCCAACCGGCTGGCACGGGAGTTGCTGCGCCCGGAGGGCGAGGACGACCTCGCCGGCGTGCCGCTGGCCGACCGGCTCGAAGGCCTCGGCCGCCCGGTGCGCGACTGGCTCGACGAGGCCACGAAGGGCCGCGGCCTGGGCCGGCCGGAAGTGCTCCGGGTGCGCTCGCAGGAGGCCGAAGCCTACCTGCAGGTCACCCTCGGCCGGGTCGCCGGGCGCAGGGGCGTGCGGCTGGTGGCGGTGCTGAACGATGCCACCGAGCTGAAGACGCTCGAGGCCCAGTTCGTGCAGAGCCAGAAGATGCAGGCGATTGGCCAGCTCGCCGGCGGCGTGGCGCACGACTTCAACAACCTGCTGACCGCCATCTCGGGTCACTGCGACCTGATGCTGCTGCGTCACGACCAGGGCGACCCGGATTATGGCGACCTGGTGCAGATCCACCAGAACGCCAACCGAGCCGCCGGACTGGTCGGCCAGCTCCTGGCGTTCTCGCGCAAGCAGACGCTGCAGCCGCAGGTGATCGACCTGCGCGACACCCTGGCCGACCTGACGCACCTGCTGAACCGGCTTGTCGGCGAGCGTATCTCGCTGACGCTGAACCATGAGCCCGGCCTGCCGCCGATCCGGGCCGACCGGCGCCAGCTCGAGCAGGTGATCATGAATCTCGTGGTGAACGCCCGCGACGCGATGCCCGACGGCGGCGAGATCCGGATCGAGACGGCAACCCGCGTCTTGGGCGACGAGCTCCGGCGCGACCGCGCAATCGTTCCGCCCGGGCGTTACGTCGTGGTCAAGGTCGAGGATCGCGGCATCGGCATCGCCCCCGACAAGCTGAGCAAGATCTTCGAGCCGTTCTACACCTCCAAGCGCGTCGGCGAGGGCACCGGGCTCGGGCTGTCGACCGCCTACGGCATCGTCAAGCAGAGCGGCGGCTTCATCTTCGTCGACAGCGTCGTCGGCAGCGGCTCGGTGTTCACGCTCCACTTCCCCGCCCATGACGGCCCCGCCGACGCCACGACGCAGGCGCCTGTCGCGGCCGACCCGGCCTCGGCCGCAACGGCGTCCCGGGCCCCGGCGCAGGAGCGGCCTAGGACGGCGGACCCGGTTGCCGCCCGTGTGGCAAGTGCAGCGAGGCGGAGCGGCGCGACCGCGCTGGCGGAAAACCTCTTTCTGGAGGACGACGAGGCGGTCGAGGCCGAGGCGCCGCCGCCCCGCGGCCCCACCACGGATCTGGGTCGGATCCGGGGCCAACCGAACGGCGCGCCGGGTCCGGTCCCGGCCGGTGCCGACGGTTGTCAGTCCGGGGCAGGGCCAATGCCCGAGCGGGGCGGGACCGCGGGTTTGATGCCGTCATCTGCCGCGGACGCCGCGGTTGCGGACGGCTGGACCGCCGCACAGGCGCCGCAGGGACCCGACCGCCCCGCTGTGAAGCGGCAGGGCGAGGGCGTGATCCTGCTCGTCGAGGACGAGGCGCCGGTCAGGGCCTTCGCCTCACGCGCGCTCAGGATGCGAGGCTACACGGTGATCGAGGCGGAGAGCGCCGAGGAGGCACTGGCCACTCTCGAGGATCCCGCGCTCGAGGTCGACCTCTTCCTCACCGACGTGATCATGCCGGGGCTGGACGGGCCGAGCTGGGTGCGCCAGGCGCTCGAAACCCGGCCGGACGTGAAGGTCGTCTTCGTCTCGGGCTATGCCGAGGATTCCTTCGGCGAGGAGCAGTCGCGGATCCCGAACTCGGTCTTTCTGCCCAAGCCGTTCTCGCTGAGCGAGCTGACCGCTACCGTGCAGGACCAGATCTGCTGAAGCTGCCCGGCCCCCGCGCCATTTGGCGCGGAGAGGGCCGGGCCCGCGACACGGGCGTCAGGCCAGGCTGCGATAGAGCGCGAAATCCGCCGCTCTTGCCGAGCCGAGGCGCGCGGCGAGCGGCTCGGGAAGGGTCACGTCGCGGTGCGGCGAGCTATTGAGGCGGGGCAGGATCAGCTCGCAGGCGAGCTCGGATTCGAGGAACGCCGTGAAGGCGTCGAAGCGGTCGTAGCGAAACAGGAGATCGGCGGCGATGCCGCCCGCGCCGTCGCCGAGGAACGCGGCCTGGGCTCCGACATTTGCCGGGGCGGGCGGCGCCTCGGAGAGATGGGCCTCGACGAAGGCGGCGAAGCTCGTGAGACTGCCGTCCTCGGCGATGCGCGCGTCGCGGCCCTCCTCCGCGTCCTCCTCGGCCTCGCGCCGTCGCGCCCGGTACCAGCTGCCGAGCCAGTCGGCGGGCTCGCGCATCATCGCGACGATCCGGAACGGTCCGCCGGCGGCAGCCTCGAGATAGGGCGCGAGATGCCGGCGACAGGCCAGCGCCGTGGCGTGCTTCAGGGCCGGCGGCCTGAGCACCGCCACGTCGGCCAGTGATTCGAGCGCCGCCTCGAGCGAGGTGGTCCCGGTCTTCGGCGTGGCGAGGATCACCAGGCGCTGCGGCCAGAAGATCAGCATGCACAGGGCCTTTCCGCAGGCAGGCGGGCCGCGCTGGCCCGGATGCGTCAACCACTCCTTAACCAAACGCACGCAAAGTGAAAACGCGACAATTCGATTGAAATGTTCCCGGTTTGGTCGCATAAGGGCCGGAACGCAACGTGAACAAACGCGGCGATTGCCGCCCCAGAACCGGTATGGAATAAGGAAGCGAGCGATGGCGACGGGAACCCTTCTCGACATGACGGAAAAGCGGAATTCGGACAAGCAGCGGGCGCTCGACTCGGCGCTGGCGCAGATCGAGCGGCAATTCGGCAAGGGCTCGATCATGAGGCTCGGCAGCGAGAACCCGGTGCAGGAGATCGAGTCGACCTCGACCGGCTCGCTCGGGCTCGACATCGCGCTCGGAATCGGCGGGCTGCCGAAGGGCCGGATCGTCGAGATCTACGGGCCCGAGAGCTCGGGCAAGACCACCGTCGCGCTGCACGTCGCGGCCGAGGAGCAGAAGAAGGGCGGCGTCTGCGCCTTCGTCGACGCCGAGCACGCGCTCGACCCGCTCTATGCCAGGAAGCTCGGGGTCAACCTCGACGAACTCCTGATCTCGCAGCCTGACACCGGCGAACAGGCGCTCGAGATCGTCGACACGCTGGTACGCTCGGGCGCGGTCAGCCTCGTTGTCATCGACTCGGTTGCCGCGCTGACACCCAAGGCCGAGCTCGAGGGCGACATGGGCGATGCCACCGTCGGCGCCCAGGCCCGGCTGATGAGCCAGGCGATGCGCAAGCTCACCGCCTCGATCAGCCGCTCGAAATGCATGGTGATCTTCATCAACCAGATCCGGATGAAGATCGGCGTGATGTTCGGCTCGCCCGAGACCACGACGGGCGGCAACGCGCTGAAGTTCTACGCCTCCGTCCGCCTCGACATCCGCCGGATCGGCGCGATCAAGGACCGCGACGAGGTGGTGGGCAACGCCACCCGGGTGAAGGTGGTCAAGAACAAGGTGGCGCCGCCCTTCAAGCAGGTCGAGTTCGACATCATGTACGGCGAGGGCATCTCGAAGATGGGCGAGCTCGTCGATCTCGGGGTCAAGGCCGGCGTGGTCGAGAAGTCCGGCGCCTGGTTTTCCTATGGCGACGAGCGCATCGGCCAGGGCCGCGAGAACGCCAAGCAGTTCCTGAAGGACAATCCCGAGATCGCGCTCCAGATCGAGGACAAGATCCGCGCCAGCCACGGGCTCGATTTCGGCACCGCGCCGGACGAGGACCCGGGCGACGACGTGATGGAGGCCTGAGTCCCCGGACGGCCGCCCCAGCCAAGGGCGGGAAATCTTTCGGGCACTCGACGTAGGGGCCAAGGATGCCATCGGACAGGGCGCTGCGACGGCGGCGCCCTGTTTCGTTCCGGCATCTGCGACGTGCGGCCATGCGGCTGGGCGACCAGATTTGGTGACCCGAGCTGCGCGGTAACATCGGCGGAGCATGGAGATGGACCGGCCCGATATCCTCGTGATGCCACCGCTTGCGTTCGCCGTCGCCCTGGTGCTGGCGGTGGCGCTCAACCGGGTCCTGCCGCTCGGGGTGCTGCCGGCGGCGCCGTGGGGCGCGGGGATCGTCGTGGGCGCCCTTGTCATCGCCTTCGCGGTCTATACGAACGTCTCGGGATTCCTCGCCTTCCGCCGGGCTGGAACCAACGTCAATCCTTACAAGCCCGCCCTCAAGGTCGTCCGCGACGGCGCCTTCCGGTATACCCGCAATCCGATGTATCTCGGCATGGTCCTCTTCGTCCTCGGGTGCGGGCTGGTCCTGTCCAACCTCTGGGCAGTGCTCATGGCGGCGCTGCTTTGGGCCGTTCTGCACTTCGGCGTCGTGCTGCGCGAGGAACGCTACATGGCCGGCAAGTTCGGCGACGACTATCGCGAGCTTTTGAACGCCACCCGGCGCTGGCTTTGAAGGGCCCCGGCGCCGAATGAGGCTGTGGACAGTCGCGCGTCGAGCGCCTAGATGCTCCAAGCTCCACCGCAGCCTGTCTGGAAACCCGAGCCGATGCCCAGCCTGAACGACATCCGCACCACCTTCCTCGACTACTTCGGCCGCAATGGCCACGCGGTGGTGGACAGCTCGCCGCTCGTTCCCCGCAACGACCCGACGCTGATGTTCACGAATTCCGGCATGGTGCAGTTCAAGAACCTCTTCACCGGCGTCGAGCACCGGGACTACACGCGCGCCACCACCAGCCAGAAATGCGTCCGCGCCGGCGGCAAGCACAACGACCTCGACAATGTCGGCTACACCGCGCGGCACCACACGTTCTTCGAGATGCTGGGCAACTTCTCCTTCGGCGACTACTTCAAGGAGGCCGCGATCCCCTATGCCTGGGAGCTTCTGACCAGGGATTTCGGGATCGCGAAGGACAAGCTCCTGGTCACCGTCTATCACACCGACGACGAGGCCGCGGCGATCTGGAAGAAGGTCGCGGGGCTGCCCGAGGAGCGGATCATCCGGATCCCGACCGACGACAATTTCTGGCGCATGGGTCCGACCGGCCCCTGCGGCCCCTGCACCGAGATCTTCTACGATCACGGGCCGTCGATCTGGGGTGGCCCGCCGGGGACGCCCGAGGCCGAGGGCGACCGCTTCATCGAGATCTGGAACCTCGTCTTCATGCAGAACGAGCAGATGCCCGATGGATCGCTCAGGGTGCTCGACATCCAGTCGATCGACACCGGCATGGGGCTGGAGCGGATCGGGGCGCTCCTGCAGGGCAAGCACGACAACTACGACACCGACCTGATGCGGAGCCTGATCGAGGCATCGGCCAATGCAACCTCCGCCGATCCGGACGGGCCGGGCAAGGTGCATCACCGGGTGATCGCCGACCACCTGCGCTCGACGAGCTTCCTCATCGCCGACGGGGTGATGCCCTCGAACGAGGGCCGCGGCTACGTGCTGCGCCGGATCATGCGCCGCGCGATGCGGCACGCGCATCTGCTTGGCGCCGAGGAGCCCTTGATGCACCGCCTGGTGCCGGCGCTCGTCGCCCAGATGGGCCAGGCCTATCCCGAGCTCGTCCGCGCCAAGGCGCTGATCGCCGAGACGCTGAAGCTCGAGGAGACCCGGTTCAAGCAGACCCTCGACCGCGGCCTGAGGCTCCTCGACGAGGAGCTCGGCAAGCTTCCCAAAGGCGCGCCCTTGCCCGGTGAGGCGGCGTTCCGTCTCTACGACACCTACGGCTTCCCGCTCGACCTCACTCAGGACGCGCTGCGCGAGAAGGGCCGGTCGGTCGACACCCAGGGCTTCGACGCCGCGATGGCCGAGCAGAAGGCCAAGGCGCGCGCCGCCTGGGCCGGCACCGGCGAGATGAAGGACGCCGCCGTCTGGTTCGAGATCGCGGAGGCCTCGGGGGCCACCGAGTTCCTCGGCTACGAGACCGAGCGCGCCGAGGGCGAGGTGATCGCCATCGTCAGCGACGGCAATACCGTGAAAGCGATTCAGCCCGGCGAGACCGCCTGGGTCGTGGTCAACCAGACCCCGTTCTACGCCGAGGCCGGCGGCCAGGTGGCCGATCACGGGCACTTCCGCAAGCTCGCCGACCATGACACGACCGGTAGGGTCACGGACGTGCAGAGGTTCGCCGGCGGCAGGGTGATCGGCCACCGGCTCACGGCCGAGCACGGGCCGATCGCGGTGGGCGACGCCGTTGCGATGGAGGTCGACCACCCGCGCCGCACCGCGATCCGTGCCAACCACTCGGCGACGCATCTTCTGCACGAGGCGCTCCGCCGCACGCTCGGCGAGCACGTGGCCCAGAAGGGCT
Organism: Paracoccaceae bacterium; assembly: GCA_041621405.1. Lineage (GTDB taxonomy): Bacteria > Pseudomonadota > Alphaproteobacteria > Rhodobacterales > Rhodobacteraceae > JBFKAV01. The sequence continues at coordinate 7,890 of JBFKAV010000114.1, forward strand.
CGCTCAACGCCGAGGACCGGCTGCGCTTCGATTTCTCCCACTCCAAGGCGATGAGCTTGGCCGAGCTCGAGTCGGTCGAGGCCGAGGTGAACGAGTTCGTCCGGCAGAACTGCCCCGTCGAGACGCGGATCATGACGCCCGACGAGGCCCGCGCGCTCGGCGCCCAGGCGCTCTTCGGCGAGAAGTACGGCGACGAGGTGCGCGTGGTCTCGATGGGCCATGCCGCCAATTCCGGCAAAGGCATCGACCGCGAGACCTACTCGATCGAGCTCTGCGGCGGCACCCATGTGCGCCGCACCGGCGACATCGGCGGCTTCGTGCTACTAGGCGACAGCGCGTCGGCTGCGGGCGTCCGGCGGATCGAGGCGCTGACCGGCGAGGCGGCGCGCCGGCACCTCTCGTCCGGGGCAAGGCGTCTGGCCGAGGTCGCCGCGGCGCTGAAGGCGCAGCCGGGGGACCTCGTCGACCGGGTGAGGGCGCTCCTCGACGAGCGCAAGGCGCTGCAGAACGAGGTCGCGCAGCTTCGCCGCGACCTCGCACTTTCGGGCGGCCCCGGTGCCGGGGCGGGAGCGGAACTGCGCCAGGTGGCGGGAGTGCCGTTCCTCGCCCAGGTGCTCTCCGGCGTCTCCGGCAAGGACCTGCCGCCCCTGATCGACGAGCACAAGGCGCGGATCGGCTCGGGCGCGATCCTGCTCATCGCCGAGACCGGCGGCAAGGCCGCGGTGGCGGCCGGCGTCACCGAGGACTTGACCCAGCGCCTCTCGGCGGTGGACCTGGTGAAGGCAGCGGCGGCGGCGCTCGGCGGCAAGGGCGGCGGCGGCCGGCCTGACCTTGCCCAGGCCGGCGGCGCCTCGGCCGAGAACGCCGAGGCCGCGATCCGCGCGGCCGAGGCCGTGATCGGAGGATAGAAGATGCCGGGAGCGCTCTGGATCGCCCATGTCGATGTGACCGACGCCGAGGCCTACGGCCGCTATGCGAAGATCGCGAGCGAGGCGATCGCCGCCCATGGCGGCGTGTTCCTCGCCCGCGGCGGCCGCTACCGGCAGATGGAAGGCAAGGACCGGCCGCGCAACGTGGTCGCACGGTTCCCGAGCTTCGAGGCGGCGGTGGCCTGCTACGAGAGCCCGCGCTACCAGGAGGCGCTGGGGCACGCGCGGGGCGCATCGGACCGCGATCTGGTGATCGTCGAGGAAGCCTCCTGACGGTCCAGGCGCCGCACACCGGTTGTGCACGGCGCGGGCTTTCCTTTCTCCCGTTGCTGACCATATTCCCCTCGACAAGCGCGCGGACGGGAGAACGGCGATGCTGCGGCAAATCGATGGCCTGCACCACGTAACCTCGATGGCGAGAGACGCGGGACGGAACAACGCCTTCTTCACCGACACGCTCGGTCTGCGTCGGGTGAAGAAGACGGTGAACTTCGACGCGCCCGACGTCTACCACCTCTATTACGGCGACGAGGCCGGCACCCCGGGCACGGTGATGACCTATTTCCCCTTCCCGAACATCGCCCGGGGGCGGCCCGGCGTGGGCGAGGTCGGAACGACCGTCTTCGCCGTGCCCGAGGGCGCGCTCGCCTTCTGGCGCGAGCGCCTGGCGGCCCGTGGCGTCGACGGCCTCGGCGAGGAGGTGCGCTTCGGCGAGGCGCGGCTTGCCTTCGAGGGACCGGACGGCGACGGCTTCGCGCTGATCGAGGCGCCGGGCGACGCCCGCGTGCCCTGGACCGGCGGCGGCCTGGACGCCGAGGCCGCGATCCGCGGATTCCACTCCACCTCGCTCCGGCTCAACGAGGCGGGCGCCACCGCAGAGCTCCTGCGCTTCATGGGCTACGCCGAAGCGGGCCGCGAGGGCAACGTAACCCGCTTTCTCCGCGAGGGAGGCAATCGGGCGCAGGTGATCGACATCGAGGAGCACGAGGGCGCGGAGAGGGCACGACAGGGGGCAGGCTCGGTGCATCACGTCGCCTTCGCGGTGAAGGACCGCGCGGCGCAGGAGGAGGTGCGCAAGGCGCTGGTCGACACCGGCTACATCGTCACCCCGCCGATCGACCGGAACTATTTCTGGGCGATCTACTTCCGCACCCCTGGCGGCGTCCTCTTCGAAGTCTCGACGGACAAGCCGGGTTTTGCCTGTGACGAGGACCTGGACCATCTGGGCGAGGCGCTGAAGCTACCAGAGCAGCACGAGCACCTGCGGGACTGGCTCGAGGCCCACCTCGACCCGATCGCCGCGTGAACGCGACGGTGAGCGGCTACGCCATCCTCGAGGAGCGCACTCGCCCGGGCGGATCCTTGCTCTTCAGCTTCCACGGCACTGGCGCGGACGAGCACCAATTCGCGCGCCTCGCGGCCGAACTCCTCCCGGAGGCGGGCCACATCGCGCCGAGGGGCGACGTGAGCGAAGCCGGTGCGCTCAGATTCTTCCGACGCCGGGCCGAGGGCGTCTACGACATGGACGATCTCGCGGCGCGCACCGCGAAGATGGCCGGCTTCGTCGCGGCCGCGAAGGCACGGCTCGGGCCGGCTCGGGTGATCGGGCTGGGCTATTCCAACGGTGCCAACATCCTTGCCGCGGTTGCGTTTCATACTCCGGGGCTCTTCGACGACCTGATCCTCATGCACCCGTTGATCCCGTTCCGCCCGGCCAGGGCGGCTCTGGCAGGCACGCGGGCACTGATCACCGCCGGCGAGCGCGACCCGATTTGCCCGCCGGCCCTGACCGAGGCTCTGGCGGGATACCTGCGCGAGGACGGCGCCGAGGTGCAGCTGCACTGGCATCCGGGCGGGCACGAGATCCGGCCCGAGGAGATCGCCGCCGCGCATCGGTTCCTGCGCGAAGCTTGGACGCGTGTCTGAGCGCTTGCCCGGTGCCCGGTTTCGGGCTCTGTTCTGGTCCCCAGGAGGCAGGACATGGATTGGACGGAGCGGTTTGCGGCTCTGGCGAAGCTCGACCGGGGGATCCGCGCACGGCTACTCGACCAGTCGCGCGTGATCGCGGTTCCGGCCGGCAAGGTGCTCTTCGGTCCCGGCAAGATGGCGGAGAACATGCTGCTCCTGCTCGCCGGCACGCTCCGGGTGCAGCAGCTCTCGGACACGGGCCGCGAGATCGTGCTCTACCGGGTGAACCCCGGCGAGACCTGCGTCCTGACCACCGCCTGCCTGTTGGCCGAGGAGCAGTACACCGCCGAGGGCATCGTCGAGACCGACGCGACGGCGGTTGCGATTCCCCGGCCCGTGTTCGACGAGGCGCTCGGCGCTTCGTCCGAGTTCCGCCGCTTCGTTTTCGGCGCCTATGCAAGGCGGATCGCCAACCTGTTCCTCACGATCGAGGACATCGCTTTCCGCCGGGTCGACATCCGGCTCGCCGAGAAGCTCCTGGAACTGGCGCGCGAGGGGAGGGTGAAGGCCACCCACGCGCAACTCGCCAACGAGCTCGGCACCGCCCGCGAGGTGGTCTCGCGCCAGCTCGCCGAGTTCCAGCGGCGGGGCTGGGTCGAGCTTGCCCGAGGCGAGATTGCCCTCGCCGACGCGAGCGGGCTGGCGGCGCTGGCCGCGGCCGGGTGAGCTTGTCAGGAAGGCTTTCTCAACAGCACCAGTCGACTCACTCGCGACCGGCGCCCGCCGCGTCGGCGCGATGCCTGGGCGGCATCCGGTGCGCGAGGTGGCCGATTGGCCTAGTAGACCGTGACCTTGGTGCCGAGCGGCACCCGCTCGTAAAGCTCGATGACGTGCTCGTCGAGCATCCGGATGCAGCCGTTCGACACCGA
>JBFKAV010000115.1:0-11598 GCA_041621405.1 Paracoccaceae bacterium
AGCCCGACTACGGCGTGACGCTCGACGCCGCCGCCTTAGGCGTCATCGTCACCGGCGGTCGCGTCGTGCGCCCGTTTGAGACCGACCTGCGCCGGGTTGGCGCGACACTCGCCCAGAACGGTGATCGAGGAATCAGGGCTCGCGGCGGCAGTGATGGGCCACCCGGCCGCCGGCGTCGCCTGGCTGGTGCGCAAGCTCCACGCCGTGGGCGCCGGGCTGAAGGCGGGCCAGATCGTGCTTGGCGGCTCCTTCACCCGTCCGGTAGAGATCGAGGCAGCAGACATCTGCGCCGCCGATTTCGGGCCGCTCGGCACGATCAGCGTTGTCTTCGCGAGGGAGTGAGAAATGGACCTGCCGAAAAACCGCTTCAAGGCCGCCCTGAAGGAGGGTCGGCACCAGCTCGGCCTCTGGAACGCGATCGGCGGCAACACCGTGCCCGAGATGCTCGCGGGCTGCGGCTACGACTGGGTCGTGCTCGACACCGAGCATTCGCCGGTGGAGGTGACCGGCGTGCTGCCGGCGCTGCAGGCCTTCGCGGCCTATCCCGAGTGCTCGCCGATCGTGCGGCCGGCGATCAACGACACCGTGCTGATCAAGCGCCACCTCGACCAGGGCGCGCAGACGCTCCTCCTGCCCTATGTCCAGTCCGCCGAGGAGGCGAAGGCGGCGGTCGCCGCCATGACCTACCCGCCGAAGGGCGTGCGCGGGGTGGCCGGCCTCACCCGCGCCTCGCGCTACGGTCTCGTCGAGCGTTACACCGCCCGCGCTGAGGAGGAGCTTTGCCTGATCGTCCAGGTCGAGACCAAGCTCGCGCTCGACCGGCTGGAAGAGATCGCCGGGGTCGAAGGCGTGGACGCTGTCTTCATCGGCCCCTCCGATCTCGCCGCGAGCCTCGGCCACCCGGGAAACCCGGGCCACGCGGACGTCGTGGCCGCGATCGAGGACGCGATCGGCCGGCTGAAGCGCGCGGGCGTGCCCTCGGGCATCCTCGCCCTCGACAAGGCCTTCGCCCGCCGCTGCATCGAGCAGGGCACTGCCTTCACCGCGGTCAGCGTCGACCTGGCGCTCCTGGCCAACGCCGCCCGCGCGCTCGCCCGGGAGTTTCGCGGCTAGAGGCCCGCCGGCGGCGTCGCCCGCTTCCCCGTTTTCAGAATACCCTCGGGGGGTGAATTGGCCGCCAGACCAAGAGGGGGGCAGAAAGCCCCCTTTCCCGGTCCCGCCTCAGGTGCGCGGAATCCCCTTCTGCCGCACCAGCCGCTTTTGCGCGGCGATCCGGAACGGTGCGTTCGGTGCGCCGTAGCCGGCGTAGCCGCCCCGCCGCTCGACCACCTCGAAGAAAAAGCCATCGGCGTGGGGGCGGCCGTAGAACTGGAAGAAGGCGCCGTTGGCGCCCTCGTCGTAGAGGATGTTGGCCGCCTCCATCCGCGCCAGGAGGTCGCCGTCCAGGTCGAACCGCGCCGCGAGGTCGGCGTAGTAGTTCCGCGTCATCGGCAGCGGCCGGAAGCCCGCGCCGGCCATCGCCTCGGCCGTGGCGAAGATGTCGTCGGTGGCAAAGGCGATGTGCTGCACCGCCGAGCCGAAGCTTTCGGCGAGGAACCGCCCGGCCAGGGTCCGGTGCGTCTCGGCGCCGTTCAGCGTCAGCCTGAGCGCGCCGTCCTCGGCCTCCACTGCCTGGCTCCGCACCAGCCCGTCGGGGTCGATCACGTCGACAATCGGCGACTTTCTCATCTCGAAGATCGACGCGTAGAACAAGGACCACGAGAGCATCTCGTCGTAGTCCATCGTCTCGGCGATATGGTCGATCCGCCTGAGCCCGGCCCCGTTCGAGGCGGCGCCCGGAACCGGATCGAACTCCACCTCCCAGACCTTCGCTAGCCCGCTCGCCTCGTCGACGAAATGCATGACCGACCCGCCCACCGAGCGGATCGCCGGGATCGTCAGCTCGCCCGGCCCCACGGCTTGCGCGAAGGGCGACGCACCGAGCGCGCTGGCGCGGGCCACCGTGGCGGCGGCGTCTTCCACCTTCAGCCCGATGTCGCAGATGCCGGTGCCGTGGGTCACGTAAGAGGAATGCGCAAAGCCCGTGGTCTCGGTGTTGATCACCAGGTTAATCGCGCCCTGCCGCCAGAGCGCCACCCGCTTCGACTTGTGGTTGCCCACATGCGCGAACCCCATGCGCGTCAGCATGCCCTCCAGCGCCTCGGCCTCGGCGCCCTGGCTCGCGAACTCGATGAACTCGACGCCGTCCACCCGCATCCGCGGCGGCATTTCGTGCAGCGTCATGCTGATCTCGGGCTCGGCCCGGCGCACGTCGTCGAGGAGCGCGCGGAGCGAGCGGTAGCCGTCGCGCGCAAGCCCGCCGGGGCTGCCGCCGCGGAACTGGTCGTTGAAGATCTCGAGCGAGACCGGCCCGTCGTAGCCGGTCGCCGCGACCGCGCGCATGAAGCCGGTGACGTCGAGATCGCCCTCGCCCGGCATGTTGCGGAAGTGGCGCGACCAGTAGAGCAGGTCCATCTCGATCAGGGGCGCGTCGGCGAGCTGTACGAAGAAGATGCGGTCGCAGGGGATCCGGCGGATCGTGTCGGGATCGAGCTTGCGCGCGAGCGTGTGGAAGCTGTCGACGATCAGCCCGACATTCGGGTGCTCGGCCCGGCGCACGATCTCCCAGGCATCGCGGTGATCATTGACGTGCCGGCCCCAGGCCAGCGCCTCGTAGCCGACCCTGAGGCCGCGCTTGGCGGCGCGCTCGCCCAGCGCCCGGAAATCCTCGGCGGCGCGGTCGACGCCACCCACCGCCTGCGGCGAGACGTTGGAGCAGACCAGCATCAGCTCGGCGCCGAGCTCGCCCATCAGGTCGAACTTGCGCTCGGCCCGGTCGAAGGCCTTCTCCATGAGCGCCTCGGGCAGGCCCTCGAAGTCGCGGAACGGCTGGAAGAGGAGGATCTCGAGCCCGTGCTCGCGCACCATCCGGCCGATCTCCCGAGGCGAGCCCTCGTCGGCGATGAAGTCCTGCTCGAAGATCTCGATCCCGTCGAAGCCCGCCGCGGCGATCGCCTCGAGCTTCTCGCGCAGGTTGCCCGAGATCGAGACGGTGGCGATCGAGGTCTTCATCGGCCGGGCCTCCGGGGCAGGATCACTGGGCCAGAGCATAGGCGAACGCCCCGATGCGATGGAAGCTCGATCGCCGCGCCCGGCGCCGCTGATCTGGGCTGGCGACCTCGCTGACCGGACCCGGGCTCGCGTCCCTCATCCTCGGTCATCCGGCGCCCGTTCGTTGGCGCCTCGCCCAGGCAAGAGTCGTGGCCCCTCCCCGAAATGGAAGTTTGCGGCGAAGTCCCGGCGCGCCGAGGCTCCCGGGGCGGGCTATCTGTTTCGCTCGGCGCGGCCGCGCATCAGGAAGAACCCTGCGAGAAGGACGCCTGCCAGGGCAAGGCCCATCGCGGTCTCGATCACCCTGAACCTGTCGGTGGCGGCGTCGACCAGCGCCTTCAGCCCTCGGGTCTTGCCCGATCCGCCATCGCCGCCCGGAAAGCCGTCGGTCAGCACCGCATAGCTGGCCCAACCGAAAAGGCCGAGCGCGACAATGGCCTGTTGAGCTCTCATGAATGCGTCCTTGCGGTCGCCCCAGGGCCACATTCAAACCCGGCGGGACTCGGGCGCAATGCCTGCGCTGGTCCCATAGCCGCTGCTGGCGGGGCCTAGACCAGCCGGCTCACCTCCTTCGCCGCGCGCACGAAGTCGGCGAACAAGGGATGCGGCGCGAAGGGCTTCGACTTTAGCTCGGGGTGGAATTGCACGCCGATGAACCAGGGATGGCCCTCGATCTCGACGATCTCGGGCAGCCGCCCGTCCGGGCTCATGCCAGAGAACTTGAGCCCGCAGTCCTCCAGCTTCTCGCGGAACTTGATGTCCACCTCGTAGCGGTGCCGGTGGCGCTCCTCGATCGAGGTGGCGCCGTAGACCTCGGCCACCTTCGAGCCGGGTGCCAGCACCGCGGTATAGGCGCCGAGCCGCATCGTGCCGCCCTTGGCGTCCTCGATCCGGCGCGCCACGGTCTGGTTGCCCTGCACCCATTCCTTCAGGTGGTAGACGACCGGGGTGAACCGCTTCTTGCCCGCCTCGTGGTCGAACTCCTCGCTCCCCGCGTCCTTCAGCCCCGCAAGGGTCCGCGCCGCCTCGATCACCGCCATCTGCATGCCGAGGCAGATGCCGAGATAGGGCACCGTCTTCTCGCGGGCGAACTGCGCGGCCTTGATCTTGCCCTCGGTGCCGCGCTCGCCGAAGCCGCCCGGCACCAGGATCGCGTGGAAGGGCTCCAGGTAGGGCGCGGCATCCTCGCGCTCGAAGATCTCCGAATCGATCCACTCGGCCTTGACCCGCACCCGGTTGGCCATGCCGCCGTGCGTCAGCGCCTCGGCGATCGACTTGTAGGCATCCTCGAGCTGGGTGTACTTGCCGACGATCGCCACCCGGACCTCGCCCTCGGCGTTCTCCAGCCGGTCCATCACGTCCTCCCAGCGGCGCATGTCGGGCCGCGGCGCGGGCGAGATCATGAAGGCGTCGAGCACCGCCTGGTCGAGCCCCTCGCGGTGGTAGGCCAGGGGCGCCTCGTAGATCGACTTCAGGTCGGGCGCGGCGATCACCGCCTCCTTGCGGACGTTGCAGAAGAGCGCGATCTTCTCGCGCTCCTTCTCGGGGATCGGGTGCTCGGAGCGGCAGACGAGCACGTCGGGCGCGATGCCGATGGCGCGGAGCTCCTTGACCGAGTGCTGGGTGGGCTTGGTCTTCAGCTCTCCGCTCGCCGCGATGTAGGGCAGGAGCGTCAGGTGCATGAAGATGCACTGCCCGCGCGGCCTCTCCTGGGCGAATTGCCGGATCGCCTCGAAGAAGGGCAGGCCCTCGATGTCGCCCACCGTGCCGCCGATCTCGCAGAGCATGAAGTCGACCTCGTCCTCGCCGATGGCGAGGAAGTCCTTGATCTCGTTGGTGACGTGCGGGATCACCTGGATCGTCTTGCCGAGGTAGTCGCCGCGGCGCTCCTTCTCGAGCACATTCGAGTAGATCCGCCCCGAGGAGACCGAATCCGTCTGCCGCGCCGCCACCCCAGTGAAGCGCTCGTAATGCCCGAGGTCGAGATCTGTCTCGGCGCCGTCGTCGGTGACGAAGACCTCGCCGTGCTCGAACGGGCTCATGGTGCCGGGGTCGACGTTGAGATAGGGGTCGAGCTTCCGCAGGCGCACCGAGAAGCCGCGGGCCTGGAGAAGCGCACCGAGCGCCGCCGAGGCGAGGCCCTTGCCGAGCGAGGAGACCACACCGCCCGTGACGAAAACATAGCGCGCCATGCCGGAAGACCCCCCGTGATCCTTGCTCGTTTCGGTGCAATCCGGCGCCTGCTGGGGGCGCTGCATCACGGGATTTGAGCTATAAGAGATTCGCCGGCGAAGGGCAACCCGACCGCAACATAATGGCCCCGCGCTTCGGACGGGGGCAAGTTGTTGTGGCGATTCTCAGTCGGCGCGGGGCGGCGTCAGCGGCGCGTCGCCACTGGCCGGCGGCAGCAGGTCCTCGGCCGGGGGCAGGGCGGGGGCCTCCGCCTCGGCCGGGGCCTCGGCGCCCAGCCGGTCCACCACGGAGGTGCCGGCCGACTTCTCGGCGGCGATGATCGTCAGCGTGACCGAGGTGGCGATGAAGGCGATTGCCAGGCCCCAGGTGACCTTGCCCAAGGGCGTCATCGTCGAGCGGCCGGTCATGTTGCCGCCGCCGCTCAGAAGCGCCGCCCCTTCGCTGCGCTGCAACAGCACCACGCCGATGAGCGAAAGCGCGAGGATCAGGTGAATGACGAGGACGACGTTTTCCATGGGGCGGCCTTCCCGGAGTTTGCCGCTATCTAGGCCCTAGTGGCCGCGCCCGCAACCCTCACCGGGGCCTCATTCCTCGTCCACGTCGTCGACGTCGGCCTGCCCGGACAGCCGCCGCCGGACGATCGACCAGCTGAGCCCGATGCCGAGGATCACCGAGAGCACGAAGAGCCCGAGCCAGGTGTTGAGACTCGGGTTCTCCAGCGTCAGCACGCCCCAGTCGATCAGCACCCAGACTAGGGCCGCCACCAGAGCGGCGACGAGCGACATGCCGAAGGGTCCGATCGAGCGCAGGGTGGCGCGCAGGTAGACAACGTAGGCGGCGAACAGCACCAGGCCGACGAGCACGACCAGCGACATCCGCCCGCCCCAGTTCGCTTCGGCCCAGCGCAGGTAGTTCCACTGCGTCGGGTTGAAGGTCGCCGCCAGAAGCACGAAGGCGAAGAGCCAGCGCAGGAAGAAGCCCATGTGTCCCTCTCGGTTTTGCCCTGCCTAGCCCGGCCTTCGCGGCGCTGTCCAGCCACGCGGCGATTTTCCCGGTTCCGGCCGCCGGCCGGGGCCGCTATACGGGCAGCCGGAATCCGGGTCGGGGAGCGCGGGAAGTGGCCAACGTCGTCGTCGTGGGCGCCCAGTGGGGCGACGAGGGGAAGGGCAAGATCGTCGACTGGCTCTCCGAGCGCGCCGACGTGATCGCCCGCTTCCAGGGTGGCCACAACGCCGGCCACACTCTGGTCATCGGCAACACCACCTACAAGCTCTCGCTGCTGCCTTCCGGCATCGTCCGCCCCGGCAAGCTCTCGGTCATCGGCAACGGCGTGGTGCTCGACCCCTGGGCGCTCCTGGCCGAGATAGAGAAGCTCGAGGGGCAGGGGGTGAGGATCAGCCCCGAGAACCTGATGATCGCCGAGAACGCGCCGCTCATCCTGCCATTCCACGGCGAGCTCGACCGCGCCCGCGAGGCCCAGGCCAGCGTCGCCAAGATCGGCACCACCGGCCGCGGCATCGGCCCGGCCTACGAGGACAAGGTGGGCCGCCGTGTGATCCGCGTCGCCGACCTCGCCGACCGGCCCACGCTCGAGCTCCGCGTCGACCGCGCGCTGGTGCACCACGACGCGCTCCGTAGGGGCCTCGGCCTCGAGCCGGTCGACCGCGCCGCGCTGATCGCGCGCCTCACCGAAATTGCGCCCAAGGTGCTCGCCTTCGCCGCCCCGGTCTGGAAGGTGCTTTCCGAGCGCCGCCGCGGCGGAAGCCGGATCCTGTTCGAGGGCGCGCAGGGGGCGCTCCTCGACATCGACTTCGGTACCTATCCCTTCGTCACCTCTTCGAACGTGATTGCGGGCCAGGCCGCCACCGGAACCGGCCTCGGGCCGGGGGCGATCGACTTCGTCCTCGGCATCGTCAAGGCCTACACGACCCGCGTCGGCGAGGGCCCGTTCCCGACCGAGCTCCAGGACGCGGTCGGCGAGCGCCTCGGCGAGCGCGGCCACGAATTCGGCACCGTCACGGGACGCAAGCGCCGCTGCGGCTGGTTCGACGCGGTGCTGGTGCGCCAGACCTGCGCCACCTCCGGCGTCAGCGGCATCGCGCTGACCAAGCTCGACGTGCTCGACGGCTTCGACGAGCTCAGGATCTGCACCGGCTACGAGCTCGACGGCGAGCCGCTGGACTACCTGCCCACCGCCGCCGACCGCCAGGCGCGGGTCAGGCCGGTCTACGAGACGCTCGAGGGTTGGCAGGAAAGCACCGCCGGGGCGCGGAGCTGGGCCGAGCTGCCGGCGGCGGCGATCAAGTACGTGCGCCGGATCGAGGAGCTGATCCAGTGCCCGGTGGCGCTGCTCTCGACTTCGCCAGAGCGCGACGACACGATCCTCGTGACAGACCCCTTCGCCGACTGATGCCGCTCCGCCACCGCACCCGGAAACGCCTGTCGCTCCTGATCCTGGTGCTCGGGCTGCCGCTCTACATCGCCGCGGCGGTTTGGCTGGTCAGCCTCTTCGAGCGGCCCCCGCTCTGGCTTGAGTTCTTGGTCTACGTGGCGCTCGGCGTGGTCTGGGCGCTGCCGTTCCGGGCGGTCTTCCGCGGCGTCGGCCGGCCCGACCCAGACGCCGGACGGCCGGAGAATAAAACGGCGGACACGGAGTAGCCTCCGGCCCGCCTGGCACTCGTTACCCTTCACACCCTTCGAATCGTGGCCCTCAATGGGTCAGGCCGCGGGCCTTGTCGATATACAGAGAGGTTTTCGAAATCGTGAACCGGCCCCGGTGCAGCTTGGTAATGCGGCCCTCGCGCAAAAGTGCGCCGAACGCCCTCAGCCCATCCTCGCGCGTGTAGTCGTCCTCGCCCACGACGAGCGCGAGCTTGCGCATGATCTGCGGCCGCGAGAAGAACTCGCGCCCTTCCTGCACCGCCAAATAGGCGGCCGCCGCCTCCATCACCTCGCCGAGCCCGCCCGCGCCCAGGTTGGCGACGAATTCGGCAAATGCCATCGACGGCTGGCGCGGCGGATCGCCGCCGGGCTCCTCCTCCGCCTCGTCGTGCTCCGCGGCCAGGTAGGCGCTGGTCGCTCCGGCCATCCGCTCCGGCACGCCGGCGCCGGGACCGGCGGCGAGGCCCTGGCCGAGCGCGCGGTCGACACGCTGCTCGCTTGCAAGCACCAGCGGCATCACCCGGCCTGCGGGCGCTTCCTCGCGCCGGCGCGGGGGCTCGGCCGCGGCCGCAGTCTTGCGCTGCGCCTGAACCAACCGCGAGAGATCCTCGCGGTAGCGGTCGAGCTCCTCGTCCGCTTCGCGGCCGCCCTCCTCGCCGGCGCTGAGCTGGCGCTCGGCCTCGGTGGCCGCGACGGCGGCCTTCAGGTGCGACATCGCGTCGATGCGGCGCTTGTGGTCCTCCACCTCGAGCTGCGACTTGGCGGTCTCCATCAGGCGGTCGAGATCGCGGCTGAGCGACTCCTCGTCACCGGCCTCCTGCCGGCCCTTTGCCTCGACCGGTTGCTGCGTTTCCGGTGCCGCCGGTTCTGCCTCGGGCTCGTCTGCGGCCAGCGGCGGTTCGGCGGAGGACGGCGCGGCCTCCTTCGGGGCGGGCGCAGCCGCCGTCTCGCGCGGCGCCTCGGGCCGGGCGGCGGGGGTGGGGGCGACCCCGGGCGCGGCGGGCTCGGCCTCGGTCACAGCCCTGTTCGCCGTGCGCAGCCGGTTCATGAAGACGCGGAGCTGGTTCTCGACCTCGCCCTGCGGCGCAGGACCGACGACCTGCCGGGTCAGCAGCATCGGCCCCTGCGGCTTCTCTAGTTCGGCGGCGGGGGCCTCGTGCGGTGCTTGCCGCGGCTGCTCGGGCGGGGCAGCGGCCGCCGCATCGGTGTCCGCCCCGGGCGTCTCGGCCTCGGGTTCGGCGAGGAACCGTTCGATCGCCTCGTCGGTGCCGTTGCCCAGCTCGACCTCGTCCTGCATAGCGGCCGCGGGCGCCTTGCGCTCGGTCTCGGCCTCCGGAGCCTCTTCGGGCTCGACATCGGCCGGAGGCGTCCAGCCCGTGCCGGTATCGGCGTGCGTCGGGCCAGCTGCCGCGGCGCCCGGTCCGGGCGTGCGTTCCTCGGCGGGCGCCTGCGGCGGGGCCCAGCCGGCTCCAGTCTCGGCGGGCGCCGGGGCCGGCGCCGGTTGCTGGGTCGGGGCAGGGGCCGGCCCAGCCTCCGCCTCGGCAGAAGTCGCCGCCGTCGCGGCCTCCGGCTCTGGCGGCACTTCAGCCGCCGCGTCGGGCTTCGCCTCGTCATCCTCCGCGGGCGGTTCCGCTTCCGCTTCTGCCGCCGCGACCGGTTCCGGGGCCGTCGGCGCAGCCGGGCGCGTCGGCGCCTCAGGTGCCTCGGGCGCCGCCTCCGGCCCTGGCTCGGCCGCGGCAGCCTCAGCTTCCGCTTCCGCCTGAGTCCCGTCGCCGCTCGCCTCGCCCGGCGGCGGGGCAGGGGCGTGCGACCCGGAAGCCTCGTCCTCGGCGAAGATCGATCTGGGCGGCGTCTCCCCGTCGCCCCGCACCCGCGCTGCCGTGGCCCGCAGTCGCGCTAGCCGGGCGGCCACGCTCTCGCCCGGCGCCGAAGCCGCGGGCTGGGGGGCGGACGGCACGGTCTCGAAGGCGCTGGTCCTCAGCGGCTCCGCGCCCGCCTTCAGCACCATCCCACCCTCGGCCATCCGGGCCTCGACCCGGCGCTGGATCTCGTTCTCGGCCAGGCGCTCCAGCATCTGCATGTCGGGGACAGGCGGGACGGCACCGAAATAGCGGTCCTCAGCGGAGAGTTCGCGGAAATACTCCGCCACCGCCTTCATCGTGGAAAAGGCGTCGTCGAATCCCTCAAGCGTACAGGAAAAGGTCCCGTACGATACCGTGAGTTTGTTCGGTCCGACTGCCATAAGTCGTCACTTTCTGCCTTGCTCGACAGTGGTTTGCGTAACATTCTTCCGTTCCCAAATGGGCACCGAACTACGGAAGCAAGGGTATCTTTTCGCGTCCGAATTGTGGTTTGTTGCAAACATAGAAACATTATCACCATGAACGAGAGCATTGTTCATTCAAAACGCGGGGTCACCATCCTCGGCGACGGCGAGATCCTGCCCGCTGTTCTCGATGAAGCACTAATCCATGCGCCGCTCCTGGTGGCCGCCGACGGGGGCGCGGCGCGCGCGTTGGCTCTCGGACATGACCCCGCGGCCGTGATCGGCGACCTCGATTCGCTCGACGCCGCAACGCGAGCCGCGCTTCCCCCGGAGCGAGTTCACCTCATCACGGATCAGGAGACAACCGATTTCGACAAATGCCTGCGCTCGATCCGGGCACCGCTGCTGCTCGCGGTCGGTTTCACCGGCGCCCGGCTCGACCACGAGATGGCGGCCTTCTCCACTCTGTTGCAGCACGCGCGCCGCCCCTGCCTGCTGATCGGCCCCGAGGACGTGGCTTTCGTCGCGCCGCTCGAGCTCCGCCTCGCGCTGGCGCCCGGTACCCGCGTCTCGCTCTTTCCGATGGGCCGGGTGACGGGCGAAAGCCGCGGCCTGCGCTGGCCGATTGACGGCATCCGCTTCGCCCCCGGTGGCCGGATCGGCACCTCGAACGAGGCGGTCGGGCGGGAGGTGGCGCTGCGCCTCTCGGCGCGGCGCATGCTGGTGTTCCTGCCGCGCACGGCGCTTTCCGCCGCGATCAGGGCACTGGCACCTGGATCCGCCGCGAAAGCTGCCGCTCGCGGTGGATGACGTAGAGCCCCGAGGCGGTGATCAGAGCGATCCCGACCCAGGTCATTGCCATGGGGAAGTCGCCGAAGACCAGGTAGCCGAAGAACACCGCGCTCACGATCTCGAGGTAGTGCAGCGGCGCCAGCGTGGCCGAGGGCGCGTATTTCAGCGCGTAGGTGATCGCCATGTGGCTGACGGTCGAAGCCAGCCCGACGCCGAGGAGGAAGCCCCAGGCGGCGCCCTCGGGCCAGGAAAGGCCAAGCGGCGCCAGGCCTGCGGGCGCGGCGAGAATGAGGATCGGCGCCGTGATCACAAAGCCCAGCGCGGCGGTGTGGAACTGCATCGGCACCGGGTGCAGCTCGCGCGACAGGATCCGGGTCACGATCATGTAGGCGGCGAAGGAGAACGCGGTGCCGAGCGGGTAGAGCGCCACCGGGCCGAACAGCGTCAGGCTCGGGCGGATCACGAACATCGCGCCGGCGAATCCCACGGCCGAGGCGAGGATCCGGCGCGGCCCCACTGCCTCGCCGAAGAAGGCC
>JBFKAV010000116.1:0-11521 GCA_041621405.1 Paracoccaceae bacterium
CCGCGGGTGCGGTGGACATCCTGGTGACCAATGCCGGCGGCCCGCCGCCGGGGCTCTGGAGCGACTGGAGCCGGGACGACTTCATCCGCGCGCTCGACGCCAACATGCTGACGCCGATCGCTCTGATGCAGGCGTGCCTGCCCGGGATGATGGAGCGGGGCTGGGGCCGGGTGGTCAACATCACCTCGCAGTCGGTGAAGGCGCCGATCCCGGCTCTGGGCCTCTCCAACGCCGCCCGCACCGGGCTGACCGGCTTCGTCGCCGGCACCGCGCGACAGGTGGCGGGCCAGGGCGTGACGATCAACAACCTCCTGCCCGGGATCCACGCTACCGACCGGGCGGTGTCGCTCGACGGCGGCGTTGCGAAGGCGCAGGGGGTCAGCCTCGATGAGGCCAAGCGCCGGCGCGCGGCGACGATCCCGGTCGGGCGCTACGGCACGCCGGAAGAGTTCGGCGCGATGTGCGCCTTCCTCTGCTCGCAGCATGCGGGCTTCATCGTCGGCCAGAACTTCCTGCTCGACGGCGGCGCGATGAACTCGACCTTGTAAGCGGGGCCGCGAAGGTCGCCGCGCCCATGGCGCCTCTGCAATGCCTCGTTAGGTCGCAACCGCTTTGCCCGGGGCAGGACCAGCGGGTAGATGGGGTGCGATGCAGGATGACCGGACCACGCTCGTCGCCAGCCTGATCGTCGTCGGGACCGGCGCGCTTTGGGGCCTCTACTGGCTGCCGGTGCGCCGCCTGGCGGAGCTTGCCCTGCCTGGCGCCTGGGGAACGCTCGCCATCGTGGCCGCGGCGACGATTCTCTTGGCGCCGCTCGCGCTGAAGCGACGGCGGCGGCTGGCCGGCGCCGACACCCTGGCCCTGGCCTCGGTCGCCCTCGGCGGCGCGGCGTTCATGCTCTACTCGGTGGGCTTCGCTTACGGGCGCGTCGCGATCGTGATCCTGCTGTTCTTCCTGACGCCGGTCTGGAGCACGCTGATCGCCCGATACCTGATGCGCTGGCCGACGCCACGCCTGCGCATTGTGGCCGTTGCCGTCGGCATCGCCGGTCTCGCAGTGATGCTCGCTGCCGACGGCGCGGTGCCGGTGCCTCGGGGTGCTGGTGAATGGCTGGCCCTAACCTCCGGCATGCTCTGGTCGGTCGCCTCCACGGGTATGCGGGCAAAGCCGAGCCTGGGGCCCGGAGAGGCGGCCTTTGTCTTCGCTGCCGGCGCCTGCGCGGGGGCGCTCCTCCTCGCGCCGGTTCTGGAGCCATGGCCCACGGGGCTCGCGTTCGGGAGCGCCGGCCCGGCCCTCGGCTGGGCGATTGCGGCTGGCGGCCTCTGGTGGGGGTTGTCCATGGCCGGCTTGATGTGGGCCGCGCCGCGCCTCGAGCCCGCCCGCGTGGGCATCCTGCTGATGGCGGAAGTGCTGGTCGGGGCGATATCGGCGGCGATGCTTGCCGGTGAGCGCCTCGGCGGCCTCGAGATCGTCGGCGGGGCACTGGTTTTGTGCGCCGGCATCCTCGAGGTCTGGTCGGTCAGGCAGAAGGGCAGCCCGCGGCCGATCTGACGCCCCGCGACGCTCGCGCCAGCCCCTTGCGGGCCGGGCGGGGCGCTGCTAATGCGCTGATACCTTAGATTTTCGCTCGGATTTTGCGGAGGCGAGGGCGTGGCGCATGACGGCCCCAGACTGGAGGCGGAAAGCCTGACCAGACGCTTCGGCGGCCGCGCCGTTGTCTCGGACGTGACGCTGGCGCTGGAACCGGGGCAGGTGACCTGCCTGCTCGGACCCTCGGGCTGCGGCAAGTCGACGACGCTGAGAATCCTCGCCGGCGTCGAGCGCCAGGACGAAGGTCGGGTGATCGTAGAGGGCCACGTGGTCTCGGATGCGGGCCTGCACCTACCGCCCGAGGAGCGCTCCATCGGGCTCATGTTCCAGGATTTCGCGCTGTTTCCGCACCTGACGGTGGCCGGCAACGTGGCCTTCGGGCTGACCGGGCCGAAGGAGGCGCGGCGGGCGCGGGCGGCGGAGCTTCTGGAGCGGGTGAGCCTTGCGGGCTTCGGATCGAATTATCCCCACGAGCTCTCGGGCGGCGAGCAGCAGCGGGTGGCGCTGGTCCGGGCGCTGGCGCCGAGGCCGCGGATCCTGTTGATGGACGAGCCGTTCTCGGGGCTCGACGAGCGGCTGCGCGACGGCATCCGCGACGCCACGCTGGACCTGCTGAAAGAGGAGGGCACGTCGGTCCTTCTGGTCACCCACGAGCCGGGCGAGGCGATGCGGATGGCCGACGAGATCCTCCTGATGCGGGGTGGCCGGATCGTGCAGCGCGGCGCCCCCTACAACATCTACAACCGCCCCGTCGATGCCCGCGCGGCCGCCTTCTTCTCGGATGTCAACGTGATCCGCGGGCGGGTCAGCGGTGCGCTGACCGAGACGCCGTTCGGCCGCTTCCTCGCCCCCGGCGTGGCCGACGGAGCCGAGGTGGAAATCATCATCCGGCCGCAGCATCTCAGGATCGATTTCGACCGTGACGGCCGCGGCCCGCACCCGACCGCGGAGGAGGGCGTGCCGGCGCGCGGCGTGGTCGAGCGGGCGCGGTTCATCGGCAAGGAGAGCCTGGTGGAGTTCCGGATGGACTTCGACGGCTCGCTCCTGCACGCGACGGTGCCTGCGGTGTTCCTGCCGAAGCCCGGTACGCCGATGTGGCTGATGATCCGCCGCGACCGCTGCTTCGTCTTCCCGGTGTCCGGATCCTGCGTCGCCGAGTGAGCCGCGCGCTCAATCCGGCGCGCCGCCGTTCATCGCCAGGGGGTATTTCTCGCGCGCCATCGCCACCAGCATCTCGATCAGCGCTTCGGCCTGGTCCGGCTGCCAGTCGTGGCGGTCGTGCCAGATCGGCGCGGCCTGGACCCGCGAATGCTCGCGCTCGGCGTCGAAATAGCCCATCGGCAGGCCCGGGAAGTGCTGCGACTCGGTCTCGCCGGTGAGCGACCACACCAGCTTGTGACGCTCGTCGGCGCGGATTCGGGCCCAAATCGGTTCGAGCGCCTCGGACTCGGCCTCGAGATAATGCAGGTAGTCGGCGTTCGAGAACAGCATCATCCCGGTGGCGCCCGCCGCGCTGTTGTTGCGCTCGATCACGCGCGCGAGGTCGAGAATGGTGGCCGGCCAGGGCGAGACGGTCGGCCGGCTGCGAAACAAGATCCAGTGGAGCGCCGACACGCCTATCATCCTGTCGTTGTGGCCTTTTTCGGCCTTCGAGCCTCTTATAGGAGGACAGCTGCCACGCCATAAGCTGGCTTTTCGGATAGGATTCCGAACTGTGCGGTTCAGAAGCCGGAGTCGACGCCACACTACAACCTGCCTTTTGGGACAGGATTGCAAACATCCGCGTTCAGAATTTTCGGCGACGGACCGCCGATTGGGTCTTTGATCCTCAGAGGCGAGGCCATAAATGTAGCCCACGAACCGTCGGGCCCGTCATGGTCGCGGCCCGCGAAGGGAGAAGACTATGCTCAACAACATCGGCCTGCCGGGCCTGCTGCTCATCGCCATCGTCGTGCTCGTGCTGTTCGGGCGCGGCAAGATCTCGTCGCTGATGGGCGAGGTCGGCAAGGGCATCACCGCCTTCAAGAAGGGCGTCAAGGACGGCACCGAGGAGATCGAGAAGGCCGCCGCCGACAACGCGCGCGACGTGACGCCGGAGGACGAGAAGGACAAGGCCTGATCCAGGCCCGGTTCCGGGGGAGCGGCTGAGCCATGGACATCGGCTGGAGCGAACTCTTGCTGATCGGCATCGTGGCGCTGATCGTGATCGGCCCGAAGGACCTGCCGCGGATGTTCGCGGCGCTGGGGCGGTTCACGGCCAAGGCGCGCGGCATGGCGCGCGAGTTCCAGCGCGCGATGGACGAGGCCGCGAAGGAAAGCGGGGTCTCCGAGACCGCCAAGGATCTCCGCGCGATGACCTCGAAGAAGAACCTCGGGCTCGACAAGATCGAGGAGGCGGCGCGGAAGTTCGAAAGCTGGGACCCGGCGAAGTCCGGTCGCACGGCCGCGAAGCCGGCACCGGGCTCGGAGACGGCCAAGCTGGCTGAGAAGAAGGTCGCCGAGGCCGAGGCGCGCCGGGAGGCGGCGACCACGACGAAGGCAAGCCCCGCGGCTGCCGAGGCGGCCAAGCCCGCTGTCGCGAGGGCCACGAAGGCGGCGCCGGCGAAAGCAGCTCCGGCGAAAGCGGCGAAGGCCGCCGCAGCGAAGGCCGCCGCAGCGAAGGCCAAGCCCTCGGCCAGCAAGGCCAAGCCCGCACCCCGCAGGGCCAAACCGAAGGCCACCGGCGCATGAGCCCGCGCGACGCAGAGGATCAGATCGACGACACCTCGGCGCCTCTGATCGAGCATCTGGCCGAGCTCCGGACGCGGCTGATCTGGTCGGTCGTGGCCTTCCTCGTGGGCATGGTGATCTGCTTTTCCTTCGGCAGCATGATCCTCGATTTCCTTTTGGTGCCAATCGAGAAGACGATGCGCGACCTTGGCAACCCCAATCCGGTGATGCAGTACACCGCGCCGCAGGAGTACTTCTTCACGCTGATCCGAATCTCGATGGTGGGCGGCCTCGCCCTCGCCTTTCCGGTGATAGGTTACCAGCTGTGGCGCTTCGTCGCCCCCGGGCTCTATCGCAGCGAGAAGAACGCTTTCCTGCCGTTCCTGATTTCCTCGCCATTGCTGTTCCTCCTGGGCGCCGCCTTCGCGCACTTCGTGGTGGTGCCGCTCGCGATGAACTTCTTCCTCGGCTTCGCCGACCTGCCGTCGCTTGTCGCGGCCATCGTCACTGGCGAGGGCGAGGTGGCGCCCGCGACCGAGCACGGCATCGACATCGTGTTCTACGGCAAGGTGAACGAGACGCTCGACATCACGTTGAAGCTGATCGTGGCCTTCGGGCTCTGCTTCCAGCTGCCGGTTCTCCTGACGCTGATGGGCAAGGCCGGGCTGGCGAGCGCCGCCGGGCTGCGCTCGGTCCGGAAGTACGCGATCGTCGGTATCCTGACGGTGGCGGCGATCGTCACCCCGCCCGACGTGACGACGCAGGTGATCCTCTTCGTGGTGGTCTACGCGCTCTACGAGGTCTCGATCTACCTCGTCGCCATGGTCGAGCGAAAGCGCGAGGCGGAGCTGCGCGCCCAGGGCCTCTGGTTCGAGGACGATGACGAGGAGGAGGCGGACGAGGCCGCAGCGGCCGACGAGGCCAAGGGTTCATGACCTGGCCGGCCGATGCGACGCTGACCCGCATCGCCGATGCGCTGGAGCGGCTCGCGCCCGCATCCGCTCCCGCCCCCGATTTCGCCACCGCCGAGGCCTTCCTCTGGCATGTCGGCCCCGACAGGCTCGACCCGGTGCCCGAGGTGTCGCGGGTTGAGCTGCCGCTTCTCGTCGGCATCGACCGGGCGCGCGACACGCTTCTTGCCAACACTCTGCAGTTCGCCGATGGCCTGCCGGCCAATAACGCGCTCCTCTGGGGCGCGCGGGGGATGGGCAAGTCCTCACTGGTCAAGGCGATCCATGCCGAGGTGCGCCGGATGGGCCATGACCTGAAGCTGGTGGAGCTGTCGCGCGAGGACCTCTCCTCGATCTCGCGGCTGCTCGCGCATCTGCGCGCCGCAGAGGAGCACCGGTTTCTCCTTTTTTGCGATGACCTCTCCTTCAGCCACGACGACCAGCACTACAAGGCGCTCAAGGCCGTGCTCGACGGCGGCATCGAGGGCCGGCCGGCCAACGTGGTGTTTTACGCCACCTCGAACCGCCGCCACCTGATGCCGCGCGACATGATCGAGAACGAGCGTTCGACCGCGATCAACCCGTCGGAGGCGGTGGAGGAGAAGGTCTCGCTCAGCGACCGCTTCGGCCTCTGGCTCGGCTTCCACCCCTGCGGGCAGGACGAGTACCTTGCGATGATCCGCGGCTATTGCGACGCCTTCGGGATCGAGATCGACGACGAGAAGATGCGCGCCGAGGCGGTGGAATGGTACACCACGCGCGGCGCCCGCTCGGGCCGGGTGGCCTGGCAATACGTGACCGACCTGGCCGGGCGGAAGGGCGTGAAGATCGGGGGCTGACGCGCCCCGGGGGAGGCGGCATGGCGGAGTTGGGGATCGTGCCGGTGGGAGGGCTCTCGCACGTGAAGGGCCCGACCGACGTATCCCTGATCGAAGCGACGATCCCGGAGGTCCTGGCCGACACCGTGGCGCGGTTCGGTCCGCGCGAGGCGGTGGTGTTCTCCGCCCACGGCATCCGCTGGAGCTGGGCGCAGTTCGCGGCCGAGGTCGATGCGCTGGCGGGCGGGCTTCTCGCGCTAGGGCTCGAGAAGGGCGACCGTCTGGGGGTCTGGGCGCCGAACCGGCCGGAGTGGCTGCTCGCGCAGTTCGCGACCGCGCGGATCGGCGTGATCCTCGTCAACGTCAACCCGGCCTACCGGGTGCACGAACTGGAGTTCGCGCTGAGAAAGACCGGCTGCAAGGCGCTGCTTCTGGCCGAGCGGTTTCGCAGCTCGGACTACGTGGCGATGCTGGGCGAGGTCTGGTCCGGACCGGGGGATCCGCGTCTGCCGGACCTCCACCACGTCATCGTGATGGGCGAGGCGGCGCTCGAAGGCGCCATTGCCTTCCCCGAGGTGGTCGAAAGGGGCCGGGGGGTGGAGCTGTCGCGGCTCGACGCGGTGACGGCGGGGCTCGACCGGCACGACCCGATCAACATCCAGTTCACCTCCGGCACCACCGGCCAGCCGAAGGGCGCGACGCTCTCGCACCGCAACATTATCAACAACGCCCGCTTCACCACCGACGCGATGGAGTTCTCCGAGGACGACCGGCTCTGCATTCCGGTGCCGTTCTACCATTGCTTCGGGATGGTGATGGGCACGCTCGGCTGCGTGACCAAGGGGGCGACGATGATCGTGCCGGGGGAGGCGTTCGATCCGCTCGCGGTGCTGAAGGCCGTCGAGGCGGAGCGGGCGACGGCGCTCTACGCGGTGCCGACGATGTTCGTCGCGATGCTGGAGCATCCCGATTTCGCGGGGTTCGGTCTTTCGAGCCTCCGGACCGGGATCATGGCCGGCGCGCCCTGTCCGATCGAGGTGATGCGGCGGGTTCAGGCGCGGATGCACATGGGCGGGGTGACGATCGCCTACGGCATGACCGAGACCTCGCCGGTTTCGTTCCAGTCTGGGATCGATACCCCCCTGGAGAAGCGGGTCGGGTCGGTGGGGCGGATCCATCCGCATGTCGAGGTCAGGATCGTCGACGCGCGCGGTGCAACTGTTGCAACGGGCGACCAGGGCGAGCTCCTGACCCGCGGCTATTCGGTGATGAAGGGCTACTGGGACGAGCCGGAGCAGACGGCGGCCGCGATCGACCCCGAGGGCTGGATGCATACAGGCGACCTCGCCCGGATCGACGCCGAGGGCTACGCCAACATCACCGGCCGGGTGAAGGACATGATCTGCCGCGGCGGCGAGAACATCTACCCGCGCGAGGTGGAGGAGTTTCTCTACACCCACCCCGACGTGAGCCAGGTGCAGGTCTTCGGGCTGCCCGACGCGCGGCTGGGCGAGATCGTCTGCGCCTGGATCGTGCCGAAGCCCGGGGCGCAGCCGAGCGAGGAGGCGGTCCGCGACTTCTGCCGGGGCCAGATCGCGCATTTCAAGATCCCGGCCGTGGTGCGGTTCAGGGACAGCCTGCCGATGACGGTGACCGGCAAGCCGCAGAAGTTCCTGATGCGGGCGGCGATGGTGGATGAGCTGGGGCTCAAGGAGGCGGCGACGGCCTGAAGGTCGATTGTGAGGCTTCTTGAGACCGGCATGATCGCCCGCCGGTGGGCCTGAGCGTCTTCGTGATCCGCAGCGTCGCGCAGGAGCATATGACGACGCTGCCGTCGCTCCGGTGAGGCGTGCCGTCTCTACCCGGCGAGCTTGTCTCCGAGGCGTTCGAGCATCGCCAGGCATTCGCGGAGCTGGTCGATCGCGAGGTACTCGTCGGGCTTGTGCGCCTGCTCGATGGAGCCCGGGCCGCAGACCACGGCCGAAATGCCAAGGCCCTGGAAGATGCCGGCCTCGGTGCCGAAGGGCACCAGACCGGCGCCGTTGGCACCGGTCAGCGCCATCACGATGTCGCGGGCCTCATTCGCATCGGCCGGGATCAGCCCGTCGACCTCGCCGATCACCTGCATGACGATGTCGGCCTCCGGCGATACGGCCCGCATCGCCGGCAGCAAGTCGTCGGTGCAGAAGGCGCCGAGGTCGGACTTCACAAAATCGGCGTCGCCGGGCTGGACCGGGCGCATCTCCCAGTCCACCCGGGCCTTGCCCGGGATCACGTTGTGGGCGACGCCACCCACGAGCGCGCCGGTGTTGATCGTGGTCCAGGGCGGCTCGAAGCGGCTGCCCGCAGGGGCACGGGCCTTGAGCCGCTCCTTCAGCTCGAGAAGCCGCCCGACGTAGCGCACCGCGTATTCCACCGCGTTCACGCCTCGGTCTGGGCCAGAGCCGTGTCCCTCCAGCCCGGTGAAGTGGGTGGAGTACTCGTAGCAGCCCTTGTGCCCTTCGATCACTCGCATCGAGGTGGGCTCGCCGATGATCGCGACCGCGGGCCGGGTCTTCCGTTCCTTCAGCACCTTGGCCAGGGCCCTTGCGCCGATGCAGCCGGTCTCCTCGTCGTGAGTGAATGCGAAATGGACCGGGCGGTCCTTCACGCGCTCGGCGTAGAGCGGCGCCATCGCCACTGCGGCGGCGATGAAGCCCTTCATGTCGCAGCTGCCGCGGCCGTAGAGGCGGCCGTCGCGCTCGACCATCTCGAACGGGTCGGTGGACCAGTCCTGATCGGCCACCGGCACCACGTCGGTATGGCCCGACAGGAGGATGCCGCCGTCGACGTCGGGCCCGAGCGTGGCAAAGAGGTTGGCCTTGCGGCCAGAGGGGTCGAGATGGATCTCGACGCGGGCGCCCGCGCCTTCGAGCCGCCCGGCGAGGAACTCGATGATCTCAAGATTGCTGTCGGCCGAGACCGTCGGGAAGGCGATCAGGCGGCTCAGCAGCGATGTCGTGTCCTCGAACACGGGTCTTGTCCTTTGCAAGCCACCGCCGCCGGCCTCGACCAGGGGCCTGGGAGACGTTGGGGTCCGGCGGCGCTTGTCCGCCCGCCAGCCCGATGATCGCCTTAGGCGTCGGCCTTGGAAAGGGGAATTCGCCAAGGGTCCTCGCTGGACGTGAGGGCGGGGATGGAGCAATGCCCCGGAATCGACTAGGCCTACTGCCATGGATTTTTGGGAGGCATCGCGATGCTGACGAACGACCAACTCGACCGCTGGGACCGCGAGAGCTTCCTGCACCCCTCGACGCATCTGGCCCAGCACGCCCGTGGCGAAAGCCCCTCGCGCATCGTCCGCACCGGCCAGGGCGCCTACATCGAGGACCGCGACGGCATCCGGCTGCTGGACGCCTTCGCCGGGCTCTACTGCGTGAACGTGGGCTACGGTCGGACGGAGATCGCCGAAGCGATCGCCGAGCAGGCGAGGGAACTCGCCTATTATCACGCCTATGCCGGCCACGGCTCCGAGGCCTCGATCACGCTCGCGAAGATGGTGCTCGAGCGGGCGCCCGCGAACATGTCGAAGGTCTATTTCGGGCTCGGCGGCTCGGACGCGAACGAGACCAACATCAAGCTCGTCTGGTATTTCAACAACATCCTCGGACGGCCGGAGAAGAAGAAGATCATCTCGCGTTGGCGGGGCTATCACGGCTCCGGCCTGATGACCGGCTCGCTGACCGGGCTCGAGCTCTTCCACAAGGCCTTCGACCTGCCCTTCGCCCAGGTGATCCATACTGAGGCGCCCTTCCACTTCCGCCGCACCGATCCCGCGCAGAGCGAGGCCGAGTTCACGGCCCATTGCGCGGCCGAGCTCGAGGCACTGATCGAGCGCGAGGGCGCGGAGACAATCGCCGCCTTCATCGGCGAGCCGGTGCTCGGAACCGGCGGCATCGTGCCGCCGCCCGAGGGCTACTGGGAGGCGATCCAGAAGATCCTGAGGAAGCACGACATCCTCCTGATCGTCGACGAGGTGGTGACCGGGTTCGGGCGCTTGGGCACGATGTTCGGATCGGACCACTACGGCATCGAGGCCGACATCATCACGGTCGCCAAGGGGCTGACCTCGGCCTATGCGCCGCTTTCGGGCTCGATCGTCTCGGAGAAGGTCTGGAAGGTGCTCGAACAGGGCACCGACGCCATGGGGACGTTCGGCCACGGCTGGACCTACTCCGCCCACCCGATCGGGGCGGCGGCGGGGGTGGCGAACCTCAAGCTCATCGACGCGCTCGGGCTGGTGGCGAACGCGGGCGAGGTCGGGGCCTACCTGAACCGGACGATGAAGGAGGCGCTGGGCGATCACTCGAACGTCGGCGAGGTGCGGGGTGAGGGGATGCTTTGCGGCGTGGAGCTGGTGGCGGACAGGGAGGCGCGCCGGTTCTTCGATCCGGCGAAGAAGGTCGGCCCCCAGGTTGTCGCCGTGCTGGCGGCCGAGGAGAAGGTCATCGCGCGGGCCATGCCGCAGGGCGACATCATCGGCTTTGCCCCGCCGCTTTGCCTGACGCGGGAGGAGGCCGACATAGTGGTGGCGGCCACGGCGCGGGCGGTCGAGCGCGTGCTCGGCAGCGGCGGGGTCGCGGGCTAGGGCGCAGCGGGCGCGGCCGGAAGGGTCAGGCGGCCCTGCGGCAGGGCGCGGCGCGGATCCAGCCTGCAAGCGCGTCGGCGTCCGGCGGCAGTTCCTCGGCGAGGCCGCCGGCAAAGGCGAGGAAGGCGGCGCGGTTCAGCCCGTTCACGCCAACGAGCACCGGCACGCCGAGCGCCAGCGCCTCGGCGATCAGGTCGCGGAAGCCGCGGCCCTCGGCCTCGTGCTTGCCGAACTTGTTGACGATCAGGAGGTCGGTCGTCGCCGTCAGCCGCCGCGCCACTTCGGCCACCGCCGTCTCGAGGCCCTGCGCGTCGAGCCGGCAGCCGCGGGCGCCGGGACCGAGCGACTGCGAGATGCGGATCACCGGGCCGTCGGGCAGGACCTCGACGTCCATGTCGCAGCGGTGGCAGTCGGGGCGCGTGCTGTTGATCTGGACGGCGCCTGCGACGCGGAGCCCTCCGGCGCGGGCCGCCGCCGCGGCCTCGGCGAGGAGGAGGTCGAGATCGCCCTGTCCGGCGGTCATGGTGTAGGCGATGCGCATGGTTGACCTCGGTCAGCAGGGAAGGGGCAGGAAGTCGAGCGGGGTGCCGGGGGCGATGGTCTCGGACCCGGCGGGCAGGCGGACGAGGCCGTCGGTACCGGAAAGCGAGGCGATGCGGCCGGAATGGACCGCGGCCGCCACATCGACCGTCAGGGCTCCCGGATTGCGCCAGCGGGCAGGGCGGTACTCGGTGCGGCCGGGTCGGTGCCGGATGGGCTCGGCGCTGGTGACGGGGAAGGGAAGTCGCCGCTTCGTGGCGCCGGCGAGGCGGTCGAGAAGCGGCAAG
>JBFKAV010000117.1:0-11469 GCA_041621405.1 Paracoccaceae bacterium
CGGCCCCGTTGCGGGGCCGCGCCTGCCTCCGGCGGGGATATTTGGCCCAGGGTGAAACGGCCGCTCAGCCACCGAGCCGCCCCTTCCGCCCGCCGCGCCGGCCGGTGGCGGCGGGCGCCTCGAGCCCGGCCTTCAGGACCGGCGTCATCGGGTGGTCCTCGTTGCCGCCGTATTCCGCGATCACCCGCTTCAGCGCGAGCCGCGTCTCGGTTCCGGGCGCGAGCGAGACCGCCCAGTCGAGGAAGATCGAGCGGCACTCGCCCGGCGTGATCCCCTCGATCCGGTAGCTCTCGCGGATCAGCCCCTTGGGGTCCGCCTGTTCCAGCCTCATCGCCGTCCTCCCCGTCTCGTCCTCACGACGCGCTCACCCCGGCCCCGGCGAGCGCGCCCTCGACGATCGCCGCCGCCTCCGCCTTCGCCGCCGCGAAGCGCCGCGCGAGTTCGCCCACATCCTGCGCCCCGGTCTCGCGCAGGAGCACCGCCTGGCCGCCCTCGCCGATCTCGTCGAGGTCGAGCCCCCGGTCGGTCAGGAGCCGCGTCACCGACTGTACCGCCCAGAGCAGGCGATAGGCCGAGGCCAGCCGCTCGGCCTCGTCCTTGGCCAGAAGCCCCGCCTTGGGCGCCGCCCGGAGCTGCGCCGGAACGCCCCGCTGCGGCGACCCGGCGATCAGCGCCGCCGCCTCGGCCAGAAGCTCGATGTCGGTCATCGCCCCGGGGCCGCGCTTGGCGTCCCAGGCGCCCTCGGCGGGCTTCGCCGCGAAGAGTCGCGCGCGCATCTCGGCCACTTCCGCCAGCGTCTTCTCCGGCGCCCCGGCCTCGGCCAGAAGCGCGCGCCGGAAGGCCTCGACCTCGGCCGCGAGCTCGCCTGCCCCCTCGCCGGCCACGGCCACCGCCCGGGCGCGGGTCAAGGCCAGGTGCTCCCAGGTCCAGGCCTCCTCGCGCTGGTAGGTCCGGAACGCCTCGAACGAGGTCGCGACCGGCCCCTGCCGCCCGGACGGGCGCAGCCGCATGTCCACATCGTAGAGCTTGCCTTCCGCCATCGGCGCCGAAAGCGCGGTGACCAGCGCCTGGGTGAGCCGCGCGTAGTAGGTCCGCCCAGGCAGCGGCCGCCGACCCTCGGAGGCCTCCGCCCCTGCCGGGTCGTAGATCACGATGAGGTCGAGATCCGACCCCGCCGTCAGCATCGCCGCCCCGAGCGAGCCCATGCCGAGCGCCACCGCGCCCCGGCCGGGCGGGTCCCCGTGCTTGGCCGCGAACTCCTCGACCACCGCCGGGAACAGCGCGTGGACCACGGCGCCGGCGAGCTCGGCGTAGAGCTTGCCCGCCTCCTCGGCGCCGATCAGGCCGCGCAGATGATGCACGCCGACGCGAAAATGCCACTCCTTGGCCCAGGCCCGTGCCGCGTCGAGCTGCCTTTCATAGTCCGGCGCCTCGGCCATCCGCTTGGCGAGCGCCGCCGCCAGCGCCGCCTCTCCCGGCCAGGGGGCGAAGAAATCGCCGCCGATCACCGCGTCGAAGACGCCCGCATTGTGCGACAGGTACCGCGCCAGCCCCGGCGCCGTCGCCGCGATGTCGACCACCAGGTCGACGAGCTGCGGGTTGGCCTCGAAGAGCGCGAAGAGCTGTACCCCCGCCGGCAGCCTGGCGAGAAAGCCGTCGAGGCTGAGCAGCGCCTCTTCTGGCTTCGCGGCCTTCTGCAGCCGCGCCAGGAGCTGCGGCCGGAGCCGGCGGAAGATCTCCTGCGCGCGCTGCGACCTGAGCGCCGGATAGTTGCGCCAGCGATCCACGACCTTGCGCATCTCCTCCGGCAGCTCCGGCATCGCCGCCGCCGCGTCGGGGGCGAAGAAGCCCTCGGTCAGCTCGGCCACCCGGCGCAGCCGCGCCTCGATGTCGCGCATGAGGAGGTCGGTGTCGGCCTCGCCCATCAGCCGCGCCAGCCGGTCCCAGTCGCCGGGCGCGGCCGGCAGTTTCTGGGTCTGCTGGTCGTCCACCATCTGCAGCCGGTGCTCGAGCTCGCGATGCGCCCGGTAGTGCTCGGTGAGCTCGGCCCGCACAGGCTCCGGGACCCAATCCGAGGCGCAGAGCCGCTTGAGCCCCTCCACCGTGCCGCGGACCCTGAGGCTGGGATCGCGGCCGCCGGCGATCAGCTGGCGGGTCTGGGTGAAGAACTCGATCTCGCGGATGCCGCCCGGCCCGAGCTTGATGTCGTGACCGTCGAGGGCGAAGCCGTGCAACCCCTTGTGCTCGCGGATCCGGAGCCGCATTTCGTGCGCGTCCTGGATCGCCACGAAGTCGAGATGCCGGCGCCAGACGAAGGGGGTGAGCACCTCGAGGAAGCGCGCCGCCCCCTCGGCATCGCCGGCCGCGGCCCGCGCCTTGATCCAGGCCGCCCGCTCCCAGGTCCGTCCGACGCTCTCGTAGTAGCGCTCCGCCGCCTCCATCCCCAGGCAGACCGGCGTCACCGAGGGGTCTGGGCGCAGGCGCAGGTCGGTGCGGAACACGTAGCCCTCGTCGGTGATGTCGGACAAGAGCCCCGACATCCGCCGCGTCGCCCGGATGAAGGCGGCGCGTGCCTCGTAGGCCTCGGCCGGCTCGAAGCGGGTCTCGTCGAAGAGGCAGATGAGGTCGATGTCGGAGGAATAGTTGAGCTCGAAGGCCCCCATCTTGCCCATGGCGAAGACCACCATGCCGGCGGCGTCCGCCAGCGCCTCCTCGCCCAGCCCGGGGATCTTGCCGCGCCGGAGCTCGGCGCCGATGAAGGCGCGCAGGCCCGCGTCAACCGCGGCATCGGCGAGCCGCGTCAGCGCCCCGGTCACGGCCTCGAGCAGCCAGACCCCGCCCAGGTCGGCCAGCGCCGCCAGCAGCCCGATCCGCCGCTTCGCCTGCCTCAGGCCCGCCGACAGCGCGTCGTCGCCGAGCCCCGGGATCGCCGCGAGCTCGGATTCGAGCGCCGCCTCGGGCTCGCCCGAGAGCGCCGCCGCGGCCCAGTCCCGTTCGCGCGCGAGAAGCCCCGACAGGTAGGGGCTCGACCCTGCCGCCCCGGCGATCACCTCCCGGGTCTCGGCCGGAAGCTCGCCGAACATGGCCGCGGCCTCGGCGCCAAGCTCGGGCTCGAACGCAATCGGCGACCGGGTCAGGCGGGCGGCGAAGCTCATGGCCCGAATCCCTGCACCGGCCGTGGCCAGGGGTCAATCCCGGGGGTCAGCCGCACTCCCCCAAGCCCCCTTCCCCGTTGTCCAAGTAACCTCGGGGGGAGTCCGGCCGACGGCCGGACGGGGGGCAGACAGCCCCCCTTCGCCGGGGCCGCGGGATCAGCAGAACAGGACCAGCGCCCCGGGGTCCCAGGCGACGCGGGCGCGCTCGCCCTCCTCGAACACCTTGCGGCCCACCACGTTGCGCATCGAGATCGTCAGCGGCCGCTCGATCCCGTCGAGCCGGATTGCATAGTAGGTCATGTCGCCGAGGTAGTTCACCTCCGCCACCATGCCCTCGGCCACGCGGCCGCGGCCGCCCTCGCCCGCGGCCTCGCCCTCGTAGAGCATGGTCAGCGTCTCGGGGCGGAAGCCGACGCTGCCCTCCCCCGGCCGCGCCCCGCCGGGACACTGCTCGGCGTCGATCATGACCCGCCCCAGCCCGGCCACGTCGCAGGCGATCTCGCCGCCCTGCGGGGCCGAGACCGTCGCCGGCAGGAAGTTCATCACGCCGATGAATTCGGCAACCTGCCGGTCCACCGGCCGCCGGTAGAGTTCCTGCGGCGGCGCGAGCTGGGCGATCCCGCCCTCGAACATCACCGCGATCCGGTCGGACATGATCAGCGCCTCCTCCTGGTCGTGGGTGACCAGGATGAAGGTGATGCCGACATGGCGCTGCAGGTGGCGAAGCTCGTGCTGCATCTGCTCGCGGAGCTTCTTGTCGAGCGCCGAGAGCGGTTCGTCGAGCAAGAGCACCTTGGGCTTCAGGATCAGCGCGCGGGCGAGCGCCACCCGCTGCCGCTGGCCGCCCGAGAGCGCGTGCGCCGCGCGGGCGCCGAAGCCGGCAAGCCCCACCATCTCGAGCGCCTCGTCGACGGCCCTGGCCTTCTCGGCCTTGGACCGGGGATCGCGGCGCAGCCCGAAGCCCACGTTCTCCGAAACCGTCAGGTGCGGGAAGATCGCGTAACTCTGGAACACCATGTTGGTCGGCCGTCGGTTCGCCGGCACGCCCTCCATCAGGTTGCCGTCGATGTGGATCGTGCCCTGGCTCACGTCCTCGAAGCCGGCGATGGTTCGCAGGAGCGTGGTCTTGCCGCAGCCCGAGGGGCCGAGGAGCGAGAAGAACTCGCCGGCCCTGATGTCGGTCGAGATCCCCCTCAGCGCATGGTACTCGCCATAATACTTGTGGACATCCCGCAGCTCGATGATCGGTTTCACAGGAAGCCTCCGGTTTCCTTGCCGCCGGTCCTCTGGATGCCTTTGCGGCGGAAGTATTCGGCGATCATGAGAAGGGTGATCGACAGGGCCACCAGGATCGTCCCCAGCGCCATGATCGAGGGCAGCTTGGTCGGGAACCGCAGCTGCGACCAGATGTAGACCGGCAGCGTCGGGTCGGTGCCGGTCAGGAAGAACGCGATGATGAACTCGTCGAGCGAGATCGTGAACGAGATGAGCAGCGACGAGATGATCCCCGGCATGATCAGCGGAAAGGTCACCAGCCAGAAGGTGGCCCAGCGGTTCTCGCCGAGGTCCCGCGCGGCCTCCTCCAGCGAGCGGTCGAGCGACTGGAAGGCCGAATTGAGGATCGCGATGGCGAAGGGCGTGCAGATCAGCACGTGGCCGAGGATCACCGTCCAGGCCGAGAGCTGGATGCCGATGCCGAGCAGCACGACGAGCAGCGAGACCGCGACGATGATCTCGGGCAGGACCAGCGGCAGCATGATGAAGCCCATGATCGGCGCCTTGCCGGGGAAGTCGTAGCGGGTCGCGGCGCGGGCGGCGAAGGTGCCGAGGCAGGTGGCCAGGATCGAGGTCGAGACCGCGATGATCAGGCTCGTCTGCACCGCGCCGTGCAGCGCCGGTATCGTCATCAGCTCGCTGAACCAGTTCGTGGTGAAGCCCGAGAGCGGGAAGGCGATGATCGTGGAATCGTTGAAGGCGAAGAGCGGCAGGAGGAAGATCGGCGCGTAGAGGAACACCAGATAGATGATCGCGTAGATGCGAAACCCCGTGCCCTCCTTCATTGCCGTACCCTCAGGAAGCGTCGGTTGAGGTAGAGGAAGACCAGGCTCACCGCCGTCACGATCAGCATCGCCGAGGCGGCGAGCGCCGAGCCGAGCGGGTAGTTGTCAAGCCTCAGGTATTGCAGCTGGATCACGTTGGCGATCATCCGCCCCTCGGGTCCGCCAACGAGCTGCGGCGTGACGTAGTCGCCGATCGTCGGGATGAACACGATCAGGACCGCCGCCACCACGCCCGGCATCGACAGGGGCAGCGTCACCCGCCAGAAGGCCAGGAGCTTCGACTCGCCCAGGTCCTGCGCCGCCTCCAAGAGCGGGCGGTCGATCTTTTCCAGCGCCACGAAGATCGGCAGGATCGCGAAGGGCGCGTAGGCATGCGCCAGGGTGATCACCACCGCGTTCACGTTGTAAAGGATGAAGGTCAGCGGCTCGTCGATGATCCCGAGC
The DNA here is from genome assembly GCA_041621405.1 of Paracoccaceae bacterium. Taxonomy (GTDB): domain Bacteria; phylum Pseudomonadota; class Alphaproteobacteria; order Rhodobacterales; family Rhodobacteraceae; genus JBFKAV01. The sequence continues at coordinate 5,660 of JBFKAV010000117.1, forward strand.
GTCAGGAGCGAGGTGTTCACCACCCCGTTGAAGCCCAGGATCACCTTCCACAGGAACACCCGGATCAGGTACGAGGTCCAGAACGGGATGGTGATCAGGAAGAGCCAGAGCGACTTGCGCTGCGGCGCCACGTGGAAGCTCACGTAATAGGCCACCGGGTAGGCCAGCAGCACCGTTACCAGCGTCACCGTGGCCGAGACGAAGAGCGAGCGGAACATGACCTGCCGGTAAAGCTCGTCGCCGAAGGCCTCGATGTAGTTGGCGAAGGTCGGCGCCCAGATGATCTCCAGGTAGCCGTCGGTCAGCACCGAATAGACCAGGATCGCACCCAGGGGCACGGCCAGCAGCAGAAGCGCGTAGAACGCCGTGGGCGAGATCAGGATCAGGCCGCTTGCCGCCTCCGATCGGAGGAACCGGCCCCACCGCGTCCTCGCATCCATGATGGCGCGTCCCCTTCCGCCCGACCCGAGGCCATTTTGCACAAGTCCCGGTCGCTGAAAAGGGGCCGGGAGAGGCTTAGCCGGGGCGCGGCCAGTGCCGGTGCACGTCGTCGATCACGTAGGGGTGCACATGGTGCCGCGCGCCGCCATGGGCGGCCAGGTGCGGGTGGCCGGCCGGCAGGTCGGGGTGGTCGTGCTCCTGCTCGGCCGAGTCGTCCGCCGGCCAGAGCCCGAGCGCCGCCAGCGCCGCGGCCCCGGCCAGCGCGCCGAGGAGCGCGAGCGCGGGGCCGAGCCCCAGCGCCAGCCCGGCCCAGCCGGCCAGCGGATAGGTGACCAGCCAGCAGGCGTGCGAGAGCGCGAACTGCGCGGCGAAGAGCGCCGGGCGGTCCTCGGCGTGGGCCGAGCGCCTGAGGAGCCGCCCCGAGGGCGTCAGGATCGCGGCATAGGCCACGCCCGAGGCGGCCCAGAGCGCGAGGAAGACGGCCCAGGGCGCGAGCCCCGCGAGCCCCAGCCAGAGGCCGTGGCCGAGGGTCAGCGCAGAAAGCAGGAGCGCGGCGGGGACCATCACCGCCCGGTCAGCCAGCCGGTCGAGAAGCCGCGGCAGCGCCAGCGCCGCGGCCATCGAGCCGCCGCCGAAGGCCGCGAGCGCCCAGGCCACCGCGCTCTCGCCGCCGCCGTAGCCCGCCCGCACCATCACCACCGTGTTGACGATAACGAAGGCGCCCGCCGCCGCCGTGGCGAAGCTCAGCGACAGGAGCCCGCGCAGCCGCGGCGTCGCGAGATAGATCCGCGTGCCCTGGGTCAGGCGCCCGAGGAACGGCCGGGCGCGGCCCGCCCCGGCCGGCGGCACCGCGGCGCGGAAGACCAGCGCCGCCGAGCCGAGAAAGCCGAGCGTGGTGCCGAGAAACAGCCAGTGGAAGCTCATCAGCGCGAGCAGCAGCCCCGCCAGCACCGGGCTCAGCAGGTTCTCGAGGTCATAGGCCAGCCGCGAGAGCGAGAGCGCGCGGGTGTAGTCCTCCTCCTCGGTCAGGATGTCGGGGATCGCCGCCTGGAACGCCGGCGTGAACGTGGCCGAGGCCGCCTGCAGGACGAAGATCAGGACGTAGACCTGCCAGACCTCGTCCACGAAGGGCAGCGCCAGCGCCACCGCGGCGCGCACCAGGTCCGCGCAGATCAGGAGCGCCTTACGCGGCAGCCCGGCCGCCAGCGCCTGCGCCAGCGGCGCGAGCCCGACATAGGCCACCATCTTGATCGTCAGCGCCGTGCCGAGCACCGCGCCGGCCCGGCCGCCGGCAAGCTCGTAAGCCAGGAGCCCGAGCGCAACGGTCAGTAGCCCGGTGCCGACCAGCGCCACGACCTGCGCGGCGAACAAGGCGGCATAGGTGCGATTCGTCAGGACCCGCAGCATGGGCAGAGACTAGCGCCCCGCCCCGGCGGGATCACGCGCCGGCCTCGATTTCCGGGATCGCCTCGCGGACGAGGTCGTGGAACGACCGGAGCCCGCGCTCCAGGTCCGACAGGATCGCGCCCTCGTATCCGGTGGCCGACATCGTCGCCTCGTAGGCCCAGACGCAGAGGTCGTGATCTTCCGCCGCGGTGATCCGGTCGATCCGGCCCGAGAGGTAGCGCAGCGCCCTCAGCTCGCGCGTCTCCTCGGCGAAGCGGTAGGCGCGGCCGCGCTGGATCGTCTCGCCTTCCGAGAGCGGGATCTCCTGGTACCAGATCGCGCTGTCGGGATAGAGGCCGAGCACGGTGTTGGGAAAGAGGTTGTAGTAGCTCCAGCGCCGCGCCGCCGGCCCCTCGACCGGGCTCGCGTCGAGCAGCGCCTTGTAGGCGTGCACGCTCCAGGACCGCCCCGGCCCGTCATTGAACACCCCATCCGAGCGCGAGGTGAACCCCTCCCAGTCGCCATCCGCATAGCCGTCGCCGTAAAGCTCGTGCAACGCCGGGTGCGCCTGGCGCACGTGATAGCCCTCGTTGTCGACGTCGCGCAGGCTCTTCCAGTTGGCCTGGACCCGGTCCTCCCAGGCGTTCTGCGGAATCCGGACCATCGACGCGGTGTCGAAGGCGGCGAAATCATCCGCGTAGGGCGCCATCAGCTCGGCCAGAGCCGGCAGGTCCGAAGGCTCGAAGCGCAGGAAGACGAAGCCGTGCCAGACCTCCATCTCGACGGGCTTCAGGCCCCATTCCGCGCGGTCGAGCGGCGGGAAGCTCGCGCGCTCGGCCACACCCCTTAGCGTGCCGTCGAGGTTGTAGGCCCAGCCGTGGAACGGACAGATGACCGCCTTGTTGCAGCGCCCCACCTCTGCCGTCACCAGCTTCGTCCCGCGGTGGCGGCAGATGTTGTGGAAGGCGCGAAGCTCGCCGTCGTGGCCGCGGATCACAACGGCCCGCTCGCCGGCGATGTCGAGCGTCAGGTAGTCGCCGGGCTCCGGCAGGTCGCTGACATGGCCCGCGATCTGCCAGTGCCGGCGGAAGAGCCGCCGCTTCTCCAGCACATGGATGCGAGGATCGTGATAGGCCCGGGCGGGAAGCCCCCGCCGGTCCCAATCCTGATCCTCGGCCCAATCCCTGGCCATGGTCGCCTCCGCTAATTTGAGTGTTCGCTCAAATTAGCCCGCCACTCCGGCCCGGGCAAGGGAAATCTGAGCGATCGCTCAAACTTTCCCCGGAATCCGGCTCAGCGCTGCACCGCCTCGATCGAGATCGCGCGCTTCCTCAGCTCGTTCTGCAGCGCGGGCACGACCCGCAGGTGGTCCACCGCCACCCGCATCGCCTCGCCGATCCGCGTGACGTTGGCGCCCGGCGTCTTCACCCGCCAGATCAGGCGCCGGGCGACGCCGTCGTCGTAGACGATCTCGACCCCGCCGCCGCCGCGCGCCTGGCGGAGGCCAAGGAAATGACCGCTCCCGTGGGAGCTGTGGAACGTTTCGATATGTGCCATGGGCCTGCTCGATTTCTGTTATGGCTGCCTCAAGGCTCCGACGATGCCAGAGGCCCGCCGAATCGGTCAATTCACGGAAGCGCGATTGGCCGGGCCGCGAGTCCGATGCGCAACATTCGGCGTGGGGATCGGCGGAAAATGGCGCGCGAACTGGCGCAGGCCCTCGGGCGAAAACCGCACCACCCGGCTGCCCGCCTTACGGCGCGCCCAGCCCAGCGTCTCGATCCGCACCAGGATCGCGCGGCCGAGGCTGCCGGCGAGGTGCGTCCGCCGCTCGCTCCAGTCGAGGCATTCCCGGCACAGGGGTGCCCTGCCCCGCTCGAGCGCGGCGAGGTCGAGGCCGAGGCCGGCGAGGAAGCCCCGCCCGGTCTCGGTCGGCGCGATCCCGGCCGCGCCGAGGGCCAGGAAGCCGCGCGCCAGCAGGCTCTCGTAGGCCTGGATCCCCAACTCGCCCGCGAGGTGGTTGTAGCAGACCCGTGCCCGCCTAAGCGCGGCGTCGCGCGGCCCGGTTCGGGTGCGCAGCTGCCCCTTGCCGGCCGCGAGCCCCATCAACGCCTCGAGCGCGGCGGCGACCTCGGCGCCGGCGAGCGCAAAATACTTGTGCCGCCCCTGCCGCCGTGCCGCGATGAGGCCCCCGCCTTCGAGCTTGCCGAGATGCGCGCTCGCGGTCGGCAGGCCGACGCCGGCCTCGCGCGCGAGCTCGCCCGCCGTCAGCGCCTTCCCGGACATCAGCGCGGTCAGCATGTTGGCGCGTGCCGGGTCGCCGATCAGAGCGGCGACCATCGCAATGTCGGGGCCGTCTTTCATGCTTCGATGGTAGACGAAGCATGGGCGCGCCTCAATAGGCTATGGCTCAGGAGGTCAAGGAGGAACCCATGCTGACCTGCGTCATCCGCTATCATATCGACCCCACGAAGAAGGCCCAGTTCGAACGCTACGCGCGGACCTGGGGCGAGGCGATCCCGCGCTGCGGCGCCGACCTCGTCGGCTACTTCGCGCCGCACGAGGGTTCGTCCACCCTCGCCTACGGCATCTACCACGTCGAGAGCCTGGCGGCCTACGAGGCCTACCGCGCCCGCCTCGCCGCCGATCCGCTGGGGCGGGAGAACTACGCCTTCGCCCAGGCCGAGCGCTTCCTGTTGCGCGAGGACCGGACCTTCCTCAAGCTCGTCTCCGCACCGCATGGAGAAGGGAGCCGCCCATGATCGCCGTCATCTTCGAGGTCGAGCCCGCCGAGGGCCGCAAGGACGACTACCTCGCCCTGGCGGCGAAGATGCGGCCCCTGGCCGAGGCGACCCCCGGCTTCATCTCGGTCGAGCGGTTCCAGAGCCTGACCGATCCCGGCAAGCTGCTCTCGGTCTCGTTCTTCGAGGACGTGGCCGCCCTCGACCGCTGGCGCCAGCTGCCCGAGCACCGCGGGGCGCAGAAGGCCGGCCGCGGCGGCATCTTCGCGGGCTACCGGCTGCGGGTGGCGCAGGTGCTGCGCGACTACGGGATGCACGACCGCGCCGAGGCCCCGGCCGACAGCAGGGACGCCCACGGGGCATGACCCGCGCCCCTTGGGGCGACTACGCGCTCCTCGGCCTCCTCGCGCTGCTCTGGGGGTCGTCCTACCTCTGGATCAAGCTGGCCGTGGCCGAGATCCCGCCGGTCACGTTGATCGCGCTTCGCGTGACGGGGGCGGCGGCGCTGCTCCTCGCCGTCCTCACCGCTGCGGGCGGCCGGGTCCCCTCCGACCTCGGCACCTGGGGGCGGCTCTTCGTGCAGTCGGTCCTGAACAGCACCGGCGCCTGGACGATCCTCGCCTGGGGCCAGCAGCACGTGCCGGCGGGGCTCGCCAGCGTGCTCAACTCCACCTCCCCCGTCTTCGTGCTCCTGGCGGCGCTCGCGCTCTCCGGCGGGGCCGCCGTCAGGGCGCGCCGGGCCTTCGGCGCCGCGCTCGGCCTTACCGGCGTCGTCCTGATCGTCGAGCCCGGGGTCCTCGCCGGCCTCGGCGCGCAGGTCGCCGGCCAGGCCGCTTGCCTGCTCGGCGCCCTGCTCTACGCCGGCGCCGCGCTCTACGCGCCCCGGCTCTCGCACCTCTCCCCGCTGGCGGCGGCGGCCGGCACCATGCTCTGCGCATCCGCCGTCCTCGCGCCCGCCGCGCTGGTCCTCGATGCACCCTGAACGCTCACGCCCTCGCCGCGCGCCCTCGCCGCCGCCCTGGCGCTGGCGCTCCCGTCAACCGGCGTGGCGCTCCTGATCTACTTCCGGCTGGTCCGCAGCCTTGGCCCCCTCGGCGTCGCCAGCCAGAGCTACCTCCGCGCCGGGGTCGGCGTCGCCCTCGGCGTGGCGCTCCTTGGCGAGCGCCCCTCGGCCCTCGACCTCGCCGGTCTCGCCGCCGCGATCCTCGGCGTCGCGCTGATCAACTGGCCCGCAAGCGCCCC
>JBFKAV010000118.1:0-11457 GCA_041621405.1 Paracoccaceae bacterium
CGGCCTTCCAGGCCTCCCAGGCGGTTTCGAGGAACTCCAGGTAGCCCGCGTCGATCAGCCGGCGGACCGGACCCATATCTACCTCGCCGGGCGCCTCGATCTCGCCCAGCCCGCGCTCCTTCAGGCGGGCGAGAATGTACTCCACCCGGCTCGGACGCTCGTAGGGCGTGACGAACTGGCCGCCGGCAAGCTCGGCTTGCGGGAAATGCAGGCGGTGGTCCTCGCTGAAGTGGGTCTTCATCGCGTCCTCCCCGGTGCTTGTCGCCGATCCTGCCCGATCGGCCAGGCGCCGTCACGGGCCCTCGCGAAGAGGCTTTCCGGAACCCGCGGAGCGGCGTAGTCTCGCGCGCGATTTCGCGTATTTCGGGGAGTATTGGAGCATGAATTTCAGCATCGGCGAGTCGCTCAGGCTGATGCGCGAGACCTGGCCGTTCCTGGCGTTCCGCGCCGCCGTCTATTTCGGGATCGCGCTGGCCTATGTGCTCGCCACCGGGACCGGGGCGGGGATCGGCTGGACCGTCGGCCTCTTCGGCAGCGACGAGTTCCAGGCCGGCGCCACCGCCTGGGGCGGAGTCCTCGGCGTCGCTGGTGTCGCGGCGGTGCTCTACTTCCTGCGCGAGTACACGCTCTACCTGGTGAAGGCGGGGCATGTCGCGGTGATGGTCGAAGCCTTCGAGGCGCGACTCCTGCCCGAGGGCAAGGGGCAGATCGCCTATGCCCAGGGCGTGGTTCAGGAGCGCTTCGGCGAGGCGTCGGTGCTCTTCGCGGTGGACCAGCTGGTCAAGGGCGTGATCCGGGCGGTGACCGGGCTGGTCGAGGGCCTGGCCACGCTCCTGCCGATACCGGGGCTCGACGGCGCAATGAAGCTGCTGCGAGCGTATCTCCGGGTCGCGGTGGGGCTTCTCGACGAGGTGATCCTCGCCCACGGGATACGAAAGCGCTCCGACGATCCCTGGGGCTCGGCGCAGGAGGCGCTCGTCCTTTACGGCCAGAACGCGCGGGCGATGCTGGTCTCGGCCGCCTGGATCGCGCTCGTCACCTACGTGCTGGCGTTCCTGGTGTTCCTGCTGATGCTCGGGCCGGCCGCGGCGGTGGTCTGGCTGATCCCGGGCGGCTGGTCGGCCGGGGGGCTGGTCTTCGCGTTCCTCTTCGCCTGGGCGGTGAAGGTGGCGCTGATCGAGCCCTTCGCCATCGCCTGCCTGCTGCAGGCCTTCTTCAAGGTGACCGAGGGGCAGACCCCGGACCCCGAGTGGATGGCCAAGCTTGAAGCCGCCTCGGGCAAGTTCCGCGAGCTTGGGGAGAGGGCGCAGGACGTCGCTGCGAAGCCGAAGTTCCATTCCAGCCGCGATTCGGGCGGTCAGGCCTGAGGGCTTTTGCCCCGCGCCCGCCTCGGCTATGAGCGCCGGCATGGCGCTGTCGATTCCCTCGCTTGCAGACCTCGCGCGCCTCGGCTTCGACGAGGTGATCGACGTCCGGTCGCCGTCGGAGTTTACCGAGGACCACCTGCCGGGGGCGGTGAACCTGCCGGTCCTGGACGACGCCGAGCGGGCGCGGGTGGGCACGATCTACGTGCAGGAGAGCCGGTTCCTCGCCCGCCGGATCGGCGCGGCGCTGGTGGCGCGGAATGTGGCGCAGCACCTCGAGGGGTATCTGGCCGGCAAGGGGCCGGACTTCCGGCCGCTGGTCTATTGCTGGCGCGGCGGCCAGCGCTCGGGCGCCTTCGCGACGATCCTGATACAGGTCGGCTGGCGGGTGGAGACGATCGAGGGCGGCTACCGCAGCTACCGACGGCTCGTGCAGTCCGCGCTCTACGATGCGCCGTTCCCGGCGCCGATCGTGGTGCTCGACGGCAATACCGGGACCGCGAAGACCGCGCTCCTGGGGCACCTTGCGCGCCTCGGCGTGCAGGTGATCGACCTCGAGGGCCTCGCCAATCACCGCGGCTCGCTGTTCGGAGCGCGGCCGGGCGGGCAGCCCTCGCAGAAGGGCTTCGAGAGCCGGCTGGCGGCGGCGATGGTCGAGCTCGACCCATCGCGCCCGGTGGTGGTGGAGGCCGAAAGTTCGAAGATCGGCGACCGGGTGCTGCCGCCAGCGCTCTGGGCGGCGATGAGGGCCGCGCCGCGGATCGAGGTGACGGCGCCCTTGCCCGAGCGCGCGCGCTTTCTCGCCCGCGCCTATGCCGACATGGCCGAGGACCGCGAGGGCTTCGCCGCGGTCCTCGACCAGCTCCGGCCCTACCATGCCGCGGAACGGGTCGAGGCGTGGCACTGGCTTTTGGCCGAGGGCGCGCTCGAGGCGCTGGCGGGCCGGCTGATGGCCGAGCACTATGACCCGCGCTACGGCAAGCACCGGGCGCGGATGGCGGCGCAGGTCGGGGCCGGCGTCCGGGCGGACGATCTGTCGGAGGCCGGGCTTGCGGCGGCGGCGGCGCGGATCGCGGCGGCGGTGGGCCGGGTGGCGAGGCCGGGGGCTTCGCCCCCGGACCCCCGGGGTATTTGACAAACGGGGAAGGAAAGGTCAGCCGGCCCGGATGGTCGGCGCGCCGTCGGTGAGCTCGCCGATGACCGCGGCGGTGAAGCCCTGGGCCTGCAGGCGCTGCGCAAGCTCGGGCGCTCGGGGCATCGGGACGGCGGCGAGGAGGCCGCCGGCGGTCTGCGGGTCGAAGAGGAGCTCGGCGCGCGGGGTGTCCGGGAGGCTCAGGCGGGGGCGGAGCGCGGCGTTGGTCTCGTGCAGCGTGGAGCGAATACCTTGGGCCAGGAGCTCGAGCGCGCCGGGAAGCACCGACAGCGCGGCGAGGTCGAGCCGGGCGGCGACGCCGGAGGCTTCGAGGAGGCCGATCAGGTGCCCGGCGAGGCCGAAGCCGGTGACGTCGGTCATCGCGCGGGCCTCGGGTGCGAGGAGGCGGGCGGCAGCGCCATGGGGGCTCGCCATCGAGGCGAGTGCGGCGGCGATGTCGGCGCCCCGGGCCTGCATCCGCATCTCGGCGGCGAGGAGGACGCCGGTGCCGAGCGGCTTGGTAAGGATCAGCGCGTCGCCGGGCCGCGCGCCGGACTGGCCGAGGGCGGGGGCCTCGGCGAGGCCGGTGACGGTGAAGCCGATGGCGAGCTCGGCGCCGAGCGCGGAGTGGCCGCCGACGATCTCGGCGCCCTCGGCGGCGAAGACCTCGGCGGCGGCGTGCAGGATCTCGGCCAGCGTCGCCGATTGCAGCGCGGCGCTCATCCGCGGCAGCACGATCTGGGCCAGCGCTGCCTGGGGCCTGGCGCCCATCGCCCAGACGTCGCCCAGCGCATGGACCGCGGCGATCCGCGAGAGCAGCCAGTAATCCTCGGTGAAGGCGCGAAGCGTGTCGGTGGTGAGCACCTGCTGGGTCGCCCCGATCCTAAGCACGGCGGCGTCGTCGCCCGGACCGGTGGCGACGTCGGCGCGCCCGGGCGTGGGCAAAGCAGCCAACGCCTCGGAGAGTGCGCCGCGGCCGACCTTGGCGGCGCAACCGCCGCAGAGCGGCTGGCCCCGGGCCTCCGCATGCGCGCCCCTGGCCGCGAGCTCCGGCGGCTTTGCGGGCTCCATCGGCGCGAGCCCGTCGAACTTCGCCATGAAGCGGCGGTCGATCCAGTCCTTCCAGTGCCAGAGCCAGGGACCGGAGCTGCGAAGCCCCGAGCGGTCGGCCACAGCGCGTTTCGACCCGCAGGAGATGAGCTTGAGGTAATCCGCCTGCGGCCGGTAGTTGCGCGGCGCGGTGCCGGTGAGCGCGGCGCGCAGGTTGTCGAAAAGCACGGGCGCCGCACGCACGGCGTAGACGCCGGCCTTGGGACGAGGCGCGTGGGAGAGGTGCGCGCAGTCGCCGACGGCGAAGATCGCCGGATCGGTGACCGAGGAGAGCGTCGGGCCGACCGCGACGAAGCCGTCCGAGAGCGCGAGGCCGGTTTCGGCGAGCCAGCCCTGCGCGGCGGCGCCGGCGGCGCCGCAGGTGAAGGCAGAGGGCAGGCGCTTGCCCGAGGCGAGCGCGACATGGCCGTGCCCGACCGAGGCGACGGGTTCGCCGGTGAGCACGGAGACGCCGAGCCGCTCGGCCTCGGCCAGAAGCGCGGCGCGGGTGCCGGGGGCGAGGCCAGGCAGCACCGCCCCGGCCGCCTCGACCACGGTGACGGTGCCCGGCCCGAGGCGGTGGGCCATGGCGAGCGCCAGCTCCATGCCCGCAACGCCGCCGCCGATCACGACGGCATCGGGCCGCACGCCATCCGACACGCGGGCGAAATGTGCCCCCCAGGCATCGGCGAAGGGTGCGAGAGGCTTGGCGGGCCAGGCGTGGCTGTCGAAGCCGGGGATCTCCGGCATCCCCGAGGTGATGCCGATGTCGATCGAGGCAAGGTCGTAGCGGATCGGCGCCCGGCCGGGCACGTGGACGTGGCGTCGGGCGCGATCGATCCCGGTGGCGCGGCCAAGGATCAGGCGCGCGCCGGCGAAGCGCGCGAGCCGCACGAGGTCGATCATCAGCGCCTCGCGCCGGTAGTGGCCGGCGACGTGGCCGGGCAGCATTCCCGAGTAGGGGGCGGCAGGGTCGGGGTTGATCAGCGTCAGCCGGGCGCCGGCCAGCGGGTTCATGCCCCAGGAGCGCAGGAGAAGCGCATGGGTATGCCCGCCGCCGATCAGCACCACGTCCTGGGTGAGAGGGAGGTCCGCCTGCATCGCTCCGTTCCGTTGCCGGAGCCGGGCATAGCGCGCCTCGCGACGGAAGGCGAGCAGGGAGGGGACGTGGCCTCTTTCGCGGCGGCGCCGATGCGGCCTAGGGTGGCCCGGAGATCCGAGCCCCGAGGAGCGCCGCGATGGGTGCCACGAACCTACCATTCGAGCAGAACGAGTACGACGCACGGCTTTCGCGCACGCGCGAGGCGATGGCGGCGGCGGGGATCGACGCGCTGGTGGTCTCGGACCCCTCGAACATGGCCTGGCTCACCGGCTACGACGGCTGGTCGTTCTACACCTTCCAGGCGGTGGTGCTGGGCCGCGAAGGTGCGCCCTTCTGGTGGGGCCGGGGGATGGATGCGGCCGGCGCGCTGAGAACGGTGTGGATGGGGCCCGAGAACGTGATCGGCTACGCCGACCACCTAGTGCAGAACCCCGACGCGCATCCGATGGGCGACCTGGCGGCGCGGCTCGCCGAGCGCGGGCTGGCGAGCGGCCGGATCGGGGTGGAGATGGACAACTACTACTACTCCGCCGCCGCCCACGCCGCGCTCGCCGCGGCGCTCTCGGGCGTTCGGCTCGTCGACGCCACCGGCCTCGTCAACTGGCAACGCGCGGTGAAGAGCCCGGCGGAGATCGAGTTCCTGCGCCGGGCGGCGCGGATCGTCGAGCGGATGCACGCCGTGATCCGCGAGACCGCCGAACCGGGGATGGCGAAGAACGTGCTGGTGGCCGAGATCCTGAAGGCTGGCGTCCTCGGCGCCGGGGGGCATTGGGGCGACTACCCGGCGATCGTGCCGATGGCGCCCTCGGGGATGGACGCGACCGCGCCGCACCTGACCTGGGACGACCGGCCGCTCGCCAAGGGCGAGGCGACGTTCTTCGAGATCGCCGGGGTCTACCGCCGCTATCACGCGCCGCAGTCGCGCACGCTGTTCCTGGGGCCGCCGCCCGACAAGTACCGCCGCGCCGAGGCGGCGGTGGCGGAGGCGACCGAGGCGGCGCTGGCCGTCGCGCGGCCGGGCGAGACCTGCGAGGCGGTGGCGGCGGCCTTCAACGGCACCCTGAACATGCTTGGGTTCGAGAAGGACAGCCGCTGCGGATACTCGATCGGGCTGTCCTACCCACCCGACTGGGGCGAGCGCACGATGTCGCTCCGGGCCGGCGACCGCACCGAGCTTCGCCCTGGCATGGTGTTCCACTTCATGCCGGCGCTCTGGCTCGACGATGGCGGGATCGAGATGACCGAGCCGATCGTGATCGGCGGTGCCGGGGCCGAGCGGCTCTGCGCCACGCCGGGCGGGCTTTGGGTGAAGGAATAGGGCTTGACGGGTCGCGGGGCCTCGCTTACCTACCGCGACGCTCTGGCGGAGTAGCTCAGCTGGTTAGAGCAGAGGAATCATAATCCTTGTGTCGGGGGTTCAAATCCCTCCTCCGCTACCACCCGCTACTTGCAAAGCTTTTGCATCTCTCGAATACCCGCCGATCTCGGGTGAGCAACCCTTCATTGGTACCATCAACCAGACAGCCGGCGCATGTTGGGCGTCTTGCCGGTTGCCGCTTAGCGATGCCTGCGGGCTACGCGTCCTTCGCTCCGTGCGCAATGGTGCCAAAATGCACTAACCGGGCTTGTCGGAGGATTTTGGCAGAGATCGTCGCAAGTCAGGACGGAGGTTGTGACGGGCTGTCATCGCTGCGGCGATGGTCAGGATTGAGACCTTCCTGGAGCTTCGATCCAAGCGCAGCATCAGTCGGTGCAGCTGACAGGCGGCCGCTCGCGGAGGGGTGATGCGGGGTCCGGGGCCAAATCCGTGATGGCGGGATCGGGGAAGGCCAAGTATTGCCTAGGCGACCAGCTTCAGGCTGCGCCAATCAGCACCCGGATTTGTGCTCAGGCGGCCCGCTGTGATGGCCGATCCATGTGGCGCGGAGGTCGCGTTCGGTGCCGTCCGTGCGGGCGGCCAATCCTCCGCTTCGCCTTCGCTGAGGGTTGCAACCTCACCCTCTTTTTTCGCAGCACAGGTATGAAGTATTCCGGCACGTCGCCCCGTGATCCACCGCCCCCAGGGGTAGTCCACCTCGCCGTTGATCTTCACGAAGAGCGCGTGGAGGTGCCAGTGTCAGCGGCTGGACCGCACGTGCGGATGCGTCGCCTTCGTCACTACCCGGTGCGCTGCCCATCCTAGGCAAAGTTCCTCTGACACCTCCCTTGCAATGGATGCGAAGCGTGAACGAGTCCGCTTCGGTGTATGCCTCCGTCCAAGATCACTTCGACCGCGACCGCGCTGCCATCGCCCGACCCAACTTCAGGCTGAATCGCACCGCCGTACTCGCTGGGTGGCGCGGCCTGACAAACTCCACGTGCCGGCAAAACCGCGACTGGTCTGTGCTCGTCTGACGCCGCGACTTCTTTGACAGTTCACTGCGCGGGCGTCTATTCCGATTGACAGGAAGGCCTCCGAGAGGAGTAGATCAAGGCACCAAGAAGTGCACTCGATGTCACAAGGCCGATTGAGTCCTGTGGCATTCGGCTAGTGCCGTAAGCGTGCAGAAAAATCAGGGAGCTGACATGTCTATTTCACCTAGACTCAGAGAGTTGTCGATCGCGACGGTTGTCGTCTTCGGGGTAAGCCAGGCAGCCGGGGCGGACACGCTCCGATTGCTGACCTGGGGCGGCTATGCGCCCGAGAACGTCGTGGAGATGTTCGAACAGGAGACCGGCCACACCGTCGAGGTGACGCTGTCGAACAACGAGGAGATGATCGCCAAGCTGCGGGCGACGGCTGGTGGCGGGTTCGATCTTGCGCAGCCCAGCCAGGACCGGATCGCCGGTCCGCAGGCCGAGTTCGGCATCTACAAGCCCATCGACCTGTCGCAGATCGACACCTCGCTCTTCATCCCGTCGATGCTGGAGGCCACCAAGACGAACACGACTGTCGACGGCGAGGTCTACGGGGTGCCCCATGTCTGGGGAACCTCCGGACTCGTGCTGGACACCTCGCAGGCAGGCATGGTCAAGGACTACACCGATCTCTGTGCCGAGGACGTTGCGGGCAAGGTTTCCTACCGCCTGAAGCGCCCGACCCTGATCGGTTTCGCCTTCGCCATGGGGATGGACCCCTTCGCCGCCTACGGCGACCAGGCCGCCTATACCGAGATGATGGAGAAGGTCGGAGAAGCGCTGATCGCGTGCAAGCCCAACGTGAAGACTTATTGGGACGGCGGCGACGAGCTGATGAACCTGGTCCGCTCGGGCGAGGTCGTCGCGGCGATGGCCTGGGACACCGGCGGCTGGAAGCTCAACGACGACAATCCGAACCTGACCTTCGTGGCGCCGGCCTCAGGTGCGCTGGGCTGGATCGATACGTTCGCGCTGCCGGCCAAGGGTCAGGCCGATCAGGCCGCCTACGACTGGATCAACTTCGTGATGCGCCCGGACATCTCGGCGCTGATCACCGAGGCGGCGGGCAACTTCACCGCGTCCAACGGGGCCGACGAGTTCGCGCCCGAGGCGCTCAAGGCCAAGTATCAGGCGAGCTTCCCGCCGGAGGCGGTGGATAACATCAAATGGTATCCGCCGGTGCCCGCGGGTCTCGAGGCCATCGAGGGCGGCGTCCTCGACCGCGTGAAGGCCGCCAACTGATCCAGCGAAATGCGGTTTGGCCTCCGTCGACCAGGCGGGGGCCTTTCCATTCCAGGGACGAGGGAATGACGACGCTCGATCTTGAATGCATCCGCCTGAGCAAGCGGTTTGGCGACGCGACCGCAGTGGATGACGTGAGCTTCGAGGTGCCCGCCGGATCGTTCTTCTCCATTCTCGGCCCATCGGGCTGCGGCAAGACGACGATCATGCGCATGATCGCAGGCTTCCTGGAGCCCACAGCGGGGGATATCCGGATCAAGGGGCGGTCGGTCCTGGACGTGCCGCCCAACGAGCGCCCGGTGAACATGGTGTTCCAGCATCTCGCGCTATTCCCGATGATGACGATCGCGGACAACGTCGGATACGGGCTGCGACGCAAAGGAATGCGCAAGGCCGAGATCGCCCGCAAGGTGGGAGAGGTTCTCGAGCGCATAGGCCTGCCCGATATCGGGCCGCGCAAGGTCGACGAGCTTTCGGGAGGTCAGAAGCAGCGCGTGGCGATCGCCCGCTGCATGGTGCTGGAGCCCGACGTCCTGCTGCTCGACGAACCGCTCGGCGCCCTCGACCTGAAGCTCCGCGAACACATGAAGATCGAGCTGAAGGCCCTGCAGGCGGCCTTCGACACGACCTTCCTCTACATCACCCACGACCAGAGCGAGGCGCTGGTCATGTCCGACCAGATCGCGGTGATGAACGCGGGCAGGTTCGAACAAATCGGCGATGCGCGCGAGCTCTACTACCGGCCCGAAACCGCTTTCGTCGCCAGTTTCGTGGGCGACAGCAACCGCTGGCGCGGACGGGTCGCGCGCCTGGAAGGCGAGACGCTGGAGCTCAGGAGCAAGAATGGACTGGCGATGCGCGGAACGCGGCACGGGCGGCCCCTTGCCGAAGGCGACGCCGCCGACGTCTTCGTGCGCCCCGAGGCGATCCGCCTCAGCTACGCCGCCGAGGGCGTGGCGCAGTACGACAACCGCCTATCGGGGCAGGTGACGAGCCTCCTGTTCAACGGCGCGGCCAGCCGGATCCTCGTCCGCCCCGACGCCGGCGAAGAGGAGATCGAGGTCGCGCTGCCGCAATCGGGCGAGTTCGCCGACCTCGCCAAGGGTGCGAAGGTGCATCTCGGCTGGGCCGCCGATCAGGGCAACTGCTTCGCCGCCGGAGAGGCGTGATGCAGGCCGGGCGAAGACTGGGCTTCTACCTGCTGCTCGCACCCGTCGCACTCTGGCTCTCGCTCCTGATCGTCATTCCGCATATCGACATGCTCCTCGTGTCGCTCCGGGAGCGCGTGGGCGTCGGCGAGTATGCTCCTGGTCTCGCCAACTACCGGACTTTCCTCGAGGAGCCGCTCTATATCCTGACCTTCGGACGTACGGCGATCATGTCCGTCCTGGCCACGGCGCTGACCCTGCTCATCGCCTTTCCCGTCGCCTACTACATCGCCAAGATGGCGAGGGGGCGTGCGCGCTCGGCGCTGTTCCTGCTGTGCCTCGTGCCGTTCTGGGTATCTGAGCTGGTACGCACCTTCGGCTGGATGATCCTTCTTAGGGAAACCGGGGTCTTCTCGACGCTCCTGCAATGGACGGGCCTCGCCGCCGGTCCGGTCGAGATGCTCTACAACGACGCGGCGATCATGGTCGGGCTCGTCTATACCTCGATGCTGTTCATGGTCGTGCCGCTGGTGACGACGCTCGACAGCCTCGACGACAGCATCATAGAGGCAGGCTACGACCTGGGCGGTTCCGGTCCCGCGATCCTGCGCGAGATCGTCATTCCGCACGCCATGCCGGGGATCGTGTCGGGCAGCATCATCGTGTTCATGCTGACCCTCGGCAATTACCTGACACCCATCATGCTGGGCGGAAAGGACAGCCTGTGGTTCACCGAGCTGGTCTATTCGCAGTTCATCGTCCGCTTCAACTGGGAGTTGGGCGCGGCCTTCGGCTTCATGCTCCTGATTCTGTCCTCGGCCATCGTTTGGGGTACGTTGCGTCTCACCGGCCAGACGCTCGAGAAAACGATGGGATGAAGGGATCGGCGCAATGATCCCCAGCATTCCCCAGGGCCGCGCGTTCAGAGCCGCCTACACGGCCTACGTGGTGCTGTTCTTTCTGTATCTCGCGCTGCCGCTCACGGTGGTCGCGGTCTTCGCATTCAACGACAGCCAGTTCCCCTCGCTTCCATGGAAGGGGTTCACGTGGCACTGGTTCTTCGGGGACGCGCGCCCGATGATCGGGGTGTTCCATGAGCGGCCCATCTTGCGCGCCATCGGGACCTCGGCCTTCGTGGCCGTCTGCGTCTCGGCCCTTTCAGTGGCGGTGGGCACGACCAATGCGTTCCTCTTCAACCGTTACGACTTTCGCGGCAAGGGGATCCTCTACGTTCTGATGCTCGTGCCCTTGGTCATTCCCGGGATTGTGCTGGGCATCTCGATCCTCGTCTTCTCCTCGACGGTGGCGAATGGAGCATGGGATGCAATGGGGTGGGAGATCGAAGCGTTGCGCCCCGGACTGGTGCTGGTCATCCTTGGCCAATTCTCCTTCATCACGACCATCGCCACGTTGGTGATCACCGCACGCCTGCAGAAGTTCGACCTGACACTGGAAGAGGCCGCATTGAACCTTGGCGCTGACCGACTGACCGCCGTTCGGACGATCACGATCCCATACCTCGTGCCGGCCCTGGTGGGCGCTTTCGTTGTGGCATTCCTGATGAGCTTCGAGAACTTCAATACCACGCTGATGCTTGTGGGCTCGGATGCGCCGCTGACGATTGCCATGTTCGACAGATTGAAGGAGGGCTCCACGCCTCTTCTTAACGCGGTATCGCTATTGCTCATGGTTGGCTCGAGCCTGTTGGCGCTTGTCGTGATCGCTTTCCAGCGGAGGTGAGTTCTACTTGGTTGCATCGCGGGGTGGCGTCGAAGGAGCCTTTCCGGGGGCGGACAAGGCGCCGGCGGGGCTCGCCCTTTCTCTCCTCGCTGCGCAGCCCCTCCAGTGCGACCCGATCCTGTCTTCGTCGCTGATTTGACTTTGGGTCTTCCTGCGGACGTCTTTGACGATCTCCCCGACCGTCTCCTGCAGCGTCGCCAATCCCTATCTCGTCTTCACTGCCCGGCGGGTCAGAAGGGTCAG
>JBFKAV010000119.1:0-11338 GCA_041621405.1 Paracoccaceae bacterium
GTCGGCCTGAGCCCGAAGGCGGTCCTGGAGGGCGCCGACCTCGTCATCGTGCTCGACAGCGCCACGCCCTGGGTCGCGGCGGGGCAGAGCCCCGGCCCCGGCGCCCGCGTCGCGCACATCGCCCCCGATCCGCATTTCCGGCAGATGCCGGTGCGGGGTTTTCGCACCGACCTCGCGATCCAGTCAGACCCGGCGGCGGCGATCGCAGCGCTCGACGCCGCTCTCGGCGCCCCGACGAAGGCCGCCAAGGCGCGGAGCGCGGCTTTGGCCGAGGCTGCCGGCGCTCGGCGTGAGCGCGCCCGGTCCATTGCCGAGGCGGGCCGCGCCGCGCCGATGAGTGCCGAGTGGATGAGCCAGTGCATCGGCGCGGCGATGGACGAGAGGGCGGTCGTCTTCTCCGACCTCGGCGTGCTGCCTGAGTTCATGGACATCGCCGCGCCCAATCGCGTCTTCGTCAGCCCGCACTCGGGCGGCCTCGGCTGGGCGATGGGCGCCGCCCTCGGCGCGCAGCTCGCTGACTGCGAGCGGCTGGTCATCGCCTGCGTCGGCGACGGCTCGTACATGTTCGCCAACCCGGTGGCCTGCCACCAGATCGCCGAGGCGCTGGGCCTGCCGATCCTGACCATCGTGAAGAACAACGGGATGTGGAACGCGGTCCGCCGCTCGGTCGTCGCGAGCTACCCCGACGGCGCCGCCGCCCGCGCCAACTCCATGCCGCTCACTTCGCTCGAACCGTTGCCCGACTTCACCCTGGTGGCCAAGGCGAGCCGCGCCCACGCCGAGCGGGTCGAGCACGGGGACGACCTGCCGGCGGCCCTCGCCCGCGCGATCCGCGTCGTGCGCGAGGAGCGGCGGCAGGCGCTGCTCGATCTCAGAGTGGCCGTCTCCGATGCCCATTGACCCCCTCGCCGCCGGGCTCGCGATCCTCGGCATCGTCATCGGCGGCGTGCTGAAAGGGGCCACCGGCGCCGGTGCGCCGATTGTCGCGGTGCCGATGCTGGTGATGGTGTTCGACGTGCCGACCGCGGTCACGATCTTCGCGGTCCCGAACCTCCTGTCGAACGCGGGCCAGGCCTGGGTCTACCGTGGCGACGCCCTGCCCCGGGCCTTCACGGTCAGCTTCTCGGCGGCGGGCCTCGCCGGCGCCGCGGTCGGCACCGTGATGCTGACCGAGCTTCCCCCGCGCCTCCTGATCTTCGCGGTCGCGCTCGTCGTCTTCGCCTATATCGCGTTCCGACTTCGCCGGCCCGACTGGCATCTGGGTTTCGAGGCGGCGCGGCGGCTCACCCTGCCTTTCGGCTTCGCCGGCGGAATCCTCCAGGGGGCAGTCGGCGTCTCGGCCCCGGTCTCAGTCACCTTCCTCAGCGCCATGCGCCTGGAGCGCCGCGCGTTCATCTCGACGATCTCGGTGTTCTTCACGGCGATGTCGGCGGCGCAGGTGCCGATGCTGGTGGGCTACGGGCTGATGACCCTCGAGCGGGCGCTCCTGGGGCTCGGGGCGCTGGCGCTCCTGACTGCCTGCATGCCGCTCGGCGCCGCCCTCGCGCGGCGCGTCTCGCGCGAGACCTTCGACCGGGTGATCCTCGCGCTCCTCGCCGTCATCGCGGTCCGCCTCGTCCTATCCGTCGCGGGCTGAGCCGGTCGCCGTTCCGGCCGAGAAGACGGCTCATCACGATTGGCGTCAGGTACATCGGGATCTGGTAGCAGCCGATGAAGAGCAGAAGCGCCTCGGCGGCGTCGGCTGGCAGCGCCACCAAGAACAGCGCGACGTTCCGGTTGCCCGCGACGATGCTCGTCCCGGCCCGGTCCCGGGCTTCGTCGGCGACGGGCATGAAGCGGAAGGCCAGGAGCTGCAACCCGAAATTCACCGCGAAGGCGAAGCCGAGCCAGGCGAAGAAGCGGGGCGTCTCGGAGAGGAGCGCAGGTCCGGCGGCCGACATCAGCCCGACGACGACGATCCCAAGGAGGATCGCTGCGGCGCCGTCGAGGGCAGCGACCTGGGCTTCCTCGAGGCTCGGCTTCAGGCAATGGCGCAGCGCGAAGGCAACGCCGACCGCGCCGTAGATCACTCCAATCAGCCGGATCGCGCTTTCGATGACGCCGGCGACCGAGGCGATGGCGGGCGACAGGATCAGCACCGGGACGGCGGTCGCCGGAAACAGCGCCGTGCCGACAAGCAGGAGCCGCATGGCGACCGCCGGATCGCGCCCCAGCATGATCGTGAAGTTCGGGCTGCCGGTGACCGAGGGCGCGGCAAGCACCAGCACGAGGGCGAGCGCCGCCGCCGTCTCGCGCAGGTCGAGCGCCCAGGCGAGGCCGAGTGCAATGAGAGGCGCGGCGAATTGGTAGACCAGCACCGTGGCGACCGTGGTGCGAATGTCCGACAGGCCATGCACGGCGCGCGCCGGCCCGATCCGGAAGGCGGCGAGGAAGAGGAGCGCCGCGATCAGCTCGGGCAGGAAGGGCCTGAGCGCGCCGGCCATGTCCGGAAGCGCGAGCCCGGCGACGAGGCCGAGAACGAGGCAGACCCGCCCGTGGCGGGCAATGAACCTCAGGAAATCCGCCAGCATCAGCCGCGTCGGTCAGCCCGGCCTCTGCCGGATGTTCTCGGGCAGCCAGGTCGCCAGATCCGGAAAGGCGATCAGCACGAACACCATCAGCACCATGATCAGGAACATCGGGATCGCGGCGCGGGCGATGAAGCTCATCTCGTGGTGGGTCATGCCTTGCAGAACGAAGAGGTTGAAACCGATCGGCGGCGTGATCTGCGCCATCTCGACCACGACGACGATGAAGATGCCGAACCAGATGATGTCGATTCCGGCCTGCCGGATCATCGGCTCCACCACCGCCATCGTCAGCACGACCGAGGAGATGCCGTCGAGGAAGCAGCCGAGCACGATGTAGAAGACCAGAAGCGCCATCAGCAGCTCGAAGCGCGTGAGCTCCCACGAGGCGATGAGGTTGGCCAGCCCCCGCGGCAGCCCGGTGAAGCCCATCGAGAGCGAGAGAAAGGCGGCGCCGGCCAGGATCAGCGCGATCATCGCCGAGGTGCGGGTCGCCCCCATCAGGCTCTCTCCGAACGTGGCCCAGGTCAGCGAGCCCTGGCTCGCCGCCAGCACCAGCGCGCCGAGCACGCCGAAGGCGGCGGCCTCGGTCGCGGTGGCGAAGCCGAGGTACATCGAGCCGATCACCAGAAGGATGAGCAGGATCACGGGAATCAGGAAGCGCGAGTTCTTGAGCTTCTCGAGGAAGGCCATCGGCGGCTCAGGCTTGGGATTGAAGGACTTCGAGAGGCGCGAAGCCACCGCCACGTAGACCATGAACATCGCCGCGAGCGTCAGCCCCGGCAGGATGCCCGCGATGAAGAGCTTGGTGATCGATTCCCGCACCGTCACCCCGTAGACGATGAGCGTCAGCGACGGCGGGATCATCAGCCCCAGCGTCGCCGCCCCGGCGAGCGTGCCGATGATCATCCGCTCGGGGTATTCGCGAGCCCGCAGTTCCGGCACGCTCATCTTGCCCACCGTCGTCAGCGTGGCGGCCGACGAGCCCGAAACGGCGGCGAAGACGGTGCAGCCGACGATGTTGGTGTGGATTAGCCCGCCCGGCAGCCGAGCCATCCAGGGCGAGAGGCCGCGGAACATGTCCTCCGACAGCCGGGTGCGGTAGAGGATCTCGCCCATCCAGATGAACAAGGGCAGCGCCGTCAGCGTCCAGGACGACGAGGCCGTCCACATGATCGTGGCCATTGCGTCGCCCACGGGACGCGAGGTGAAGAGCTCCATCCCAACCCAGGCGACGCCGAGAAGCGCGAGGCCCACCCAGACCCCGGAGCCGAGCAGCAGGAAGAGGACGAAGAGGAAGATCGCGATCGCTTGGACTTCCGACATCGGCTAGCGCTCCGCCCCGCCGGCCAGTTCCGCTTCGATCCCGTGATCGCCGAGGAAGACGAGGCGCAGGAGATGGTCGGTGAGCGCCACGGCGAAGACGAGGGATCCGATCGCCATGGCACCCTGCGGCAGCCAGAGCGGCGTCGCGTCCTGGCCCTGACTCACGTCGCCGAGCTTCCACGACCACCAGACCAGATTGGCGGTGTAGCGGGCCAGGAACCAGGCCGCAGTTGCGCCGACTGTGAAGCACCAGATCTCCAGCCAGCGCCGCGCCCAGAGCGGCACGGCCGCCAGCAGCAGCCCCACCCGGATATGCGCGCCCCGGTTCAGCGCATGGGCGAATGCGAAGAAGGAAGCTGCGGCCATCGTGTAGCCGGCGTAGGAGGTCGCGCCGGGAAAGACCAGCCCGGCCCACCGCGCCAGCATCTGGACCACGATGATCGCCAGCATCACGATCAGGAACCCCGCGGCGATCACGCCGCAGCCGAAGTAGAGCGCGTCGAGCGCGCGGCGCAGTCGGCTCACGGGCGGTCCTCCGTCCCTTGTCTGCATGGAGAAATCACGCGGGCGGCGCCACGCGCGCCGCCCGCTTGGGGATCAGTTGGCCTTGAAGGCGTCGACGATCGCCTTGCCCTGGTCGCCGGTCGCGGCGAGCCATTCGTCGGTCATCGTCTCGCCGATCATCTCCAGGTCGGCGCGGAGCTGGTCGCCCGGGGGCGCGACCGTCATGCCTCCGTCGCGGAGGCCGTTGAGGTAGAACTCGGTCAGCTCTTTCGACTTGGTCAGCCCTTCCTCGCTCGCTTTCGCCGCGCAATCGCGCATCGCCGTCTGCTGCTCGGGGGTAAGCCCGTTCCAGGCGTCTTTGTTCACGAAGACGGTGTTGCGTGGCAGCCAGGCGTCGACCTGGTAGAAGTTGGTCAGGTGCTCCCAGACCTTCTCGTCGTAGCCGGTCGAACCCGAGGAGATGAAGCTCTCCGCCACGCCCGTCGCCAGCGCCTGGCTGAGCTCGGCCGCCTCGATCTGCACCGGCTGCATCCCGGCAAGTTCCGCCAGCCGCGCGGTCGCGGCGTTGTAGGCGCGGAACTTCAGCCCCGCCATATCGGCGACGCCGTTCACTTCCTTCTTGAAGTAGAGCCCCTGCGGTGGCCAGGGAACCGAGTAGAGGTAGACGAGGTTCTGCTCGTCGAGCACCTCCGAGAGCGCCGGCTCGGCGGCCTCGGCAAGCTTGACAGAGGCGTCGAAGGAGGTGGCCAGGAACGGCACCGAGTCGAATCCGAAGGCCGGGTTCTCGTTCGCGTGCGCCGAAAGCAGCCGCTCGCCAATCAGCGCCTGGCCGGTCTGCACCGCCCGCTTGATGTCGGCGCCCGAAAACAACGAGCCGTTGGGATGGGTCTGGATGTCGATCTCCCCCGCGGTCCCTTCGCGGACGCACTCGGCGAAGCTCGCCGCCGTCTCGGAGTGGAAGTTCGTCGCAGGATAGGCCAGCGGCATGTCCCAGGTCTCGGCGAAGGACGGTGCCGCTGCCACGGCAAGCGCGGAAGTGGCGAGAAATGTGGCCAGTTTCGTCATGTCTCTCTCCCTTGTTGATGTGCGTCTTTCTGAGTTTTCTTGCGAACCATTAGAACCGAGCCGGCGAATAGGGCGCAAGGTCAATGTTCGGCCGCCGGCCTGAGACGAGCTGCGCGACGATGCGCCCGGTCTTTGGCCCGCCAGTAAGCCCGACGTGATCGTGGCCGAATGCGAGGTAGGCCCCGGTGATCCCCGGAACCTCGCCGATCACCGGTGTCGAATCCGCGACCGTCGGGCGATGGCCCATCCACTCCTCGGTCCGCTTCCAAGACAGCCCCGGGATCGCGGCACGGATGTTCCGTTCGAGCAGCGCGAAGGGCGCCCGCGAGGGCGGCGCATCGAGGCCGCCGAACTCCACGATTCCCGCCAGGCGCAAGCGCCCCTCCATCGGCGTGACCACGAACTTTCCCGAGGCGACCATCACCGGCGCGCGCGGCATCACCGTGGGCTCCCAGAGGTCCAGATGATAGCCGCGTTCGCTCTCGATCGGCACCTTCAGACCCAGCCTGGCCGCGAGCGGGCCGGACCAGACGCCGGCCGCCACCACCGCCGCGTCGCAGGCGATGGTCTCGCCCGCCGCCCGCACTCCCGTGACGCGGCCGCCGTCGCGAACGATGTCCTCGACCTCGGCCGGGATGATGCGGGCACCGAGGGCTTCGGCATGGGTGGCCAGGCCCTTGACGTAGCGGCCGGGGTCGCTGATGCGGCCGTGGCCAGGCAGCCGCACCGCAAGGCCGATCGCGGGGCCGTAGCTCGGGTCGTAGTCACGAAAGGCTTGGTCTTCGAGGATCTCCCAGTCGATCCCGTGCTCCCTGCGGATCGACCAGGCCAGCGCGTCGGCCTCGAAATGCGCGCGGTCGTCGTAGAGGAAGAGGTAGTCCGAGGCCACCAGCCAGCGCTCCGCTCCTGTTCCGGAGGCGAGCGCCTGATGATCGGCGAGGCTGTCGCCGATGAGCGGCGCGAGCGCGGCGGCGCGGCGACGCATGGCGGGCTCGTTCGCGGTCCTGAGGTAGCGGACGAGCCAGGGCATCAGCCGCGGCAGGTAGCCCCATTTCAGGAACAGGGGCTGGTGCGGGTCGAACAGCATCCGCGGCGCCTTGGCCAGGAGCCCGGGCCCGGGGACCGGGATGATCGAGCTGGAGGCAAGCACCCCGCCATTGCCGTGGCTCGTCCCCTCGCCGGGACCGGCACGGTCGATCAGGATCACCTCATGGCCGTCGCGGAGGAGCCAGATCGCGGTGGAGACGCCGACGATCCCGGCCCCGATGACCGCGACCTTCTTGCCCGTTGCAGTCATGCCGCGACGACCCCCACCCCGCTGCGTTGTCAGGCGCCAGAGTGCAGCGGAAGCCGCATCAATTCAAACGGGCAAGTATTCGAGCGTCGCGATTCTCGGTGATCCCTGCCCACCTTGGGCACAAGAAGAAGCGGACGGCGGTGCCCGGTGGCGGCAAGGTCTCAGGCGACCCATTCCGACACCGGAGCGGCGGCCTCGTGCAAGGGCTGCGAGATCACGTCGACCAGCGTTGGGCCGCCATGGGCCAGCGCCTCGCGCAGGACCGGGCGCAGCTCGGCCGGGTCCTCGACCGTCCAGGCCTTCACGCCGAAGGCCCGCGCCACGGCGGCGTGATCGGTGCGGCCGAAATCGACGTTGTAGAACCGCTTGCCGAAGCCGGCATTCTGGCCGGCCTTGATCCAGCCGAAGGTGGCGTTTGAGAAGACGATGGCGGTGACGGGGATATCGTAGCGGACCAGCGTTTCCAGCTCGCCGCAGCAGAACCCGAAGGAGCCGTCGCCCATCGCCGCCACGGTCTTGGCCCCGGGCCGCCCGAGCGCCGCCCCCATCGCCGCGGCGAACGCGTAGCCCAGCGCCCCGTGCGCGCGGTTGGAGATGAACTGCCGCCCGGCGCCGGGCCAGCGGTAGTGCGCAGAGAAGTACGGGCAGGGCGTGCCCGGATCAGCGACGATGATCGCATCATCGTCCAGAAGCTCGTGCAGGGCGGCGACCACCGCCTCGGGCCGGATCGGGCGGACGGAGTCGCGGGCAAGCGGCGCGAAGGCGGCTAGCTTCGCCTCCCAGGCCGCCCCAGCCCGCGATGCGCCCCCCTGGCCTTGCCTCGGGGGATCGGCGCGAAGCTCCGCGACCAGCGCCTCGAGCGCGAGCCGGGCATCGGCGACGACGGCGACCTCGGTCGGGTAGTTGGCGCCGATGACGCCCGGGTCGCTGTCGATGTGGACGATCCGGGCCCCGGGCGCCGGGCAGCGCCAGCGTTCCGTCGTGACCGAGCCAGCGCGGCAGCCGATGAAGAGCACCACATCCGCCGCCTCCACGACCTCGCGCGTCGCGGGAACGCCGCCGTTCGAGCCGACGACGCCCACCGCCCGGGGATGGGTCTCGGCCAGCGCCCCCTGACCGGAGACGGTGGTCGCCACTGGCAGGTCGAGGAGCCCAGCCAGCTCGGCCAGGGCCGCCTCGGCCCCGGCGATCACCGGCCCGCCGCCGCAGATGGCGAGCGCTGACTTCGCCTCGCGCAAGAGCTCGGCGGCCGCCCGGACCGCCTCCGGATCCGGCGCCGCGCGGCTCGCCGGAAAGGCGCGGTGCCGCGGGTCGGCCCAGATCTCGGCCTCGGATGCCTCGGCCTTCTGGGTGTCGAACGGCAGCGCCAGATGCGCCGCGCCCGGCCGCCCGGTCGTCATCTCCCGGAACGCCCGCCGCACCGTCGCCGGCAGCCGCTGGGCGCTGTCGAGGGAGGCGTTCCACTTGGTCAGCGGGCGGAACAGCGAGACCTGGTCGAGCTCGGTCAGCGGGTAGCGCCCGGCGGAGGTGGTCGCCACGTCGGTGGTGATGGCGAGAACCGGGATTGAGCTTTCGTTCGCCTCGACGAGCCCCGGCAGGATATAGGTCGCCCCGCCGCCGGAGGGGCCCTCGCAGATGCCCGGCTTTCCCGTTACCCGGGCGTAGCCGTCGGCCATGTAGGCGGCGTGACGTTCGTCGCGGGTGAGGAAGTGGGCGATGCCGTGGTCGAGCCGCGCGAGCGCGTCGTAGAAGGGCAGCGTAGTATCGCCGCAGAGCCCGAACATGTGGCTGACGCCATAGGCCTGGAGCATGCGCACCATCGCCTCGGCCCCGGTGATCTGGTTGCCGCTCATCGCCCGCCCCTCCCGCATCTTGACTGCGGCATCTTGGAAAGCCTGCTCCGGGGGGTCAATAATGCCGCGCGACCGGTAAGGAGACGGCGATGAAGGCGAAGGGCGGCAAGGCCATCTATGGCGCCTCGGTCGGGATCCTGATGCTCGAGGCACGGTTTCCGCGCATTCCCGGCGACATGGGCAATGCCCGGACCTGGGATTTCCCGGTGCACTACAAGATCGTCCGCGGCGCCTCACCCGACCGTGTCGTGCGCCGGGGCGCCGAGGGGCTACTGCCCAGCTTCGTCGAGGCCGCGCGCGAGCTCGTCGCCGACGGCGTCGACGGGATCACCACCAATTGCGGGTTCCTGTCGCTGTTTCAGAAGGACCTCGCGGCGGCGGTCGGCGTCCCGGTCGCGACGTCGTCCTTGATGCAGGTCGCCCAGGTCAACGCCGTCCTGCCGCCGGCCAAGCGCTGCGGCGTGCTGACAATCTCGTCCAGCGCGTTGACGCCGGCGCATCTCGAGGCGGCGGGGGTTCCGCCCGGCACGCCGATCTGCAGCACCGAGGGTGGCCGCGAATTCACCCGCGCCATCCTCGGCAACGAGCCGGAGTTGGACGTCGAGTTGGCCCGCGAGGACAACGTCACCGCGGCACGCGAGGTCGCCCGTGCCAATCCCGACCTCGGCGCCCTCGTACTCGAATGCACCAACATGGTGCCCTATGCCCCGGCCATCCGCGAGGCCGTGGGACTGCCGGTCTATTCGATCCTGAATTTCGTCAACTGGTTCCAGTCCGGCCTCGAGCCAAGGCAATTCTGACGCTTGCGCAGCAACACGTCCGGTCGGCACCGGCCGAAGGGTTCAATCCGGCCCCAAATGCGGCCCAGGAATGCGTCCCAAAGAGATCAAGCTCGACGATCTGGTGACGGCATACGGTGCGACCACGCTGGTCGGGGCGATCCTGGACGAGATCGCGATGACGCACCGGAGGCTCGTCGTGAAACGGGGGTGAAGGACGCGGTTCTGTCTTCTATGCATCCCGGCTATATCCGAAGTCCGACGTCCCGGGCGCCCGGGACAGGCCCCGACAGACCGATTCGTGCCGCCGCGGCGGCAGGGTGCCGCCCGAGATGAGCAAGACCCACGCGGCCGCAAGGACCGGCCCAAGGAAGGATCCAAGAAAGATGCGCACCCATGCCCAGGCGGTCGTGATCGGCGGCGGCGTCGTCGGCTGCTCGATCCTCTATCACCTGACCAAGCTCGGCTGGACTGACGTGGTCCTTCTCGAGCGGTCGGAGCTGACCAGCGGCAGCACTTGGCACGCGGCGGCCAACATCCACGGGCTGCACGACGTCACAAACATTTCCCGCCTGCAGCACTACACGATGCGGCTCTACAAGGAGCTCGAGGCCGAGACCGGCCAGAGCTGCGGGGTGTTCCAGCCGGGCTCGCTCTACCTCGCCCAGACCGAGGCGCGGGAGCACCAGTTGCGCCTGCAGGCGGCGAAGGCGCGGCGCTACGCGATGAACTTCCACGAGGTCAGCAGGGACGAGGCCGAGCGGCTGCATCCGCTGGTAGATTTCGGCGACATCCGCTGCATCATGTACGAGCCCGACGGCGGCAACGTGGACCCCTCCGGCGTGACCAACGCCTACGCCGTGGGCGCCCGCCAGCGTGGCGCCGAGATCCATCGGTTCACGCCGGTGACCGGCACCAAGCAGCAGCCCGACGGCAGCTGGATCGTGCGGACGGAGACGGGCGACATTCGCACGCACTGGGTTGTGAACGCGGCGGGGCTCTGGGCGCGCGAGGTCGCGGCGATGGCGGGGATCGCGCTACCGCTGATCCCGACCGAGCACCAGTACTTCGTGACCGAGACGATCCCCGAGATCGCGGCTCTAGACCGCCGCCTGCCGTCGGTCGCCGACCGCGACGGGGAGTATTACCTCCGCCAGGAGGGCAAGGGCCTGTTGGTCGGCGCCTACGAGAAGGACATGCGGTTCTGGGCCGAGGACGGCACGCCCGCGGGCTTCGGCCACGAGCTTTTCCCCGACGACCTCGAACGGATCGAGCCGAACATGCTGCGCGCCATCGACCGGGTGCCCGCGGTGGGCACCGCGGGCATCAAGCGCGTGATCAACGGCCCGATGATCTGGTCACCCGACAGCTCGGCCCTGTTCGGGCCAGTACCCGAGCTTCGGGGCTACTTCTGCTGCTGCGGGATCATCCCGGGCTTCAGCCAGAACGGCGGGCTCGGCAAGCTCGCGGCGGAGTGGATGGTCGAGGGCGAGCCTACGCTCGACATGTTCGGCTGGGACCTCGCGCGGTTCGGGCACTGGGCGGGCAAGGCCTTCACCAGGGCCCGGGTCCAGGACCAGTACGCGCACCGCTTCAAGATCCACTTCCCCGGCGAGGAACGGGAGGCGGGCCGCCCGGTGCGGACCCGCCCGGTCTACGGCATGCAGCGCGAGATGGGCGCGGTCTTCGGGCTGAACTTCGGCTGGGAGCACCCGCTCTACTTCGACGCCAACACCCCCGACAGCGCGGGCTTTGCCCGCCAGCCCTGGTGGGAGAGCGTCGGGCGCGAGGCGCGGGGCTTGCGCGAGCGCGCGGGCATCATCGACATCTCGAACTTCGCCAAGTACCGCGTCGCCGGCCCCGGCGCCGAGGACTGGCTGAACGCGCTCTTCGCCAACCGGATGCCAACGCGGGTGGGGCGGTCCTGCCTCACGCCGCTCATCGGCA
>JBFKAV010000120.1:0-11179 GCA_041621405.1 Paracoccaceae bacterium
CGCCGGATAAGCGGCCACGAGACTCGACGCTCACACCTTCGGATCCGGGTTCTCCGTGTGCCCGTCCACCGCGATGATCTGGCCCGAGACGCGGCGCGCGGCGTCCGAGGCGAGAAACACGGCCATCGCGGCCACGTCGCGCGCCTCGACGAAGCTGCGCATCGAGGTGCCCGAGGCGTAGCCCTCGTAAATCGCCTCACGGGTGGTGCCCTTGAGCTCAGCCTCCCTGGCCAGCACCCGCTCCATCCGCGGCCCCTCGACGGCGCCGGGGCAAATCGAGTTGGCGCGAATCCCGAAGGGGCCGAGCTCCATCGCCACGGTCTTCATCAGCCCGTTCACCGCCCATTTCGCCGCCGCGTAGGGGGTCCGGTTCGGATGGCCGTAGATCCCCGAGGTCGAGGAGGTGTAGATGATCGCCCCCGATCCCTGGCGCTTCATCACCGCCGCCACCGCACGGGTTGCGAAGAACGCGCCCTCGAGATTGACCGCGAGGCAGGCGCGGAAGCCGTCGGTCGGCATCTCTTCCACCCGCGCGGTCGGCCCGGCGATGCCGGCATTGGCACAGAGCACGTCGATCCCGCCCCACCGCTCCGCGAGATCGGCCACCAGTGCCGCAACGCCGGGCTCGTCGGTCACGTTGAGCTCCTCGAGCCGCCAGGACGACGGGCAGTCGGCCAGCGCGGCCGCGTCGGTGTCGGTCACGCAGACCCGGGCGCCGGCCTCGGCGAAGGCCTCGGCCATCGCCTTGCCGATGCCGCCGGCGCCGGCGGTGATCAGCACCCTTTGGCCCGGCATGCTCAGACCTCCCCGTCCGCGGCGAACCGCACCAGGACCGCGCCAATCCGGTCCGACCCGAGCGTCAGCTCGTGGGCCTCGGCCGCGGCCTCCGGCGGAAACTCGGCCGCCACCGGGTGCTGCAGCGCCTCGTCCGAAAGCCAGCGCGCGAGGTCGGCCTCGCCCGCCGCCCGCGCCTCGGGCGGCAGCTTGTAGACCAGCACCGTTCGCAGGGTCTGGGCGGCGAACAGCATCGGGTAGAACGGCAGCGCCGGCTCCGGCACCGCCATCGAGCCATAGGCGGCGACGATGCCGTTGTCCTTCAGAACCTTGCGCGTGACCGCCAGGTTGCCGCCGAATTCGACCTCGACGATGCGGTCGACCCCCCTGCCCCCGGTCGCGGCGAGAATGCCGGCGGCGGGATCGCCCTCGCGGTAGTTCACCACCGCGTCGGCGCCCATCGCCCGTGCATGGGCCGCCTTCACCGGGCCGCTCACCGTCGCCACCACCCGCGCGCCGCCGAGCCTGGCCATCTGTACTGCGTAGGCGCCAACCGCCCCGGCACCGCCGGTCACCAGCAGATCGAGCCCCTCGACAGGGCCGTCGGCGAACAGGCAACGATGCGCGGTGAGCGCCGGGATGCCGAGGCAGGCGCCGGTCGCATAGGGCGCGGCGTCCGGTAGCGGCACCGCCTGGGCGGCGGGCAGCGCCACGTAGTCGGCGGCCGTGCCGTAGGCGCGGCCGAAGCCGGCGTTCCAGAGCCAAACCCGCTCTCCCACTCGCGCCGTGCTCACGCCCTCGCCCACCACGGCGATCCGTCCCGCGCCGTCGCTGTGCGGGATCACCAGCGGATGGGCGATCGGTCCCCGCGCCCCGGCGCGGCTCTTGGCGTCGGAGGGATTGGCGCCCGAGACCGCGATGCGAACCAGCACCTCGCCCGGCCCCGGCTCGGGGCGCGGCAGCTCGCGCAGGTCGAGAACCTCGGCGGCCGACCCGATGCGGTCGTAGACCACAGCGCGCATCGTGTCAGGCATTCAGCCCCGCACGGCCCGCGGCGCGCTCCTTGAGGAGGCGGGTCAGCCAGTCGGGGTCCATTTCAGGGACCGAGGACAGAAGAAGCTCGGTGTAGGGATCGTGCGGCGGCTGGAACATCTCGTCCTTGGGGCCCTGTTCGACCACGCGTCCGTTCTGCATCACGACGACCTCGTCGGCGATCGCCTTCACGGTGGCGAGGTCGTGGGTGATGAACATGTAGGCGAGGTCGAATTCGTCCTGCACCTTCTCGAGAAGCCTCAGGATGCCCTCGGCGACGATCTGGTCGAGCGCCGAGGTGACCTCGTCGCAGATGATGAAACGCGGCTCGGCGGCCAGCGCCCGGGCGATGCCGATGCGCTGCTTCTGACCGCCGGAGAGCTCTGACGGCAGCCGGTCGATGAAGGCATCGGGCTCGAGCTCGATCAGGCGCAGGAGGTCGCGGATTCGCTCGGTCAGCGCCTTGCCGCGGAGCCCGAGATACATCTGCGCCGGGCGACCGATCAGCTCGCGCAGGCGCAGCTTGGGATTGAGCGCGGTATCGGCCATCTGGTAGATCATCTGCGCCTGGCGGAGCTGGTCGCGGGTGCGGCGGCGGTAGTCCGGCGGCAGCGCCTTGCCCTCGAAGAGGATCTCGCCCGAGACCGGCGGCAGCAGCCCGGTGATGACCCGCGCGACGGTCGACTTGCCCGAGCCGGATTCGCCCACCACCGCCACGGTGCGGCGCTTGTGGACTTCGAAGCTGACACCGTGCAGGACCATCGTGCTGCCGTAGCCGGCTGTGATGTCCTTCACCGAGACAACCGGGGTGCCGGCGGCCGGCGGCTGCGCCGGGCGCGCCAGCTCGCGCACCGCCCAGAGGGTCTTGGTGTAGTCGTGCTGCGGTGCGGAGAGCATGGTGCGGGTGTCGGCCTCCTCGACCTCGTCGCCGCGGAGCAGCACCTTGATGCGGTCGGCCATCTGGGCCACGACGGCGAGGTCGTGGGTGATGTAGATCGCGGCGGTGTCGAACTGGGCCACGATGTCGCGGATCGCCGCCAGCACCTCGATCTGAGTGGTCACGTCGAGCGCGGTCGTGGGTTCGTCGAAGATGATGAGGTCGGGGCGGCAGGCCATCGCCATTGCCGTCATCGCCCGCTGCAGCTGGCCGCCCGAGACCTGGTGCGGATAGCGGAAGCCGATCTCCTCGGGGTGCGGAAGCTGCATCCGGCGATAAAGCTCCACTGCATCGGCCTCGGCCTTGTCGCGCGACATCACGTCGTGGACGACCGGGGTCTCGGCATACTGGTCGATCAGCCGGTGGGCCGGGTTGAAGCTGGCCGCCGCCGATTGCGCGACATAGGCGATGCGCTTGCCGCGCAGCGCACGGCGGTCGGATTCCGGGGCGGCCATCAGGTCGATCCCATCGAAATTGATCGAGCCGCCCGAGATCCGGCAGCCATCGCGGACAAACCCCATCGCGGCGAGACCGAGAGTGGACTTGCCGGCGCCGGACTCGCCGATCAGGCCCAGCACCTCGCCCTTGTGCAGCGTGAGGTCCACGCCCTTGATGATCGGCAGCCAGTCGTCGCCCGAGCGGCCGTCGATGTGGATATCCTTCATACTGAGCAGGACCGGCTTGGCCATGGGGTTACTCCTTCAGGCCGCTGGCGCGGTGGAGCTGCCAGTCGACGACGAAGTTCACCGCCACCGTCAGAAGCGCGATGGCGCCGGCGGGCAGAAGCGGCGTGACGTCGCCGAAATTGATCAGCGTGGCGTTCTCGCGCACCATCGATCCCCAATCGGCGGTGGGCGGCTGGATCCCGAGGCCGAGGAACGAAAGCGCCGAGATCGCCAAAAACACGAAGCAGAAGCGCAGGCCGAACTCGGCCACGAGCGGCGCCAGCGCATTGGGCAGGATCTCGCGGCTGATGAGCCGCCAGACCCCCTCGCCCCTGAGCTTGGCGGCCTCAATGAAGTCCATCACCACGATGCCCTGCGCCACCGACCGCGCAAGCCGGAAGACCCGCGTCGCGTCGATCGTGGCGATGACCAGGATCAGCGTGGTGATCGAGGTGCCGAAGATCGTGAGCAGCAGGAGCGAGAAGATCAGCGCCGGGATCGCCATCAGCGCATCGACAAGGCGCGAGAGGACCTGGTCGATCCAGCCGCCCACGGTGGCCGCCCAGAGCCCGAGGACCGAGCCGACCACGAAGGCCAGCCCGGTGGTGGCAAACGCGATCCCCACCGTATTCCGGGCGCCATAGATCAGTCGGGTCAGCATGTCGCGCCCGAGGTTGTCGGTACCGAGGTAGTAGGGTGCCTCCCATGGCAGGTATTGCGCGCCGACGACCTGACGCTCGGGGAACGGCGCCAGGATCGGCGCCAGCACCGCGACGACGAAGTAGAGCAGGATCACCAGCATTCCGAAGCTCGCCGTCACCGGTGCGCCGCGGAAACTGCGGCGCAACTCGCCGGAGGTGACGGCCACCAGGAGCGCGCGGAAAAGCCAGCCCGAGACCAGCGCCGCCGTGACCGCGATGACAATCCCGAGAAGGATCGATGTTGCTTGCATCGCCTCGACCTACCTTCGGTGCATGAGACGGGGATTGGACAGGGTCGAGAGCACGTCGGCCAAGAGATTCAGAAGCACGTAGGCCGAGGCGAAGATCAGCGCCACGGCCTGCACCACCGCGATGTCGCGGTTCGACACCGCGTCGACCATCAGCTGGCCGAGACCGGGATAGACGAAGACCACCTCGACCACCACGACGCCGGTGATCAGGTAGGCGAGGTTGAGCGCGACCACGTTGATGATCGGCGCCAGCGCATTCGGCACCGCGTGCCGCAGCACGATCCTGAGAGGCGAGAGGCCCTTGAGCCGCGCCATCTCGATGTAGGGCGAGGCCAGCAGGTTGATGATCGCCGCCCGCGTCATCCGCATCATGTGCGCGGTCACGACCAGGGTGAGCGTCAAGGCTGGCAGGAAGGCCATGTAGAGCATGTCGGGCGTCGTGGTGCGCGACGAGATCCGCACCATCGAGGGGAAGACCCCGCTCTGTGCCAGCCACACGATCAGGATGTAGGCGACGAAGAATTCCGGGAACGAGATCGAGGTCAGCGCCATGGCGTTCACCGCCCGGTCGAAGATCGAGTTGCGCCAGAGCGCGGCCAGGACGCCCAGCATCAGCGACAGCGGCACCGCCATCGCCGCGGCGTAGGCGGCCAGGAACAGCGTGTTGCCGAGCCGCGCCGCGATCAGGTCGGCGATCGGGCGCTTGTTGCCCATCGAGATCCCGAAATCGCCCTGCAGCGCGGCGGTTAGCCAGTTCCAGTAGCGCAGCGGCGCGGGGTCGTTCAGCCCGAGCTGCTCGCGCAGCGCGGCGAGCGTCTCGGGCGTGGCCGACTGGCCCAGAAGCTCCCGCGCCAAGTCGCCCGGCAGAAGCTCGGTGGCGCCGAAGATCACCACCGAGATCACGAACAGCGTCAGCAGGCCCAGAAGCAGCCGCTGCCCGATCATCCGCCAGACGTGTGCCATTGCGTCCCTCCCCGGAGGCGGCCCCTGTTCCCGGACATCTGCCTCGGTCGCTTGCCCCGGCCCGAGGGCCGGGGCACGCGGGTCTCATGCCGTCAGGCGATCCACCAACGCTCCGAGCAGCGGAAGCCGTCGAGATTCCAGTTGGCCGAGATCTTCTCGGGCGTGGCGATCCTGTCGGACACCGCCATGACGTAGTTGTTGTACATCGGGATCACGACCGAGCCCTCGTAGGACACGATGCGCTGCATCTCCTGGTACATTTCGCGGCGCTTGTCCTCGTCGACCTCGGAGCGCGCGGCGACGAGAAGCTCGTTGAACCGCTCGTGGTCCCAGAAGCTGTCGTTCCAGGCCGCGCCGCGGGCGTAGGCGGTCGTGAACATCTGGTCCTCGACCGGACGGCCACCCCAGTAGCTGGCGCAGAACGGCTTCTGCATCCACACGTTGTCCCAGTAGCCGTCGTTGGGCGCCCGGTCGACCGTGATGGTGATGCCCGCGGCGGCGGCCTTCTCGGAGAACAGCACGGCGGCGTCGACGGCACCGGTGAAGGCGGCATCGGCCGCCGTCAGGGTGACTTCGAGCGTGTCAAGCCCGGCCTCCTTGAGGTAGAACTTCGCCTTGTCGGGATCGTAGCCCTTCGGCTCGAGGTCGGCGAAGAAGTAGCGGTTCGCCGGGCCGATCGGGTTGTCGTTCGCGACCGAGCCGTGGCCGCCGAGGATCTTGTCGACCATCTCCTGCCGGTCGAGCGCGTATTTCAGCGCCAGCCGCACGTTGTTGTCGGAGAAGGGCGCGGCGCGGCTGTCCATCGGGAAGACGTAGTGCGCGTTGCCGGAGATCGACACGATGCGGTTGCCGCCGCGGGCTTCCAGCATGTCGATGGTGGCCACGTCGACCTGGTCGATCAGGTCGACCGCGCCGGTCATCAGCGCGTTCAGCCGCGCCGCCGGGTCGATGATCGACAGAAGCTCGACACCGTCGAAATTGGCACGGTCCGATTTCCAGTAGTTCGGGTTCTTGGTCAGCGTCGCCTGCACGCCCGGCTCGAAGCTTTCCACCACGTAGCCGCCCACACCGTCGGTCGAGGTCGGATCGATCTTGCCGTCGGCCGAGGGCATGATCGGCAGGTGGTAGTCGGACATCAGGTAGGCGAAGTCGGCGTTCGCCGCGTTCAGCGTGACGACGACGTTCTGGCCGTCGGCCTTGATGTCGACGACCGGGTCGAAGAACGGCTTGACTGCCGAGGTCGAATCTTCGCCCCGGTGGTGGTTGAGCGAGGCGATCACGTCGTCCACCGTCATGTCTTTGCCGGAGTGGAAGGTCACGCCCTGGCGGATCTTGAAGACCCAGGTCACGCCGTCGGCCGTCTCCCAGCTTTCGGCCAGCTCGGGGGCGAGCTGGCTATCGGCGTCGACCTCGATGAGCTGGTTGTGGCGGGCGGCGGCGAAGGTCTGGGCGTAGAGGTTGTCCCAGAGGCCTGGATCGTAGCCGTCGGTGGTCGAGCCATGGCCGATGCCGGCGCGGAACACGCCGCCGGGCTTCGGCTGGGCCGCCGCGCGGCGGGTGCCGGCGGGCAGGATCAGGGCCGCCGCGCCGAGCGCCGAGGCACCCTGCAGGACGCCGCGGCGGCTGAGGCCGGCCGGTGATTTGATCGTCGTCATTGTCTTCCTCCCTTATGATAGAGGCGCGCATAGGCCGAGCTTGGTGCCTGACCCAGCGCGCTTTCCCTGTACTCCGCCTGTTCCAGCCAGGCGGGTTCGATCTCGACGCCCCAGCCGGGGCCGTCCGGAATGCGGACCTCGCCGCCGTCGACCGCAAACGGGTCGCCACGGAACAGGCCGCGCTGCCACGGGTAGTAGTCGTCGCCCTCGATCGAGAGTTCCAGATATTTCCCGGCGTTGGGAATCGCCCCCATGAGGTGCATCGTTGAGATCGTCACGAGCGACAGGTTGGCGCTATGCGGCGTGCAAGGCAAGCCTGCCGTTGCGGCCATCGCCGCGACTTTGAGCGCGCGGGAGAGCCCGCCCAGGTACATCACGTCGGGCTGGACGATGTCGACGGCGCGCATGTCGATGATCCGCGCCCAGGTGGCGAGGTCCCAGTCCTGCTCGCCGCCGGCGACGTCGACCGCGAGCGCGTCGGTCACCGCGCGCGTCGCCTCGAGGTCCCAATAGGGCACCGGCTCCTCGAAATGGCCGACGCCTTCGGTCTCGAGCAGCCGGCCCACTTCGATGGCGCGTGGGACCGAGAAGCCAGAATTGGCGTCGACGAGCTTGTCCACGCCAGCGCCCAGGGCGCGCGCGACGGTGGGGACGATTTCCTCGGTACGGCCCGGCCATTCGTCGACGTCGTTGCCGCATTCTGCGCCGACGCGCCACTTGAAGGCGGTGAAGCCCTTCTCGTCGCGGAGGCGCAGGAACCGGTCCGCCTCTTTGGCCGGCGCGATGTCGCGCTTCATCGAGCTCGCGTAGGCCCTGAGACGCCCCGGCCGGCCGCCCAGGAGCTCCACCACCGGCTTGCCCGCCCGCTTGGCCTTCATGTCCCAGAGCGCGGTGTCGAGACCGGCGAGGGCGCGGCAGCGGTAACTGCCGGGGAACTTGTGCTCCTTCGCCTCGATCCGGGCGATCAGGGCCTCGATGTCGGCCTCGTCCTCGCCGAGCGCCCAGGGCGCGACCTGGCGGTGGAACACCTGCTGGGTGATGTCGGCGTTGTACGGGGCGCACTGGCCCCAGCCCACGGCGCGGTCCTCGGCGGTGACCCGCACGAAGCAAACAAACTCGTCGGCAAAGGTCTCCAGGCTGCGGATGCGCACGCGCGTGCCTCCCCCCGAGGGTCAAGCCTCGCGCAACGGACTGCGCGGCGCAAATCCTTTCTGGACCCCGGCCGCCGCGATCCCGGCGCCATGCTCTTTCTGCATAGCGGCATTTCACGACCAGCCATTGTGCATGCGCAGAAAGATGCCATGTTAGCGGCAACAGCAAGAGCGTCGGAAGGCGCCCAACATGAAAGAGGCACAGACATGACTTACACCAATGCGACCACGCGCTTCGCGCTTCTCGAATTCCTCGCCGACCTGGCAGAACGGGCCCGCGAGGCTCGCGCAAAGCGCCGGACCTACAACCAGATCGTGAGCGAGCTTTCCAGGCTCTCCGATCGCGATCTCGAAGATCTCGGCATCGCCCGGTTGAACATCGAAGACATCGCCCGCCAGCACGCTTACGAGGCGTAAGGCGGCAAGGCGAAACGAAGGCCCCGGCCCCGCGCCGGGGCCTTCCTCATTTCGCCCGGCTTGACCCGGCGCCCTGATTTGTCACTCTCGCCTCCCGCGAAACAGGGAGGTGCGAGCCATGGCCACCGCGAAGACCGTCGTCGTCGAGTCCCCGGGTGGGCCGGAGCAGCTGAAGCTCGTCGAGCGCGAACTGGACGTGCCGGGCAAGGGCGAAATCCTGATCCGGCACAAGGCCATCGGGCTCAACTTCATCGACGTCTACCAGCGCACCGGCCTTTACCCGATGAGCTATCCGGCCGCGCTCGGCATGGAGGCCGCCGGCATCGTCGAGGCGGTGGGTGAGGGCGTCAGCCATCTCAGACCCGGCGACCGCGCAGCCTATGCCGCCACGCCGCCCGGCGCCTATGCCGAGGCCCGCGTCATGCCGTCGGCCCAGGTCTGCCCGCTGCCCGAGGCGATCTCCTTCGAGGAAGGCGCAGCGATGATGCTGAAGGGGCTGACCGTCAACTACCTGTTCCGCCGCACCGTGCCAATCGCCAGGGGCGAGACCGTCCTGTTCCACGCCGCCGCCGGCGGGGTCGGGCTGATCGCCTGCCAATGGGCGAAGGCCGAGGGGATCCGGCTCATCGGCACCGCCGGGTCGGACGAGAAATGCGCGCTCGCCGCCGAGCACGGCGCCGCCCACGTCATCAACTACCGCACCGAGAACTTCGTCGAGCGGGTGCGCGAGATCACCGGGGGCAAGGGCGTCGACGTGGTGATGGATTCGGTCGGCAAGGACACCTTCGACGGCTCGCTCGACTGCCTCAGGCCCTTCGGCATAATGATCCTCTTCGGCGCCGCGTCCGGGCCGGTGCCGCCCTTCGACCTGCAGCGGCTGGCCGCCAAGGGCTCGCTCAAGATCACGCGGCCCACGCTCTTCACCCACATCGCCGATGCCGCCATCTGCCAGGCGATGGCCAGGGAGCTCTTCGAGATGGTAGGCTCGGGCAAGGTGAAGATCCGCATCGGCCAGACATTCCCGCTCGGCAAGACCGTCGAGGCGCACAAGGCGCTCGAGGCGCGCAGGACCACGGGCGCCACGATCCTGCTGCCTTGATGCGGGTCAAGGCACCTGCGCCCGGCCGCGGACAGGATCCCGCCATGGACACGCACAGCTCCGAGCCCGTCTTCCACACCGAGGGCCTGACCAAGGTCTACGACACCGGGGCCGAGAAGATCCACGCGCTCGACGGCGTCGATCTCGAGCTCTACGCGAGCGAATTCGCGGTGCTGCTCGGCCCCTCGGGCTCGGGCAAGTCGACGCTCCTGAACATCCTCGGCGGGCTCGACCGACCCACGGCGGGCACGGTGCGCTTCACCGACCACATCCTGAACGAGATGTCGGACGGCGAGCTCACGCGCTACCGCCGCGACCACGTGGGCTTCGTGTTCCAGTTCTACAACCTCGTCGCCTCGCTTTCGGCGCGCGAGAACGTCCAGCTGGTGACCGACGTGGCGGCGAACCCGATGACCCCCGAGGAGGCGCTGGCGCTGGTCGGCATGACCCACCGTATTGACCACTTCCCGGCCGAGCTTTCGGGCGGCGAGCAGCAGCGCGTGGCGATCGCCCGCGCCATCGCCAAGCGGCCCGAGATCCTGCTTTGCGACGAACCGACCGGCGCGCTCGATTCGAAGACCGGCGTCACGGTGCTGGAGGCGCTCCGCACCGTAAACGAACGCTTCGGCACCACCACGGCGGTGATCACTCACAACGCGGCGATCCGAAAGATGGCGCATCGCGTGGTCTATTTCCGCGATGGAAGAATCGAGAAGGTCGAGGAGAACGCCACCCGCATCCCGCCCTCCGAGATCGAGTGGTGAGGGGGATGGAAGCGCTGGACCTCAAGCTTCTTCGCGACTTCAAGCGCCTCTGGGCGCAGGCCCTGGCGATCGCCATGGTGCTGGCCTGCGGCGTGGCGATCCTGATGACGACGTTCGGCATGTACCGCGCGCTCGACGAGACCCGGGCGACCTATTACGAGCGCCACCGCTTCGCCGACCTCTTCGCCTTCGCCCGCCGGGCTCCGCGCGCGCTTCTGCCGGAAATCCTTGCCATTCCGGGCGTCTACGGCGCCGAGGCCCGGGTTCAGGGCGAGGCGATCCTCGACCTGCCCGGCCGGGTGCAGACCGCCGTGGGGCGCATCCTCTCGCTGCCCTTGGCCGGCGAGCCGGTGCTGAACCTGCCGCTTCTGCGCAGCGGCCGCTACCCCGACCCCGACCACCCGAACGAGGTGATGGTGAACGAGCCCTTTGCCGAGGCCAACGGCTTCCGCGTCGGCGACGTGTTCCACGCCAACCTCAACGGCTCGATGCGCCCGCTGACCATCACCGGCACCTTCCTAAGCCCGGAGTTCATCTACACGCTGCCGCCGGGAGGCCTGATGCCCGACAACGCGGGCTTCGGTGTGATCTACATGCCCGAGCACGCCGCTGCCGCCGCCTTCGACATGACCGGAGCCTTCAACGGGCTCTCGCTCAAGCTGTCGGCCGAGGCCGAGATCGATGCGGTTACTGACCGCCTGGACGACCTCCTGGAGCCCTATGGCGGCACCGGCGCCTTTGCCCGCGACAAGCAGGAGAGCCACGCCTTC
>JBFKAV010000121.1:0-11025 GCA_041621405.1 Paracoccaceae bacterium
CAGAGTCCCTTCCGCATCGGTATCCTCCCATCTGCCGAACGGACTCGCGCCGTTCCGGACCATCGGGGCAGGCTAGCGCAGGCCGGGCGCTCTGCCCACCACCGATCCGCCTTCGGCAGAGGTTCGCCAACGGCCCGGCCTCACCCATCCGTGAGCCGCGGGCGCGGGCCGCCCGTGCTATGGTTCATTCCACCGGGGCCGCCCGCGACGGAGCCCCGGCCAACACGGGAGACGACAGATGACCCTCCGCATCCCCCTCGCCGCGCTCGCGGCCTCTCTCTTCCTCGTCCTGCCCGCCCAGGCCTTCCAGTGCCCCGCCGACATGGCCGAGATCGACGCTGCGCTGGCCACGGCCAGCCTCTCCGCCGAGGACCTCGCCCGGGTGCAGGAGCTCCGCGCTCAGGGCGAGGCGCTGCACGCCTCCGGCGACCACCAGGCCTCGATCGACGCGCTGGCCGAGGCGAAGGCGCTGCTCGGGCTCTAGCCGCGCGGCAGGTCCGAAAACCCTTTCGGAAGGGTTAAGGGAATTCTGAATAACCAGCGATTCCAGCTGGTTGACTTGGTGTTTCACTGTGAAAGCGGGGGGAAATCAGCCCCGAACGTAGTTCACCAGCTGGTCGATATCGAAGTCCCGGTCGCCGATGATCGCCTTCATCAGGTCGCCGATCGAGATGATCCCGATGAGCTGCCCCTCCCCGTCGAGCACGGCCAGGTGCCGGACCCGCTTTTCGGTCATCAGGGCGACGCAGGCCTCCGCGGTGTCGTCGAGCCCGACATGGAGCACGTCGGGCCGCATCACGTCCCTCAGGGGCGTGTTCGGCGAGGCCCGCCCCTTCAGGAACACCTCCCGCGCATAGTGCCGCTCGGTGAAGATCCCGACGATCCGCTCGCCCTCCATGACGAGCACCGACCCCACATCCTTCGCCGCCATCAGCTTCAGCGCGTCGAGCACCATCTCGTCCGGCCCGACGCGGTGGATCTCCCGGCCCTTCGCCTGAAGGATCTCGCGCACCCGTGCCATTCTCTTTCCTCCATGCCGCGCCGCCTGGCGATTCACGATGATCCTCGCCCCGCCCTCGCCCGAGGTCCATGACCTCGGTCAATCCCCGCGCGACCGCGGAGCGCGACAGTCTGGCCGCGGCCGGCGCCTTTGCATCCGCAG
Source organism: Paracoccaceae bacterium (assembly GCA_041621405.1). Lineage (GTDB taxonomy): Bacteria > Pseudomonadota > Alphaproteobacteria > Rhodobacterales > Rhodobacteraceae > JBFKAV01. The sequence continues at coordinate 1,163 of JBFKAV010000121.1, forward strand.
CATCAGGCAGGATCTCTCGGCCGGTGTGGCGCCCGAAATTTCTCCCTCCGCAACCTGCAGCGCCGACAGGGAAACCTGACTTGTCCACAGAAAATCCCCAAGCTATTTCAATGCCTTATCCCCATGAAAATTGCATGCTGCAGTGCTTTTTCCTTGCGCGACTCAGGCTCCCTTGCAACGGTTCCACTACCGCAAGGAGGTCGCAAGACCGTCCGAGCGGGGCGCGAGGGCCTCCGGGGCCAGAGCGGGGCGATAACGGGACTTCGGAACCGGGTCGCATCGCAAGGGTGTTCGGAACGTCGTCAGGATCGAGTGCGTTCTTCGGAGCGTTCGCGGTGCGGTCGGTGTCGCAAGGGTCGTTAGCGCGCCGCGATGGCTCGCAAGAGCAGGAGTGGCAGCTTCGGATCTTCGGAGCCGAGGCAACTGGGCCGCAAAGTCCTTCGGGGCGGAGCGGGTCAGGAAGGCGTCAGGGAGCGTCCCTCGCGGGCGCGATGCAAGGACCGCGTCTGAGCACCTGGCGCCTTTTCCTGGCCCGGCCGCGCGTTTCTCCATGCCAGCAATAGAGCGGGGCCCGTCCGCCCATGGCAGCCGAGCCCCGTGACGTCAGAGAATGCATTACCGCGTCCATGCACCTGTAGCCGCGCCCATACGCCGCACATCCTGCAAGTTCAACAAGATATCGCAGGGATAACTTCTGAACACCCAAGATGTGGCAAAACCACCACGTTTCTGGGATGCTGTTCGCCGCTCTCCTCGAAGCTAATGACCTGTGCGGTGAAATCTTCCATCCGATCGAGGATTCGGATCGTGCTTCTCTGCGGCATCCGTGAGTGCATCGCCGCAGGCTGGTGTTCGCTGCATCGATTCCCGCCAAGCGGCCCGCAAAGCCACTCCGATTCGCGGCGACTCTGCCGCCGCAGAGCCGCGAACGTGCCCCGAATCCGCCCCAGCGCCTCGAATCCCGGGCGCCTCAAGACAGCCAAGAATGCACAGGCGGCCCCAAACTCGGTGTGGGGCTTGCGATCGAAAATCCTTCGGAATCATTAACTTGCAGACCAAGAGCCGCATCCGGATCCGGGCTTGCGACAGGCCCGTCTCCGTCGGTGAACAGAATATGAATGCCACATTCCCGCCCCGTTCAACTTCCGCGTGCCACTACTTGGGTGTGGGGAACCTTGGGACGGTTCGAGTTGCTCTCAAGGTGCGAGGAAGTCGCGAATACAAATGTCCGGGGGGACGGAAATGACTGAACCAGCGATCCTTGTGCTCCGCAAGCCGGTCAAGCTCGCCGCGGCCGATGCGCCATACGTTCGTTCATCCGCGGCGGTAACCGAGCGCTTCCGCACGGCCAAGGCCCGCAGCAGTTTTCAGCCGGTCGAACAGCTCATCGTGCGTCTCGACCGGGCCAGGACGGTCCAGGCCTGCGCCTAGCCCTTCCCGCCTATCCGAGCAGCGATCACGCGAGACACCAGCTCTCGCAGCTCTCCCGTCATCGGCCCTGCCCTGCCCATCCGCGCCTGCACTTCGGCGATCTCGGCTGCGAGTGCCCCACGCAACCCCAGTTCGTCGAGCGTCGCCGCGCACTCGCGCATTTCTTCGGCGCGGCGCGTGCCGTGTGTGAGCGTCCGCTCGAAATGGTAGTCGGCGATCCCGGGCCAGCCGAGGCCGGGATAGCTTTCCGACAGCGAGGCCAGGATTTCCTCGTAGCAGCCCGACCGCTCGGCAGCGAGCAGGGTCTCCACGATGATCGCCTCGAGCCCCTTCACGAAGAGCGAGCGCACCATCTTCAACGCGGTCGCCGCCCCCGGCTCCGGCCCGGCCTCGCGCCAGGCGAAACCCAGCCGGTCGAGAGCGGTCCGCGCATCGCCTATCCCGCCACCCGCCACCAGTACCGGTGTCCGGTGGCCGCGCGGGTGGACCGGGGCCATCACCGCCATGTCTAGATAGCGCGCCTTCATCGCCTCCACCCGCGCCGCCGTCTCGCGCTTACGGCCTGGGGAGACCGAGTTGATGTCGACGACCAGGTTGCACGCCCCGAGTGCCGGTAGCAGCGGGAAGATCGCGACAAGGCTCTGGTCGGCGGTCACCGCGGAGACGATCCAGTCGGCCGCCGCCAGGCCCTCAGGCCCGGCTGACTCTGTCACCCCGTGTGCCGCGATCGCCGCCCGCATCGCCTGCGCCTCCTGGCCGTCGAGCTTGATGTCCCAGGCGAGGAAGCCGAGCGCCGGGTCGGTCGCCGCCAGCGTCTCGCGGAAGGCGCGGGCAGCTTCGCCGAAGCCGAGGAAGGCGATCGTGGTGAGGCCGCTCATGGTGCTGACCCCGGCGCCGGAAATCCAGGCGCAGGTCGGGTCGCGAGGGGACGGAGGGGCCTTGGCATGGGTTCCGGTCCGGTCAGTTGATCATCTTGCTGGGCAGGTAGAGCGAGAGCTGTGGGAAGGCGACGAGGATCGCCAGGGCGACCAGCATGGCGAGCCAGAACGGCGCAACGCCGCGGAAGATCTGGCCCAGCGCCACCTGCGGCGCAACCGACTTGACGATGAAGACGTTGAGGCCAACCGGCGGCGAGATCAGCCCCATCTCCAGCGTCAGCACCACCAGCACGCCGAACCAGATCGGGTCGATGCCCAGCTCGAGGATTACGGGGAAAAAGATCGGCAGGGTCAGCACCAACATGGCAAAGCCCTCGAGGAAGCAGCCGAGTACCATGTAGACGGCGAGGATCACCGCGAGCGTGCCAAGCGTGCCGAGGTTCAGTGCCGCCAGCGCGTCGCCAACGACTTCGGGGATATGGCTCAGGGCGAGAAACGGGTTGATCAGGTGCGCCGCGATCAGGATCAACATGACAGTGGCCGTGGTCACCACGCTGTCGCGCCCGGCATCCCTCATCGCGCCAAGCGTCAGCGAGCGGGTGAGAACGCCGTAGAGCATCACGAGCCCTGCACCAACGGCTGCCGCCTCGACCGGCGAGAACAGGCCACCGTAGATGCCGCCAATGGTGAGCAGGATCACTGCCATGATCGGCGCCGCGCCGCCGAGCGCCCGGCCCTTCTCGGCGAGCGACGTGCGTGGGCCAGGCGGGCCGTAGTGCGGCCGGAGCGCGCAGAGGACAGTGATGAGCAGGACGAAGAGCGCGAGCAGCAGCAGCCCCGGAACAACGCCGGCCAGGAACAGCCGCCCGATCGACTGCTCGGTGAGGATCGCGTAGATCACGAAGCCGGTCGAAGGCGGGATCAGGATCCCCAGCGTGCCGCCCGCCGCCACGACACCGGTCGACAGCCGCGGGTCGTAGTTGAAGCGCTCCATCTCGACCAGCGAGACCTTGCCCATGGTGAGCGCCGAGGCGACCGAGGAGCCCGAGAGCGCGGCGAAGCCGCCGCAACCGATCACCGTCGCCGAGGCGAGGCCGCCGCGGAACTGGCCGACGATGGAATAGGCGGCGTCGTAGAGCTGCCGGCTCATCCCGGTGGAGCTGGCCACGTTCCCCATCAGGATGAAGAGCGGGATCACCACCAGCTCGGGCGAGGAGGCGAGCGTGAAGGTCTCGGAAGCCAGGAGCCCCATCGCCGCGTTCCAGCCGTTCAGCACCCAGATACCGGCGAAGCCCACCAGGAACATCGCGAACGCCACCGGCAATCGGAGCGCGAGCAGCAGAAGCAGGACGGCGACGCCGATTAGCCCGATCGTGCCGCCGCTCACGAACGCGCCTCCCGCTCGGCGCGGATGTCGCGGCCCTGAAGCGCAAGCTCTGCGGCGCGCAGGAGAAGCCCGGCGGCGCTGAGCAGCGCGAAGCCGACGAGCGCCCACTGAAACCAGGCCTTCGGAAGGCGCAGGAGGTTGGTGGAGAGGTTCAGCATCTGCGAGAGCTTGGAGCTTTCCCACACCGCCCAGGCGATGAAGACGAAGATCACAGCGCCGAGCAGCGCCGCGGCGATGTCGATCACGCGGTTGACGACGCCGGGAAACCTCGACTCGAGCAGGTCCACGCCGATATGGCCGCCGGTCCGGTCGCACAGCGCCATGCCGCCGAAGACCACGATCACCATCGTCATGGTGATGATGTCCTGCGAGCCGAAAAGCGGCGCGCCGAAGGCGCGGCCGACGACGTCCACCAGAATGACGCCGACCTCTAAGAAGATCGCGAGGACGCCGATGGAAGCGGACAGGCCGATCAGCCTGTCCGCGATCCGCCGGGTGCGATGCACCTATTGGCCCCGCATCGCGGCCAGCGCCGCGGCGCCGTCCACATCGGAGACGTACTTGTCGGTCACCGCCGCCACCGCCTCGGCGAAGGCCGCGGCCTCGTCGGCGCTGAGCTCGACGATCGTGTTGGCGCCGTCCGCGGCTGCGGCTTCCAGCGCCGCGTCGGCGGCTGTGCGCCAGGCATCCTCGGCATTCTTCGACAGGCCGGGGCCCGAGGCGGCGTCGATCGCGGCCTGCTGGTCCGCCGGCAGGCTGTCGTACTTCGCCTGGTTCATCACCGCGAAGAAGGTCAGCCGGCCGAGGTTCGCGCCTACCGTGAAGCTGTCGGCGACCTCGTCGAGCTTGAAGTCGGTGAGGGTCGAGGCGCCGGTGATCACGCCGTCGATCAGCCCGGTCTGCAGCGCGTTGTAGACCTGGTTGATCGGCATCTGCACCGGCGTCGCGCCGAGCGCAGTGGCGACCTCGGCCGCCGTGGCGCCGGCCACCCGGACCTTGAGGCCAGCCAGGTCGGCCGGCGTGCGGACCACCCGGTCCTTCATGATGAAGATCGCCGGCTCGGAGGTCCACAGCCCAAGCACTTTGGTGCCCGGGAACTCGGCCTTGAGGTGGTCATCGAAAGCGCGCCACAGCGCCTCGTAACCCGGCAGATCGAGCGGGACCGCCTCGGGCATCTCGACGATCATCGTTTTGCCGAATTGCGACGAAGTATATCCCGGCAGGCCCCAGGTGATGTCGGCCACGCCCTGAACGGCGCGCACGTATTGCTCCGCCGGGCCCGCGCCGAGCTCGCCGCCATGATAGCCGCGCACGGTGAGCGCGCCGCCGGTGGCCGCCGACAGATCGGCGTTCAGCTTCTCGATCACCGAGGCGTTGACGGTGTGAAAGGGCGGCGTGAAATTGGCGAACTTCAGCTCTTCCGCCGCAGCGGGCAGTACGCTGCCCACCGCGACCGCGGCGGCAGCAAGGATACGGGTCAGTCTCATGTCATCTCCTCCCTAGCGACATCGGTCACTCTTTCAGCGCCGTCAGCTCGCGCGGGTGCGCCAGCTGTCGGCGTAGTTCTCGCGGGCCTCCTTCGCGTAGGGCGTAGGCGACACTCGCACCCGGATCTCGGCCTGCTTGTGCACCTCGGTCGAGGTCTTGCCGGTCGGCTCCGGCTCGCCCCAGCGCAGCGTCAGCACGTCGCCCACCTGCACATCGGCATCCACTACGCCGAGCGAGAGCATGCAACGCTCATTGTAGCTGTAGCCGTTGAACATCGACATGCCCATCATCTTGTCGCCCTTCATCACCATGTCGGCGCTGGTCGAGGCGTAGTTCGGCTGCGGGAAGTCGATCCACTTGTAAGGCGTTCCGTCCTCGAATCCCGAGGCGATCACCTTCAAGACGTCGTCGCGGTTCCACTCGAAGGTCACCTTCTTGCGGTGCTTTGCGCCCTTCATCTTCTCCAGCGCCGCCTTGCCGACGAAGTCATCCTTCTTCCAGCCGATGTAGAAGTCGTAACCCAGCTCGAACGGATTGACGTAGTAGTCCTCGATGTTGTCGCTGACGAAGCTGCCACCGATCGCGCCTGCAGCCTCGTACATGTCGGCGCCCAGCCAGTCGCGGTAGTCCTTCAGCATGTCGTCCCCGGTGTAGATCCCCGGCAACGGCGAGGGGATCCAGCCCGACTCAAGGGTGTTGGTGGAATAGGCGCGGCTGCCGCACGGCACCAGGTTCACGCCGGCGTCGCGGGCCGCCTGCATGATCGCCGAATGGATGTAGTGCTTGTCGGCGTAGGGGCCCCAGATCTCCAGCCCCGGGGCGCCCGACATGCCGTGGCGCAGCGCCTGCACGCGCTTCGAGCCGATGTTGATCCAGTCGACGTGGAAGAACTTGATCTCGGGGATCGGGCCGCCGTGCATCTTCTCGAAGATCTTCGGCGCGTCGGGGCCCTGGATCTGGTAGCGGTAGTGCTCGCGCAGCACCCGCTCGCCTTCGGGACGGCTGGGCGAGCGCGGATCGTGGCGCAGCCGCACGTTCCACTTGCCCCAGGCAGCGGCGAACATCAGCCAGTTTGAGGTCGGCGCACGGCCGACCAGGATGTACTTGTCCTCGCGCTCGCGGAAGATGATGTGGTCGCCGATCACGTGGCCATTCGGGGTGACCGGCACGAAGTGCTTGGCGCGGTTGAGGTCGAAGTTCTTGAACGAGTTGATGCCGTGGTGGCTGAGAAACTCGGTCGCCTGCGGCCCCTCGACGATTACTTCGTCCATGTGGTGGCTCTGGTCGAACAGGACCGCGCTGTCGCGCCAGGCCCGCTGCTCGTCGCGCCAGTTCGAGAACTCGGCGGCCACCACAGGGTATACATACATCCCGATCTTCGAGTTGCGGAGCATCTCGACCGGGTTCTTGTGCTTGGCGATCACGTCGGACAGGCTGGGCATTCTGGAGTCTCCTTCGCGGTTCAGCTGGCGGCCACGAGCGACAGCCCGGGCAGGCGGGTGGCGAGCTTCGGCCCGCTTTTGATCACGTGTTCGAGGTTCTGCCGCGCCAGCCGCGCATGCTCGCGCGCCAGCGCCTCGGCGCGGGCGCCCTCGCGGGCGCGGACCGCCGACAGGATCGCCCGGTGCTGCTCCTGCGCGCGCGGCAGCGAGGCCTGGAAATCGGGGATGAACTCCTGGCCCTGCAGGAAGGCCGACGGCGAGGCGAGCGGCAGCCGGCTCACCCGCTCCGCCTCGCGCAGTACCACCGCGCTGCCGGAAAGCTCGGCGATGATCCGGTGGAAGGCTGCGTTGTGCTCGACATAGGAGTCGAAGTCGATGCCGCCCGCGCCGGAAAGCGCGAGGTCGATGGCTTCAAGGATCTCATCGGCGCGCTGCATCAGTGCCGGGTCGGCGCCGCGCTCGGCAGCGAGTCGCGCGGCGGTGCCCTCGATCACGCCGCGGATCTCGATGGCGTCGAGGATGTCGTCGACGGTGAAGCTCGCCACCCGGCAGCCACCGCTCTGGATCCGCTCGAGCAGCCCTTCCGAGACCAGTCGGTCCATCGCCTGCCGCAGCGGCGTGCGCGAGATGCCGAGCCGCGCGGCGAGCGCGATTTCGGGCAGCCGGGCATTCGGCTCGAAGGCGCCGTCGAGCACGAGCGCGCGGAGCCCGAGAATCGCCTTGTCGACCTGCGAGTTGCGCTCGTCGCGCGCCATGCAATCCTCCGGGGCAGCCCGCGCCTCCCTGTGGCCGGACCGCCTAGGCAAAGTAGCTCTGTATACAATTTGCTGTCAATGCAGACTTCTCTGCCTCAGCGGTGAGCTGTTGTTGTAGTTCCTGTATACAGAGCGTGCGGCGGATCGAGATTTCCGTTCAATCGATTTTTGCCGCGTCCTTGTACATGACGCGGTGTCGACGGGCCTTGATCCAGTCGGCGAGCTCGGCATCCGACATCAGGTACCGCCCGTCATAGCGGTCCCGATGGGCGATCTCCTCCATCGGCCGGCGCCAGCGCTTGTAGGGCTTCGCCGCGGGCGGGCCGAAGAGGAAGATGTCGAGCACCGAGATCTGCTCGGGGATGCCGAGGAGCGGCCGCATCGCTCGTTGCGCTTCCTCCTGTCCGATCGCGGTGACCCACCAGACGCAGTAGCCGAGAGCGGCGGCGGCGAGATGCGCCGACATGGTGGCGGCTGCAACAGATTGCAGCAGGATGCGCTCGGCGTTCTCCTTGTACATCCGGTCGCGCTCGGAGCCGTCGCCCAGCACCGGGAAGGCGTTGACCCAGCGCATGTCGGAGCAGACCACGATGAACCCGGGCGCGGTGGCGAGCCCGCGGTAGTCCGGTGTGGGGAACTTCATCCCCGCCTTGGCACGAAAGCGTTGCTCGGCGACGAAGTAGTCCGAGATTTGCCGCTTCACCTCCGCGTCGCGGACGATGACGAATTGCCAGGGCTGGGCATTTGCCCCCGAGGGCGCGTGGCGCGCGGCCTCCAGGATCATCTCGACATGGGCCTCGGGGACCACGTAGTCGGGATCGAACTTTCGCACCGTGACGCGGTTTTTCATGGTGTGGATCAGCGCCTCGTAGCGGCTGGTATCGCCGATCTCGGGCAGATTGACCTCGGCTTCCGCCTCGGCGAGGTCGACGGCGGGTGTGGTGTCGGTCATCGGGGTCCTCCCTCATCGGGAGGAGTGTAGCACGGCGGTCCGGCCGTGAGTCCGGCCCGGGCGTCGCGCTGCCCTTGGATCCAGGATGTCAAACGGTAGACAGTGGGGGCGCCCCGCGCCTCAGTGACGCCAGCGCCCCATTCCGCACCAGAGCCGCGACAGCTGCCACTTCACCTCGTCCGGACCTTCGTCGAACTCGCCGCCGAAGCACTGGATTGCGCTTTCGATCGCCCGCTCGCCTCCGATCAGGGCGATGGTCACGCCGGAGCGGTGCAGGCGCTGGTAGTCCGGGTCGCGCGCGAGCTCCTGGTCGGTGCGCGACTGGCCTCTTTCCTGCAGCCGGCAATAGGCTTCGCGCGCGTCGAGGATCGCCTCGAAGAGCTTTGAATAGTCGATTTCCCTGTTCATGGCACCAGGCCCCGTCTGGTCGACTCCCATTGGTGACGACTATACCAAGGATCGGGCAGGGACGGGGCGAAGGCGTGGCAAGACTGAAGCATTCCGGTGGCGGGCGGGGCGGGCTTGAGGCTGGGACCTCCCCCGCGACGGTGCCCGGAATCGCCTGCGGGGCTTGCGATCCGGCGCCGGCTGGACAAAGGTCTGAGGCGGTGACGGACGGGGCCCGCCCCCTCCGGCGCGGCGTTGCAGGGCGATACCGAAAGAGATGACGGCGGACACCGACCCCGAGGCACTGGCGCGTCACCTGATCGCGCTCGATCCCGGCCGGCGGGTGCTCTGCGCCATCGCCGGCGCCCCGGGATCGGGGAAGTCGACGGTGGCCGAGGCGCTGGTCGGGCAGATGAACGCGCTCGAGCCCGGCGCCGCCGCGCTGCTGCCGATGGACGGCTTCCACTACGACGATCTCTACCTCGTGGCGGCCGGGCTCCGTCCGCGCAAGGGCGCGCCTGAGACCTACGACGTGGACGGCCTGAGGCACGTCCTGATCCGGCTCCGCGCCAACGACGAGCCTTCGGTCGCGGTGCCGGTCTTCGACCGCGACATCGAGATCGCCCGCGCCGGCGCAAGGCTGATCCCGCAATCGGTGCGGGTGATTGTGGTCGAGGGCAATTACCTGCTGCTCACCCGCCCGCCCTGGAACGCGCTCCGGCCGCTCTTCGACGTCAGCGTCCTGCTCGACGTTCCCGAGGAGGAACTCCGCGCCCGCCTCAACCGGCGCTGGACGCACTACAAGCTCACACCCGACGAGATCGCGTGGAAGCTCGACGGAAACGACCTGCCCAACAGCCGCGTGGTCCGAAAAGAGAGCGGCCCGGCAGATTTTCGCATCGCTCCGGCGCCATGCGCGCCGGTCCGGGCGAGATTGCCGTCCTCGACATCGGCAAGACCAACGTCAAGCTCTCGGTCGCCGACCGTGCCGGCACCGTGCTGGACGCGCGCTCGCATGCCAATCCCACCCGCCCAGGCCCGCCCTGGCGCCACCACGACCTTGCGACCCTCTGCCCCTGGGTGGCCGAATGCCTCGCGGCACTCTGCCGCCGCCACCCGATCGGCCACCTGGTGCCGGTGGGG
>JBFKAV010000122.1:0-11001 GCA_041621405.1 Paracoccaceae bacterium
CCCGAGGCGAGCCGCACCGCCTCGCCCAGACCCAGGCGGCCGAGGTTCGGCATCCTGAGCGGCCCGGTCCGGCCCTCCCCGGCCCGGCCGGCGGCGCAGGCCGCGGCGATGTGCCCGAGCGTGTTGGCGCCGGTATCCGGCACCTCGCCGTTGAAGAAGTTCCCCGCATCCGGCGCGCCGCCGGCGCCCGCGGAATCGAGCACGACCAGGAAGGCGCGCGGCATCAGCCCAGTCTCTTGTGGATCAGCGGCCGTTCCTTGGCCTCCTCGCCGATGGTGAAGGCTTGCAGGAGCGCCCGCGCCGCTTCCTCGGCAGCGTCCTCGCTGGCGGCATGGATCCGCGCGAGCGGCAGGTCGGGCGAGACCTCCTCGCCCACCGCGGCGATCTCGGAGAGCCCGACCGAGGGGTTGACCCGGTCGGTCTCCTTCCGCCGCCCGCCGCCCAGGCCCACGATCACCTCGCCCACCGCGCGGGTGTCGATCGCGGTTACGACGCCCTCGTCGGGGGCCGGCACCTCCATCACCACCGGCGCCGAGGGCAGCCGGTCGGGCCAGCGCTCGACGAAGTCGACCGGCCCGCCCAGGGCCGCCACCATCTCGCCGAAGGTCTCGGCGGCCTGGCCGTTCTCCAGCGCCTCGGCGATGCGGCCGGCGCCGTCCTCGGCGTCCGCCGCGATCCCGCCCAGCGCCAGCGCCTCGCCGCCGAGCGCAACGGTGAGGTCCCAGAGCCGCGTCGTCACCGCGGTGCCGGTCAGCGTCTCCATCACCTCGATCACCTCGAGCGCGTTGCCGGCCGCGGCGATCAAGGGCTCGTCCATGTCGGTGATCAGGGCCCGGGTCATGCAGCCCGCGCCCTGCGCGGTGGAGACCAGCGCCTCGGCCAAGGCCTCGGCCTCCTCCATCGAGGCGAGGAAGGCGCCGGAGCCGACCTTGACATCGAGCACCAGGGCCTCGAGCCCGGCGGCGAGCTTCTTCGACAGGATCGAGGCGGTGATCAGGTCGATACTCTCCACCGTCCCGGTCACGTCGCGGATCGCGTAGAGCCGCTTGTCAGCCGGGGCGATGTCGGCCGAGGCGCCGACGATGACGCAGCCGATCTCGCCGGTGAGCCGCTGCAGCCGCTCGACGGTCACCTGCGTGGTGTAGCCGGGGATCGCCTCGAGCTTGTCGAGCGTACCGCCGGTGTGGCCGAGGCCGCGCCCGGAGATCATCGGCACGTAGGCGCCGCAGGCGGCGAGCGCCGGGGCGAGGACCAGCGAGACGCAATCGCCGACGCCGCCGGTCGAATGCTTGTCGAGGACCGGGCCGGGCAGGTCCCAGTCGAGGATGCTGCCGCTGTCGCGCATGCCCTTGGTCAGCGCCACCCGGCCCGCCTCGCCGAGGCCCTTGAGGCAGACTGCCATGGCGAAGGCGCCGCCCTGGGCGTCGGTCACGTCGCCCGAGGCGAGGCCCGCCGCGAACGCGGCGAGTTCGCCTGCCGAGGGGCGCTCGCCGCGGCGCAGGCGGGCGATGATGCCGCGGGCGTCCATCATTCGCGCTCCAGGTAGGAGGAGACGAAGGCGCCGGGCAGAAGCTCGCCCAGCGGACGGGTCAGGATCTCTCCCGCCAGCGTGGCCATGGTGACGGACACCTCGCCCTTGCCGAATTCCGCGAGCTTCTGCCGGCAGCCGCCGCAGGGCGGCACCGGAGAGGGCGCATCGGCGATCACCGCGACCTCGGCGATCTCGGTGTCGCCGCCCGCGACCATCGCCGCGATCGCGCCGGCCTCGGCGCAGGTGCCTTCGGGATAGGCCGCGTTCTCGACGTTGACGCCAGTGTAGACCCGACCCGAGGCGGCACGGATCGCTGCACCGACCTTGAAGCGGGAATAGGGAGCGTAGGCGCGCTCGCGGATCTTCCGGGCTTCGTCGAGGAGCGTCATCGGCCAGGCCTCCGTTTCGGGGACTGTCGCGCCTCGGCGGCGACGTTGCAAGGGGCGGAGAACGGGTGTTGGGGGGCGCCCGCCCCCCAAACCCCCCGGCTTCGGGGGGCCGTCTGCCCCCCGGAGGCACCCCCCGAGTGAATTTGGGAAACGGGGAAGGGATCAGGCAGGATGGTCGAGAGGCGGCCGCGGTCGCCGGTGGGTCCGCAGCGGGGCTCCGGGGTCTACCGGCGCGGATTTCGGCCATTGCGTCTTCCCCTTCGGCAAGGGCAGACTGGACACGGGTGCGCGCGAGCGCTCGGACCTGGCAGGGCGCGCCTGCGCGCCCGCGTGGTCTTGCAGACGCCCGCAAGGAAGAATAGTTCAACGTTAAACCATTCCGGGAGGACAGCGCCGTGGACGACAGCAGGCAGGACAGCGCCCGCCAGGCCGCGCTCGACTATCACGAGTTCCCGAAGCCCGGGAAACTCGAGGTCCGCGCGACCAAGCCCCTGGCCAACGGCCGCGACCTTTCCCGCGCCTATTCGCCCGGCGTCGCCGAAGCCTGCCTCGAGATCAAGGCCGACCCCGCTGCCGCCGCCCGGTTCACCGCCCGCGGCAACCAGGTCGCCGTGGTCTCGAACGGCACCGCGGTGCTCGGCCTCGGCAACATCGGCGCGCTCGCCTCGAAGCCGGTGATGGAGGGCAAGGCGGTGCTGTTCAAGAAGTTCGCCAACATCGACTGTTTCGACATCGAGCTCGCCGAGACCGACCCCGAGAAGCTGGCCGAGATCGTCTGCGCGCTCGAGCCCTCGTTCGGCGCGATCAACCTCGAGGACATCAAGGCGCCGGACTGCTTCACGGTCGAGCGGATCTGCCGCGAGCGGATGAAGATCCCGGTCTTCCACGACGACCAGCACGGCACCGCGATCGTCGTCGGCGCGGCGGCGACCAACGCGCTGAAGGTTGCGAAGAAGTCCTTCGCCAAGATCAAGGTCGTCTCCACCGGCGGCGGCGCGGCCGGGATCGCCTGCCTCAACATGCTCCTGAAGCTCGGAGTCAGGCGCGAGAACGTCTTCCTCTGCGACCTCGCGGGCCTCGTCCACGAGGGCCGCAGGGAGGAGATGACGCCGCAGAAGGCCGAGTTCGCGCAACCCGGCGGCGCACGCCAGCTCGCCGACGTCATCAAGGGCGCCGACCTCTTCCTCGGCCTTTCCGGGCCCGGCGTGCTGACCGCCGCGATGGTGAAGAAGATGGCCAAGCGCCCGATCATCTTCGCCCTCGCCAACCCGGTCCCCGAGATCATGCCCGACGAGGCCCGTAGCGCCGCGCCCGACGCGATCATCGCCACCGGCCGCTCGGACTACCCGAACCAGGTCAACAACGTCCTCTGCTTTCCCTTCATCTTCCGCGGCGCGCTCGACGTCGGCGCCACGACGATCAACGACGAGATGAAGCTCGCCTGCATCGAGGGCATCGCCTCGCTGGCCCGCGCCACCACCTCGGCCGAGGCCGCCGCCGCCTATCGCGGCGAGACGCTGACCTTCGGCCCCGACTACCTGATCCCGAAGCCCTTTGATCCCCGGATCATCGGCGTCGTCGCCTCGGCCGTCGCCAAGGCGGCAATGGACTCCGGCGTCGCCACCCGACCGATCGAGGATCTCTTCGCCTACAAGCAGAAGCTCGACGGCTCGGTGTTCCGCTCCGCGCTGATCATGCGGCCGGTGTTCGAGGCCGCCCGCGCCGCCAGCCGTCGCATCATCTTTTCCGAGGGCGAGGACGAGCGCGTGCTCCGCGCCGCCAACGCGATGCTGGAGGAGACCACCGACAAGCCGATCCTGATCGGCCGCCCAGACGTCGTCGCGATGCGCTGCGAGCGTGCCGGACTCCCGATCCGGCCGGGGGTGGAATTCGACCTGGTCAACCCCGAGAACGACCCCCGTTACCGCGACTACTGGGGCAGCTACCACGAGCTGATGCAGCGCCGCGGCGTGACGCCGGACATCGCCCGTGCCGTCCTGCGCACCAACACGACCGCGATCGCCGCCATCGCGGTCCACCGCGGCGAGGCCGACTGCCTGATCTGTGGCACCTTCGGCCACTTCTACTGGCACCTCATCTACGTGCGCGAGGTCCTCGCCCGCGGCGGCCTGCATCCGCAGGGCGCTCTGTCCCTGATGATCCAGGAGGACGGACCCTTGTTCGTGGCCGATACCCATGTGCACGCGGTGCCCACGCCCGAGCAGATCGCCACGACCGCGATTGGCGCCGTCCGCCATGCCCGCCGCTTCGGGGTGACGCCCAAGGTGGCGCTTTGCTCGCACTCCAACTTCGGTAACCTCGACAGCGACTCCGGGCGCCGGATGCGGGCCGCGATGGAGGTGCTCGAGGCCCGCGAGGTCGATTTCGCCTTCGAGGGCGAGATGTCCGCCGACGCCGCCCTCGACCCCGAGCTGCGCGACCGGATCTTCCCGGGCTCGCGCCTCGAAGGCCCGGCGAACATCCTGGTCTTCGCCTATACCGATGCCGCGAACGCGGTCCGCAACATCCTGAAGATGAGGGCGAACGGGCTCGAGGTCGGGCCGATCCTGATGGGCATGGGCAACACGGCCCATATCGTCACGCCCTCGATCACCGCGCGCGGCCTGCTCAACATGTCGGCCATCGCCGGGACGCCGGTGTCGCACTACGAATGACGCGCGGGAGCGAGGGGGCTTTCAACCCCACTGCGGTCACCGGAAGGTGCTTGAAGTCAGGGTGAACTGTGGGCTGGTGCCGGCGAGGCGCTGCGCGCCGGCACCCCTGCCCGCCGCCCCGAGAAGGCTGGCGCTCGACCGGACGGGCGAGTTCGCCGGCCGGCGGGACGGACGGCGATTGCCGGTGGCGCGCCCGAAACACTCGCGCAACCTTCTTGTGCGACCGACGCGCGCGACGTAACCAATGACCGTCGAGAAGGAGGGACCGCCATGGCCTATGCCGAGATCCACGCCCGCTCGCTCGCCGATCCCGAAGGCTTCTGGGTGGAGGCGGCCGAGGCCATCGACTGGGTGAAGAAGCCCTCGAAGGCGCTCTTCGCCGAGAACGCGCCGCTCTACGAGTGGTTTGCAGACGGCATGATCAACGGTTGCTGGAACGCGGTCGACCGCCACGTCGAGGCCGGCCACGGCGACCGCCTGGCCATCATCTACGACAGCCCGGTCACCGGCACCAAGCGCGAGATCACCTTCGCCGAGCTCCTGACCCGCGTCGCGAGCCTCGCCGGGGCGCTCGCCGCCAAGGGCGTCGGCAAGGGCGACCGGGTGGTGATCTACATGCCGATGGTGCCCGAGGCGCTGGAGGCGATGCTGGCATGCGCCCGGCTCGGGGCGATCCACTCGGTGGTGTTCGGCGGCTTCGCGGCGCACGAACTCGCGGTGCGGATCGACGACGCGCGGCCGAAGGCGATCCTCGCCGCCTCCTGCGGCATCGAGCCCGGCCGCGTGGTGCACTACAAGCCCCTGCTCGACGCCGCCATCGAGCAGGCGAAGCACAAGCCCGACCTCGTGGTCATGCTCCAGCGCGAAGAGGAGGTAGCCAAGCTCACCCCCGGGCGCGACCACGACTGGCACGAGGTCCAGGCCGGCGCAACGCCGGCCCCCTGCACGCCGGTCGAGGGCAATCACCCTGCCTACATCCTCTACACCTCGGGCACCACCGGCCAGCCCAAGGGCGTGGTGCGCGCCACAGCCGGGCACCTGGTCGCGCTGAACTGGACGATGAAGAACATCTACGGCGTGAACCCCGGCGAGGTGTTCTGGGCTGCTTCCGACGTCGGCTGGGTCGTCGGCCACAGCTACATCTGCTACGCGCCCCTGGTGCACGGCAACACCACCGTGGTCTTCGAGGGCAAGCCGGTAGGCACGCCCGACGCCGGCACCTTCTGGCGGGTGATCTCAGAGCACAAGGTGCGCTCGTTCTTCACAGCCCCCACCGCCTTCCGCGCGATCAAGCGCGACGACCCCAAGGGCGAGCTGGTCAAGCACTACGACCTCTCCGGGCTCCGCGCCCTCTACCTCGCCGGCGAACGCGCCGACCCCGACACCATCAAGTGGGCCGAGGCCCAGCTCAAGGTGCCGGTGATCGACCACTGGTGGCAGACCGAGACCGGCTGGGCCATCGCCGCGAACCCGCTCGGGATCGAGGCGCTTGCGGTGAAGATCGGCTCGCCTTCGGTGGCGATGCCGGGCTACGACGTCCGGATTCTCGACGAGGCCGGCCACGAGGTGGCCCCGGGCACGCTCGGCGCGATCGCGGTGAAGCTGCCGCTGCCGCCGGGCACGCTGCCGACGCTCTGGAACGCCGAGGAGCGGTTCCGCAAGAGCTACCTCGCCCACTTCCCCGGCTATTACGAGACCGGCGACGCCGGCTACAAGGACGAGGACGGCTACCTCTTCATCATGGCCCGCACCGACGACGTCATCAACGTTGCCGGGCACCGGCTCTCGACGGGCGCGATGGAGGAGGTCCTGGCCTCGCATCCCGACGTCGCGGAATGCGCGGTGATCGGGGTGGCCGACGCACTCAAGGGCCAGCTGCCGATGGGATTCCTCTGCCTCAACAAGGGCTGCGACCGGCCGCAGGACGAGATCGTCACGGAGTCGGTCGCGCTGGTCCGCGACCAGATCGGCCCGGTCGCGGCGTTCAAGCTCGCCACCGTGGTCGACCGGCTGCCGAAGACCCGCTCGGGCAAGATCCTGCGCGCGACGATGGCGAAGATCGCCGACGGCGAGGCGTTCAAGATGCCCGCCACCATCGACGACCCGGCGATCCTCGACGAGATCCGCACGGCGCTGCAGGGGCTGGGTTACCCGCGGGCAGGCACCTGATCCGATTGCGCGGCCTTCGGCCGCGAGTCCCTCCTCTCGCGCCCTCGCTACGCTGCGGGCGCTCGGGCGCGGAGCTCGAGAAACGGCGAAGCCGGGGATCAGCCGCAGAGCTCGCGGACCCAGGCCGGCACGAGATCCGTGGCCGCCCCGAGCCGGACCTCGTGGAAGCGGTGCGACACCTCCGAGCGCTCGAGGTTGAGCTCCAGGCAGCGCGCGCCGGCCGCCCGCGCCCCCTCGACGAAGCCGGCCGCGGGCCAGACCTGGCC
This sequence comes from Paracoccaceae bacterium, assembly GCA_041621405.1. Lineage (GTDB taxonomy): Bacteria > Pseudomonadota > Alphaproteobacteria > Rhodobacterales > Rhodobacteraceae > JBFKAV01. Next base: position 7,031 of record JBFKAV010000122.1, read on the forward strand.
CGAGGTGCCGACCGCCACGAAGCTCTCGCAGGCGGCGAGCGCGGCGCCGATCTCCTCCATCCGGTACGGCATCTCGCCGAACCAGACCACGTCGGGGCGGGTGGCCCGCGCGCCACAGGCGGGGCAGAGGTCGCCTTGGTGCATTTCGGGCGGCGCTCCCCAGCGCGCGCCGCAGGCAGCGCAGAGCGCGCGGCTCAGTTCGCCATGCATGTGGATCACGCCGCCGCTCCCGGCACGCTCGTGCAGATCGTCGACATTCTGGGTCACGATCAGCATTTCGCCCGGCTTGTCCTTCTGCAACTGCGCCAGCGCCGCGTGCGCCGCGTTCGGCCTTGCCTTCCGGGCATTCGCCCGACGCGCATTGTAGAATTCGTGCACCAGGCCGGGATCGGCCGCAAATCCCTCGAGGGTCGCCACCTTGCCCAGATCGTACATCGACCAGATTCCGCCCGCGTCGCGGAAGGTTCCGAGCCCGCTCTCGGCCGAGATCCCCGCACCGGTCAAAACAACGATCCGCGCCATGCCGTCTCCCTTCCGCCCGGCCCGCCGATCATGGCGGCGCCGGCCCGGCTGTCCAGCCCCCGCGACAAGACCCGCGCCAAGGGGTTGAGATTGTGGTAAAATGCCCCTCGCGCGAACGCGTATAGGGAGGGACAATCCATGCCGTTTTATCTGTTCCACGGCCGCTACAGCACTGCAGCGCTCAAGGCGATGGTCGACAAGCCGCAGGATCGGCGCGCCGCGGCCGAGAAGGTTGTCGCGGCCAACGGGGGCAAGCTCCATCACATCTTCTTTGCCTTTGGCCAGGACGACGTCGTGGCGCTGATCGAGGCGCCGGACGACAAGTCCTACATGGCCGGAATGCTGGCCATCGGCGCTTCGGGCGCGATGTCGGGCGGGGCGACGACCAAGCTCATCCCGATGGAAGATGCGTTGGCGGCGATGAAGATGGCGAAGGCCGCTGCCGCCGCCTACGTTCCGCCCACCGGCTGAGCCCGCTGACGGCGGGGCGTCAGGCCCCGCCGCAGAAGGCCTCGGCGGTCTCGCCGAAGGCGCGGTAGCGTTGCCAGAACGCCTCGTCCGAACGGCGACCCGACTGGCGGATTTCCTGCGCCTGGTGCGGGTCGCGGAAGAATTTCGCGGCTCGCGTCTGGTCGCGCCCAGTCAGCGTCAGGTCGGCGGCCTGCTGGATGCAGGTGCAGAGCCGCGGATTCGCCGCGCCGCCGGAGGCGTTGCAGGCCCGCTCGATCGGGCCGGCCAGCGCCATCGGCGCAGGAAGGGCGGCCAGGGCCGCCGCCAGGATCAGCTTTCGCATCGTCTGCCTCGTTCCAAGGGGGCCGTCACGGTTGGCCCGCGATCCTGCCCAGGTGGGCCTCATTTCGGCCGGAGTATGCCGGGCAAGCGCTTCGATTTCAATGATCTTCCGCGATTTTCGGCCCCCTGAATGGATGGTCGCCAGGAGCTGTGGCGCAATCGAGGCTCTACCCCGGGCGATCGCGGGCCGCCGTGGACCGGTGCCGCCGATCCGCGCTACCATTGCCCCGTTCCGCAATCGAGGCTCACCGATGACCGCCCGCTGGCTCCTCCACTGCAGCTTCGGCGAGGCCGCCGGCATCGCGGTGGTCGCGCTTGCCTATGCCGCGGCCGACCGCGGCCTCGTCGCGCTGGTGCCCGCCGTGCTCGTCGCCGGCGCCTGGGAAGGGCTCTGCCTCGGCATCGCCCAGGCGCTGCTGCTCAGCCGCGCCGGTGTCGGTGTCGTGCACTGGGTGCTTGCCACCCTGCTCGCCGCCACGCTCGGCTATGGGCTCTCGCTCCTCGGCGGTGCCGGGGCGGGCAGCGCCGAGGGCCCGGAGCCGTCGCTCGCGCTCATGCTCGCCGCCGCCGCTCTCCTCGGCGCTGTGATGGGTCTGATGATGGGCGCAATCCAGTGGACCGCCGCCCGGCTTTTCCTCGAGCCGCGTCCCTGGATCTGGCGCAACGCGGCTGGCTGGGCGCTGGCGATGCCGGCGATTTTCGCCGGCTCCGCCAGCGTCGGTTCCGACTGGCCGCTCGCCGCCATCGCCCTCACGGGCGCCGTTTCCGGCGGTGTGGCGGGCGCGCTCCTCGGCCTTCTCACCGCGCCGGCGCTGCCCCGCCCCGCCAGTGCGGCCTAAACCCCGCGCCGCCAATGCGGCCTGAACCCCGCGCCGCGCCGCTGGGCCTTGCTCCCGTCCGCATCGCGCAGTAGCTCTGTCGCCGGGGGCACGGAGCCCTGGGGGGTTCCCGCCCTTGCTACCAGGGTTCGTCTCGCCCGAGGTCGTCTCTGCCTTCTTCGGCGTGATCATGATCGACCTGACGCTGGCGGGCGACAACGCCGTGGTGATCGGCCTCGCCGCAGCCGGCCTGCCGGCGCAGCGGCGCAAGAAGGCCATCGTGATCGGCATCCTCGCCGCCACGCTGATGCGCATCGGATTCGCCTCGGTCGCCGTGCAGCTCCTGCAGATCGTCGGCCTCCTGCTCGCGGGCGGCCTCCTGCTGCTCTGGGTTGCCTGGAAGATGTGGCTGGAGATCCGCACCCCCGACCCCGACCCGCACGCGGACCAGGGCGAGACCTCGCTCGAGGCGCCCACCAAGACGCTGCGCCAGGCCGTCGTGCAGATCATCGTCGCCGATCTCTCGATGTCGCTCGACAACGTGCTGGCAGTTGCCGGCGCGGCGCGCGAGCACCCCTGGGTGCTGGTCTTCGGCCTCGCGCTCTCGATCGTGCTGATGGGGGTGGCGGCGACCTACATCGCCCGGCTCTTGCAGCGATATCGGTGGATCGCCTGGGTCGGCCTCGCGATCATCCTCTTCGTCGCGCTGAAGATGATCTGGCAGGGCGGCTACGAGGTGCTGGCCGCGACGGCGGGGCACTGAGACCTCAGCGCAGCACCCTGAAGCCCGGGCCCTCGGGCGGCTCGGCCTCCTCCACCGCGAGGCCGGCGACCAGCGCCGCGGGCGGCCCCTGGTGCAGCTCGCCCAGCATCCGCGCCACCGCCGCCTCCGACCCCGCGAGGAGCGCCGCCACCGAGCCGTCCGGCTCGTTGCGGACCCAGCCCTTGAGCCCCAGCGCCTCGGCCCGCTCCCGGGTCCAGCCGCGGAACCAGACGCCCTGCACCCGGCCCGTCACCCGCACGAGCTTCGCCACCTCGGTCATCGCCGCCTCCGCTTGACCGCCCCCCGAAACCCTATCATATCGCGGCGCATGACCGAGCTCAGCCGCATCCGCAACTTCTCCATCGTGGCGCATATCGACCACGGCAAGTCGACGCTGGCCGACCGGCTGATCCAGCTCACCGGCACCGTGGCCGAGCGCGACATGAAGGAGCAGTTGCTCGACGCGATGGACATCGAGCGCGAGCGCGGCATCACCATCAAGGCCAACACCGTCCGCATCGACTACCCCGCGCAAGACGGCCACAGCTACGTGCTGAACCTCATCGATACCCCCGGCCACGTCGATTTCGCCTACGAGGTCTCCCGCTCGATGCGCGCCGTCGAAGGCTCCCTCCTCGTGGTCGACGCCACCCAGGGGGTCGAGGCCCAGACGCTGGCCAACGTCTACCAGGCGATCGACGCCGACCACGAGATCGTGCCCGTGCTCAACAAGATCGACCTGCCCGCCGCCGAGCCCGACCGCGTGAAGGAGCAGATCGAGGACGTCATCGGGCTGGACGCCTCCCACGCGATCCCGATCTCGGCCAAGACCGGGCTCGGCATCCCCGACGTGCTCGAGGCCATCGTCCAGAAGCTCCCGCCCCCCAAGGGCGACCGCGACGCGCCCCTGAAGGCGATGCTCGTCGACTCGTGGTACGACCCCTACCTCGGCGTCGTCGTGATGATCCGGGTGATGGACGGCGTCATCCGCAAGGGCGACCGGATCAAGATGATGCAGACCGGCGCCGTCTACGGCATCGACAAGCTCGCCGTCCTCAAGCCCGCCATGGTCGACA
>JBFKAV010000123.1:0-10918 GCA_041621405.1 Paracoccaceae bacterium
CGGCCGATGCGCTGGACCAGGCGCTTTACGTTCTTCGGCGCGCCGACCTGGATCACCAGGTCGACGTCGCCCCAGTCGATGCCGAGGTCGAGCGTGCCGGTGCAGACCACGGCGCGAAGCGCGCCTTCGGTCATCGCCGCCTCGACCTTCTGGCGCTGCTCGCGCGCCAGCGAGCCGTGGTGGATGGCGATCGGCAGGCCCTCGGTGTTTGCCATCCAGAGGTCGCGGAAGAAGAGCTCGGCCTGGGCGCGGGTGTTGTGGAAGATGAGCGTGGTCCGATGCCGGCGGACTTCCTCCAGCACCCGTGGGATCGCGTAGCGCCCGCCGCCGCCGGCCCAGGGCGGCGGCGCCTCGGTGTCGAGCATGCGGATGTCGGGATCGGGGCCGGGGTCGGCGTGGAGCACCGGGCAGGGGTCGGGGTGCCGCGCGAGGAAGCGCGCCAGCGCCGGCGGGTCCTCGACCGTCGCCGAGAGCCCCACGCGGCGCAGGCCGGGGGACAGCGCCTGCAGCCGGGAGAGCGCGAGGATGAGCTGGTCACCGCGCTTGGAGTCCGCGAGCGCGTGGATCTCGTCGACGATCACCCGCGAGAGCCCGGCGAAGGTCCGCTCCGCGTCCTCGTAGGAGACGAGCAGCGCGAGGCTTTCGGGCGTGGTGAGCAGGATCTGCGGCGGATCGGCGCGCTGGCGCCTGCGCTGGGTGGCCGAGGTGTCGCCGGTGCGGTCCTCGACGCGGATGGCAAGCCCGATCTCGGCCACGGGAGCCGAGAGGTTGCGCCGGATGTCGGCGGCAAGCGCCTTCAGCGGCGAGACATAGAGCGTGTGGAGCCCCTGACGGGGGTTCTCCGCCAGCTCGGAGAGCGTGGGCAGGAAGCCCGCCAGCGTCTTGCCGCCCCCGGTCGGCGCGACCAGGAGCAGCGCCGGCTGGGCGGCGCGGTCGAGGAGCGCGAGCTGGTGCGGGTGAGGCGACCAGCCGCGCGCGTCGAACCAGCGGGCAATCTGAGGAGCGAGCGCGACCATTCTCGCCAAACTAGGGCGGGCGCGCGCCCGGTGCTAGCCGGTCCGCCGGAGCGGAATCATGCCTCCGTCGGGGGGACTTGGAAGGCGGGGAAGGGGCGCGGGAGGACGGCGCCGGAAGCGAGCATTGTCCGGCGCGGGGCAGGGGCGGCGCAGCTGGTTGCATCTTCCGGTTTCAAGTATCCCCGCCGGAGGCAAGAAGTTCTGCGCCGCGCGTCAGCGCGGCGCCGGGTCCAACGGGAGGCGCCGATCTGCGATCGGCGACGACGGGCGGAAGAGCCTCGGGGCCGGCCGCCTGCGGCGCCTGCTCAGCCACGTTCCGCGGCCTTCGCCGCGTCCCAGAGCGCGTCCATCTCCTGCAGCGTGCTGTCCTCGGGGCGCTTGCCGCGGTCCGCGAGTGCCGCCTCGATCGCCGCGAAGCGGCGGGTGAACTTGGCGTTGGCGCGCCTCAGCGCCGCCTCGGGGTCCACCTTCAGATGCCGCGCGAGATTGGCGAGCACGAACAGCAGGTCGCCAAACTCGGCCTCGGTGTCCTCGGGCGTGAAGCGCTCGCGCGCCTCGGTCAATTCGTGCGCCTCCTCGACGATCTTGGCCAGCACGTGGGAGGCGTCGGGCCAGTCGAAGCCGACCCGCGCCGCGCGCTTCTGAAGCTTCACCGCCCTGGTCAACGCCGGCAGGCCCATGGCGATGCCGTCGAGCGTGCCGCTCTGGCCCCTCTCGGCCGCCTTCGTCGCCTCCCAGTCCGCCGTCTGCTCCTCGGCCGTCTTGTCGCGCGAGGCGGTTCCGAAGACGTGGGGATGGCGGTCGACCATCTTGTCGGCGATCGCGGTCGCCACCGAGGCGAAATCGAAGTGCCCCGCCTCGGCGCCCATCTGCGCGTGGTAGACGACCTGCAGGAGCAGGTCGCCCAGCTCGCCCTCGAGCTCGTCCCAGGCCTCCCGCTCGATGGCGTCGGCCACCTCGTGCGCCTCCTCGATCGTGTAGGGGGCGATCGAGGCGAAGTTCTGCTCGATGTCCCAGGGGCAGCCGGCATCCGGGTCGCGCAGCCGGGCCATGATCTCCAGGAGCCGCGATAGCGCGGCCGCGGCCGGGGCGGGGGGGCTTGCGGGGGTGGGATCATTCGTGGTCATGCTGTTCGGGATAGTCGGAAATTCCGGGGGAAGCCACCATGCCTGTCGTCAACCGGATCGCCGCGATGGCCGGCGAGATGAAGGAATGGCGGCGCTGGCTGCACCGGCACCCCGAGCTCGGCTTCGACCTGCCCGAGACCGCGGCCTTCGTCGCCGCGCGGCTCAGGGATATCGGCGTCGACGAGATCCACGAGGGCATCGCCGAAACCGGGATCGTGGCCCTGATCGAGGGCAGCCGTCCCGGGCCGACGATCGGGCTTCGCGCCGACATGGACGCGCTGCCGATCGCCGAGGCGACCGGCCTCGCCCATGCCAGCGAGGCGCCGGGCCGGATGCATGCCTGCGGCCATGACGGTCACACCACGATGCTGCTCGGCGCCGCGAAATACCTCGCCGAGACGCGCAACTTCTCGGGGCGCGTGGCGCTGATCTTCCAGCCCGCCGAAGAGAATGGCGCGGGCGCCGACGTCATGGTGAAGGAGGGCGTGCTCGACCGCTTCGAGATCGCCCGGCTCTTCGCGCTGCACAACGCGCCGAACCTCGCCGAGGGGCATTTCATGACCACGCCGGGGCCGATCATGGCCGCGGTCGACACCTTCTCGATCACGGTGACGGGTCGCGGCGGCCACGGCGCGATGCCGCATGAGACCGCCGACCCGATCGTCGCCGCGGTCGGGATCGTGCAGGCGATCCAGACCATCGTCAGCCGCAACCATTACGCGTTCGACGATCTCGTCATCTCCGTCACCCAGATCCATGCCGGCTCGGCCGACAACATCGTGCCCGCGACGGCCTGGATCAACGGCACCGTGCGCACCTTCGAGGCCGACGTCCGTGCGATGGTGCGGCGGCGGCTCGAGGAGATCGTGGCCGGCCAGGCAGCGGCCTACGGCGTCGAGGCCGAGCTCGACTACGAGGAGGGCTATCCCGCGACCGTCAACGACGAGGCCGAGGCCGCCTTCGCGGCTGGGGTGGCGCGCGAGATCTCGGGCGCTGATGCGGTCGATGGCGCGTCCGGGCGCGAGATGGGGGCGGAGGACTTCTCCTACATGCTGGAGCGTCGCCCCGGCGCCTACCTCTTCCTCGGCCAGGGGCCGGGGGCCCCGCTGCACCACCCCGAATACGACTTCAACGACGAAGTCGCCCCGGTCGGCGCCTCGCTCTTCGCCCGGCTGGTTGAGCGGGCGCAGCCCGCGGCCTGAGCCAGGAGCGCCGGCCCTCGGCGCCCGGGCGGCCACCGGCGCCCCCGCTGAGAAGCAGGCAGTGCGGCAAGGCGACCATCAACTTGCGGCGCCCGGGACGCCGTGCTCCATCGCCTCGTCGGCTCGGTCGTCGATCGTGACGACGACGCTGCCCTTTCGGTGGCGGCCCTGCACATAGGCGTGAGCCTCGGCGATCCGCGCGAGCGGGTAGCTTCGGTCGATCACCGGACGGAGCTTGCCCTCGCCGACCATTGCGGCGAGAGTTTCGAGGTCCTCCTGCCTGTCGCCGCTGACCGCAAGGCGAATCCGCGGCCCGCCCCGGAGCCTGGCCCCGAGTGCCTGCAGCATCTCGCGGCCGCCGAATTCGAGCGGCAGGAACAGCCCTTCGGGGTTCAGCGCCCGGCGCGCCCTGGCAAAGCCGAGCGCGCCGACGCAGTCGAGGATCAGGTCGTAGCCGGCGCCCTCGGGCGCGATATCCTCGGCGCGGTAGTCGAGCGCGCGGTGCGCGCCGAGAGAGCGGAGGAGCTCGAGATTCGCCGCGCTCGCGGCGGCGGTGACCTCGGCGCCGAGCGCGCGGGCGATCTGCACCGCGTAGACGCCGACCCCGCCCGAGGCGCCGGTGACGAGCACCTGCTGCCCCGGCGCGAGCCCGGCGAAATCGCGCAGGAAGACGAGCGCGGTGAGCGCGCCGAAGGGCAGCGCGGCGGCCTCCTCGAAGCCGAGACCCTGGGGGATCCCGGCGATGCACCCGGTCTCGGCGATCGCGACGAACTCGGCGTAGCCGCCGGCGCCGCAGAAGCCGAAGACGCGGTCGCCGGGCCGGAACCGGGTGACGCGGGCGCCGACCTCGGCGACCTCGCCGGCGAAATCGGTGCCGAGGACCGGCTTTCTGGGCCGGAGAAGGCCCGCCATCAGCCGCCCGGGCAGCCACAGCGCGCCCGGGAAGTCCGAGGCGCGCATCCGCCAGTCGGCGGCGGTGACCTCGGTGGCGCGGACCCGGACCAGAACGGCGTCGTCGCCGACCGCGGGCCGGTCGATCTCGGCGAGGCGGAGAACCTCGGGGCCGCCGTAGCGGCTGTAGATCACGGCCTTCATGTCCAAATCCTCCCGGCTGCGACCATAGGCCAACCGGTGCCAAGGGGAAAAGAGGCCGGACCCGCGGCCTGCCACCTGGGCCCCCGTGCGCACCGCCGTGTCGAATGGCTCCGGCGATCCTGCGATGCCCGGCTTCTTCCCCTTGGGGCAAGTACCTTCTCGGGGGGTGAATTCGCCGAGAGGCGCCGGGCCCAACCCGAGGAGGCGGCCCTTGGCCGCCGACTAGGGGCGGGAGCGCTTGCGGGCCGATCGGGGGACCGGCGGGCGGGATCAGGCGGCGTCGGAGGACCGTCGGCCCTCGTCGAGCAGGGTGACGAGGGCGGCCTCGAGCTCCTTGTTGAGCTCGCGCGAGCGCTTGGTATAGGCCTCGTTCTGCTCGACCGGCACGTCGGGTTTCCAGAGCTCCGCCAGTTCGCGCAGCGCGGCGCGGTCGAGCTTGAAGAAGGCGCGCTCCAGCTCGTGCGCCTCGTATTCGGTGAGGCCCATGTTCTCCAGCACGTAGCGCCCGGCGCGGAGCGAGCTGTCGAACATCTCGCGGACGATGTCGTTGGCCCCGGCGCGGTGGAGCCGGTACACCTGCACCCGGTCGAACGCACGGGCGATGATGTGCAGGTCCGGGCGTTCGCGGCGGGCATAGGCGGTGAGCCGCACCGCCGCGTCGGCGTCGTCGAGGGCAACCACGAGCACCTTCGCCGTCCGCAAGCCTGCCGCGTGCAGCAGCTCCGGCCGTGTCGGATCGCCGAAGAATCCCTTGAACCCGAAGCGCCGCATCGTCTGGATCGTCTCGAGGTTGTGGTCGAGGACGGTGGTGCGGAATCCCGCGCTCTGCACCAGGCGGTTGACCACCTGGCCGAACCGGCCGACGCCGGCGATGAGCACGGGCTGCTGCTCGTCGATCTCGTCTTCCGGATGCGTCTCTCCGCGCTCGGCCATCCGGCGCGCGATCTGCTCGTAGGCGATGAAGGCGAGCGGCGTCAGCAGCATGGTCAGCGCGACCACCAGAAGCAGCATCTGCGCCAGCGGCCTCGAGAGCACGTGCTGCGACAGCGAGAACGAAATCAGCACGAAGCCGAACTCGCCGGCCTGGGCCAGGCCCAGCGTGAAGAGCCACTGATCCCGGCGCTTCAGCCGGAAGATCAGGCCGAGGAGATAGAGCACCGCGCCCTTGATCGCCATCAGCCCCAGCGCCATGCCGATGATCGTGGCCGGCGCCGAGATCAGCACCGCGAAATCGACCCCGGCGCCGACGGTGATGAAGAAGAGGCCGAGCAGCAGGCCCTTGAACGGTTCGATGTCGGCCTGGAGTTCGTGGCGAAACTCGGAATTGGCGAGAACGACGCCGGCGAGAAATGTGCCGAGCGCGGGCGAGAGGCCGACGAGGATCATCAGCTCTGCGACGCCCACGACGAACAGCAGCGAGACGGCAACGTTGATCTCCCTCAGCCGAGCGTGGTGGATGTAGCGGAAGACCGGCCGGGTGAGGTAGTGCCCGCCGGCGACGATCAGCAGCACGGCGGCAAGCGTCACCAGCGTGACGCCCCAGGCGGGCAGGCCCTCGAGGAAGGTCATCGCCGGCGCGTGGGCAGCTTCCTCGGACGTGGCGCGCACGACAGAGCCGTCGGGGCCGAAAGTGGCATCGATCGGAAGCGCCAGGAGCGGCAGGAGCGCCAGCATCGGGATCACCGCGATGTCCTGGGTCAGCAGCACCGAGAACGCCGAGCGCCCGCCGGCGGTTTGCATCAGGTTCTTCTCGGACAGCGTCTGCAGCACGATCGCGGTGGAGGAGAGCGCGAAGATCAGTCCGATCGCGGTCGCGGTCTGCCACGGCTGGCCCAGCGCCACCCCGGCTCCCGCGACGGCCGCGGCCGTGCCCAGGATCTGCATGAGCCCGAGTCCGACGAGGCGCTCGCGCATGTCCCAAAGCGCGCGCGGCTCGAGCTCGAGGCCGATCAGGAACAGCATCAGCACGACGCCGAACTCGGCGAAATGGCGCAAATCCTCGGCCTCGGCGCCGATCAGCCCGAGCGCCGGGCCGATGACGATGCCGGCGAGCAAGTAGCCCAGCACCGAGCCGAGCCCGAGCCGCATCGCGAGCGGCACTGCGATCACCGCGGCGGCGAGGTAAATCGTGGCCTGAAACAGGAAACTTTCCATGCTGCCCTTCGGTTGGATCGGCGTCTGCCCAAGCCTAGTGCGCGCGGCCCGGGACGTCTATCGCACACACGCGGCCACGCGGTTGTTTGCGCACGCGGTGATGCCGATAGCGGAGACCTCGGCCGATCCGCCGGAATGCTCTGGGCCGGCGCTCCCGCTCATGCCGCTCTAACGGGCAGCGGCGCGTCGCGCTTGACCCGTTCCATAACGATCTGGCTCTGCACCCGGCTGACCGCTGGATGCGGCAGCAGCACCTGCTGGACCAGGCGGTTCAGGGCCGAGAGGTCGGCGCAATAGACGCGCAACAGGTAATCGGCCTCTCCGGTCAGCGTCCAGGCGCCGACGATCTCGGGCTGGGCCCGGGTGACGCGCACGAAGTCGCGCGCGTTCTGCTCGGTGTGGGTCGCCATCACGATCCGGATGAAGGCCTCGACCGCGAGGCCGAGCTTCTCGGCAGAGAGCTCGGCGCGGTAGCCGCGGATCAGGCCCTCGGCCTCGAGCCGCTGGCGGCGGCGGCCGGCCTGGCTGGGCGAGAGGTTGAGCTTTTCGCCGAGCTCCTGGCTGGTGAGCTGGGCGTCCTTCTGCAGCAGCGCGAGGAGGCGGGCGTCGGTGCTGTCGAGCATTATGCGGAGTTCCCGCGTCAAGCTTATGATTGGCGCGCGATTTGTGCGCACTTCTGCAAAATCATTCCCCTATTTGCGCGGCTTTCGCAAGGGACTTGCGGTAGACTCCGCGCAAGCGAACAGGAGGACTTTGCCATGGGACCTTTCCCGCACGACGCCCCGCGCGCCAAGATTTCCAAGGACAACCCCGCCGGAACCGACGGCTTCGAATGGGTGGAATTCGCCCATCCCGAACCGGACAAGCTGCGCGAGCTGTTTGAACGGATGGGCTATGCGCTGACCGCCCGGCACAAGACCAAGGCGGTCGAGCTCTGGCAGCAGGGCGACATCACCTATGTGCTGAACGCCGAGCCGGGCAGCCACGCGATGCGCTTCGTGGAGGAGCACGGGCCCTGCGCGCCGTCGATGGCCTGGCGGGTGGTGGATGCCAAGCACGCCTACGAGCACGCGGTGAAGAACGGCGCCGAGCCCTACGAGGCGGAGGACCGGGTGATCGACCTGCCCGCGATCGTCGGCATTGGCGGCAGCCTGATCTACTTCACCGACAAGTACCGTGACGCGAACCCCTACGATGCCGACTTCGAGTGGGTCGCCGAACCCAAGCCCGAGGGCGTCGGCTTCTATTACCTCGACCACCTGACCCACAACGTCCACAAGGGCAACATGGACGTGTGGTTCAAGTTCTACGGCGACCTGTTCAACTTCCACCAGATCCGGTTCTTCGACATCGAGGGCAAGTATACTGGCCTCCACAGCCGCGCGCTGACCTCGCCCTGCGGGCGGATCCGGATCCCGATCAACGAGGACCGGGGCGAAAGGGGCCAGATCGTCGAATACCTCAAGCGCTACAAGGGCGAGGGCATCCAGCACATCGCCGTCGGGACCGAGGACATCTACGCCGCGACCGATGCCATCGCCGGGCGCGGGATCAAGTTCATGCCGGCTCCGCCCGCGGCCTACTACGAGATGAGCCACGAGCGGGTGCCGGGGCACGAGGAGCCGCTCGACGAGATGGCCAAGCACGGCATCCTGATCGACGGCGAAGGGGTCGTGGACGGCGGCGAGACGAAGATCCTGTTGCAGATCTTCTCGAAGACGGTGATCGGCCCGATCTTCTTCGAGTTCATCCAGCGGAAGGGCGACGATGGCTTCGGCGAGGGCAACTTCAAGGCGCTCTTCGAGTCGATCGAGGCCGACCAGATCGCCCGCGGCGTGCTGAAGCCCGACGCGGCCTGAGCCGCGCCGGGAGAGCCGTCAGAAGATCTTCGCAACCGGCAGGCCGAGCGCGAGGGCGCCGGCGTATTCCGCCTGCGGTCCCTGCTGGAGCGGGTGGAAGCGCGCGCCCTGGATGTCGCGGAACCTGCGCTCGAGGCCGGTCTTGCGCAGGAAGGCCGCACCGCCGGCGAGCTCCATCGCCAGTTCCACCACGCGGATCGCGTTCTCGGCGACCAGCGTCCGGCCGATCATCACCTCGTTGACGCTTTCGGCCGAGGGCTCGTTCCGCTCGGCCTCGGCCACCATCGCGGCGTGGGCGAGCTCGGCGGTACGATGGGCGACCTCGAGCCGCCCGGCGAGCCTCAGCTTGTGCGGGTCGGCCGGCCGCTTCCTGGCGAGGCCGAGCGCGATCTCGCGGGCGCTGTCGGCGACGCCGAGATAGGCGCCGTAGATTAGCGGGAACGCGAGCGTCGCGATGATCTGAAACAGCGGGTGCCACTCGCCGGCCTTGCGCTTCAGCGCAACCGCCGCCTCGGGCACCACGTAGCCGTCGATCACCACCTCGTGCGAGCCCGTGCCGCGCATGCCCATCGCGCGCCAGGTCTCCTCGATCCTCACCTCTGGGGCCGTCATCGGCACGCCGAAGTGGAGAACGGATTTCTCGCCGTCCTCCTCGAGCACGGCCGAGGTCATGAACAGGTTCGCCGCCGGCGAGCCCGAGGCGAAGATCTTCCGCGCTTCGATCCGGTAGCCGCCGTCGACCTTCTCGGCCTTGCCCGAGCCGCCGATCCAGTCGGACCCGCCGCTGGAGAGCAGGATGATGCGCTCGGCGGCGATCCGCTTCAGGAGCGGCTCGACCGCCGCCAGCTTCTGGTGCCGCCAGCGCCAGGCCGGCACGGCCACCTGGTGGGTGTGCATCGAGAAGGCAAGCGCCGTCGACCCGCAGGAGCGCCCGATCTCGCGGAGCATCTCGGCGAGCTCGGCCACACCGGCCCCGCCGCCCCCGAGCTCGCGCGGGACCCCGGCCTCGACCAGGCCCGCCTCGCGCAGGAGGACGTAGTTCTCGGCGACGAAGCGGTCCTCCGCATCCGCCCTGTCGGCGGCCGCGGCGATGTCGTCTGAAAGGCCGCGGGCGCGGTCCTTCGGGGTGTCGCCGGCTGACGCATCCTTGGCCCCGATCTTCATGTTCAGCGCTGGCATCTTGGTGCCTCCCTGCAATTTCACTGCGGACAGGATCGGCAACCGGTGCCTTAGGCTCAAGTTCTGTATCTGTACCGGCGCTTCCGATCCCGGTATGATGTCGGCGAAGGGAGGTGGGGATGGCCGAGCGCGGTGGTTATGGCCAGTTCTGTCCCGTGGCAATGGCATCGGAAATCCTCTGCACGCGCTGGACGCTGTTGATTTTGCGCGAGATGCTTGTCGGCTCGACCCGGTTCAACGACCTCAGGCGCGGCGTGCCGCGGATGTCGCCCTCGCTGCTGTCGAAGCGGCTGAAGGAGCTGGAGCAGGCAGGCGTGATCGTCCAGCAGACGGCGCCCGGAGGCGCGCCGGAATACCGGCTGACGCCGGCGGGCGAGGACTTGCGGCCGCTGGTTCTTGGCATTGGTTTCTGGGGCCAGAAATGGATCAAATCCGAGCTTTCGCTCAGGAATCTCGATCCGTCGCTGCTGATGTGGGACATGCGGCGGAACCTGAGGCCGGCATCGATCGTGCCGGGTCGGGTGACGATTCAGTTTCGCTACCACGACGTGTCTGCCCTGCGGCGCGACTGGTGGCTGATCGTCGAGGGGTCGGCCGTCGATCTCTGCGCCATCGACCCGGGCCACGACATCGACCTGCTGATCACCGCCTCCCTGCGCAGCATGACCGCAGTCTGGATGGGACTCGCGAAACTGGCGCAGGAAGTCGCTGCCGGGCGGATCGAGATCGACGGTGAGCCGAGCCTCGCGCGCAGCATGGAGGGCTGGCTCGGTCTCAGCGCCTTCGCCGACGGGGTGCGCCGCGCGAGTTGAGGCGTCAGCCGTCCTCGCCGACCCGAAGCAGGATGTTCCGGCCGTTCTTCACCAGCCGCAGCTCGCGCTCCGAGATGGACGCGACCTGGCCGCCGTCGACCCGGTCGCCGACCTGGACCTTGACGTAGCGGCCCGACGGCAGCCGGACCAGCGCGCGGCGGTCGGCCGAGGAGCCGTAGATCCCGATGAGATTCACCTGGTTGAGGCGGATCGCGTTCTCAACCGTGGCCTGTTCGGCGACCGAGGCGCGGGTGGGAAGTCGCGGGCCGCTGGCGGGTGCCTCGGCAACGGCCGAGCCGGCGTCCGTCTCGCCGTCGGCTTCCGCCTCGGGATCATCGGCGACGACGGGCGGCGCGGCCGCGGCGGTGCGCGCGACGAAGCCCTGCGGGCGCGCGCGGGGGACGAGCGTCTCGGCGACCGCGAGATCGGTGGCGCCCTCGAAACTCGGTGCCGGCGCGGCGGCGGTTTCGGCCA
>JBFKAV010000124.1:0-10676 GCA_041621405.1 Paracoccaceae bacterium
ACCCCGCGGGCCCGGAGACGGGTGCCGCGGGGTTTTCGTTCGGGCCGTCGGAAGGGGGCTGTCTGCCCCCCGTCGCCTTGCGGCGACTCCCCCCGAGGATACTTGGATCAGGGTGAAGGGGGCTCGAGGGGTGGCTTGCAATCGGGGGGGGCTCTCGCTAGCAGGGCGGCGGAAGCAAGGATGGGCATGATGGAAGGCTTGGACCAGCTCAGGGGCAGGTATCTCGACGCCGTGGCCGGGGCCGCCGACGAGGCGGCGCTGGAGGAGGTGCGGCTGAGGGCGCTGGGCAAGAAGGGCGAGATCAGCCTGAAGATGCGCGAACTCGGTCAGATGAGCGCCGAGGACCGGCAGCTGGCCGGGCCGGCGCTGAACGCCCTGCGCGACGAGGTGGAGTTGGCGCTGAAGGCGCGGAAGGCGGCACTTTCCGACGCGGCGCTGGAGGAGCGGCTCAGGGCCGAGTGGCTCGACGTGACGCTGCCGGGGCGGCGGCGGCCGGCGGGCACGGTTCACCCTGTGAGCCAGGTCACCGAGGAGGTGACCGCGATCTTCGCCGACATGGGCTTCGCCGTGGCCGAGGGCCCGCAGATCGAGAGCGACTGGTACAATTTCGACGCCTTGAACATCCCGCCCGAGCATCCCGCGCGGCAGGAGCACGACACGTTCTTCATGGCGAGGGCCGAGGGCGACAACCGGCCGCCGCACGTGCTCAGGACCCATACCTCGCCGGTGCAGATCCGGGCGATGGCGGCGCATGGCGCGCCGATCCGGGTGATCGCGCCGGGCCGGGTCTACCGGATGGACATGGACCAGACCCACACCCCGATGTTCCACCAGGTCGAGGGGCTGGCGATCGACCGCGAGATCTCGATGGCGCAGCTGAAATGGGTGCTGGAGGAATTCTGCCGGGCTTTCTTCGAGGTTGACGAGGTGGAGCTGCGCTTCCGCGCCTCGCATTTCCCGTTCACCGAGCCCTCGGCCGAGGTCGACCTGCGCTGCTCCTGGGAGGGCGGCCAGCTCAAGGTCGGCGAGGGCGAGAGCTGGATGGAGATCCTCGGCAGCGGCATGGTGCATCCCAAGGTGTTGTCGGCGGCGGGCGTGGACCCCGAGGCCTGGCAAGGCTTCGCCTTCGGCATGGGCGTCGATCGGCTGGCGATGCTGAAATACGGGATTCCCGACCTGCGCGCCTTCTTCGATAGCGACCTCAGGTGGCTCCGCCACTACGGCTTCGCCGCGCTCGACATGCCGACGGTGAGCGGAGGGTTGAGCCGGTGATCGAAGTCTTCTCGTCCCTTTGGGAGACGTTCACCCTGATTGACGGCGAGCTAATCGGCCTCGCATTCACGCTTCTTGCGGCGTTGATCCTCTACTTGTTCCGCGCAAAAGTGAAACTGATCTATGGGCGGGCGACAAATGCCCGGAATGTCATCTCCGTCGCGGACAAGGATGACCAATCCAGACTGAATGCAACAGAGATTTATACAGAGAAATTCTTCCTGCAGAACCTTGGGCGCGCCGTCGCGAACAACGTTGAGTTCGTCCTCAGCAGTTTTCCCGCAGACGTCTCGGTCTGGCAGCCGAGAGATGTGCAGGTGAAGGGCGTAGAGAAGGGAAACTGCCTAGTAAGTATACCGCAGATTGCTCCCAAGGAGTTAGTTGTCATCGACTGTGTGTACCTCAATCGGAGGGCGGCCTTTGTAGCATCTGTGAAGTGCGCGGAAGCGCTTGGAAAAGAAGTGCCGTTCTGGACGGTTCGTCGATTCCCAAACTGGTTTAACTGGACTCTGGTGGTTCTGATCTTTCTGGGAATTGCCCAAATCGTCCAAGTCGTTCTGAAACTTCTTGGTGGAATTTAGATTGAATTCTCCTGCTCTAGGCATGGCGAGAGCGCCGACACTAGCGCTTCAGGCAGCGAGTCCGTTGGCGGGCCAGGCCGGGGGGTTGTGATGTGCGTGCCCAATCCCGCGCGTCAGCCGTCGCCGCGCTGGCTGTCGAGCTGCAGGATCGTCGGCTTGGGCGGTGGGGCCTTCGCCTCCTGGACGGACTGGAACACCGCGTATCCCGCGCCGCCCATGATGAGCAGGAGCGCGAAGGCGAGCTTGGCGATGCCTGCGCCGCGATCCACCCTGGGCTTGGCCATGCGAGCCTCCATCAGATGCCGGACGGGGCGAACCTACGCGCCGATCTGGCCGAAATCTTGGCAGCGGCGGGCGTCGCCTGCGAAAATCGCCGACAAGGGTAGCTGGACATGAAATTCACCCTCTCCTGGCTCCGCGACCATCTCGATACCACTGCCTCGGTCGAGGACATCGCCGAGGCGCTGACCGATCTCGGGCTCGAGGTCGAGGAGTTGACCAACCCCGCCGAGAAGCTGAAAGGCTTCACCATCGGCCGGGTGAAGACGGCCGAGCAGCACCCGGATGCCGACAAGCTCCGGGTCTGCGTGGTCGAGACCGACGAGGGCGATCGTCAAATAGTCTGCGGCGCACCGAACGCGCGGGCCGGGATTCGCGTAGTGATCGCCAAACCGGGGATGTACATCCCCGGCATCGACGCGACGATCCAGGTGGGCAAGATCCGCGGCGTCGAGAGCCACGGCATGATGTGCTCGGAGCGCGAGATGGAGCTTTCCGACGAGCACGAGGGGATCATCGAGCTGCCGTCGGGCGAGGTGGGCGAGAGCTTCGTCGACTGGCTCGAGGCGCACGACCCCGGCAAGGCCGACCCGATGTTCTACATCAAGGTCACGCCGAACCGGCAGGACGCGCTGGGCGTCCGCGGCATCGCCCGCGACCTCGCGGCACGGGGGCTGGGGGTGCTGAAGCCGGAGGCGATCGCGCCGGTCGAGGGTACCTTCCCGAGCCCGATCGGGGTCAGTATCGAGCCCTCGCTGAAGGCGCACGGCTGCCCGCTCTTCACCGGCCGGGTGATCCGGGGGGTGAAGAACGGGCCAAGCCCGAAATGGCTGCAGGACCGGCTGCGCGCCATCGGGCTCCGCCCCATCTCGGCCCTGGTCGATATCACCAACTTCTTCACCTACGGCTGGAACCGGCCCTTGCACGTGTTCGATGCCGACAAGGTGAAGGGCAACCTCCGCATCCACCCCGCGAAGGGTGGCGAGGAGGTCGTGGCGCTCGACGGGCGGAGCTACCGCCTGGCCGAGGGCCAGATGGCGATCTCCGACGACGCCGGCCCGGAGAGCATCGCCGGGATCATGGGCGGCGAGCATACCGGCGTGACCGGGGAGACAGTGAACGTGTTTCTGGAAAGCGCCTACTGGACGCCGATCGTGGTGGCCGCGACGGGCCGGGCGCTGAAGATCCACTCCGACGCCCGCTTCCGCTTCGAGCGCGGCGTGGACCCGGACTTCACCCTGCCGGGGCTGGAGCTTGCGACGGCCATAATCCTCGATCTCTGCGGCGGCGAGGCCTCCGAGGTGGCGATGGACGGCGAAGTGCCGGACACGACCCGCGCCTACCGCTTCGACCCCGGGCGCGTCGTTCGCCTCGTCGGCATGGACATCCCGGCCGAGGAGCAGCGGCTGACGCTGGAGGCGCTGGGCTTCCGGTTGGACGGCGAGATGGCGCATCCGCCGTCCTGGCGACCCGACATCCAGGGCGAGGCGGACCTCGTCGAGGAGGTGGCGCGCATCGCCTCCCTGACCCAGCTCCAGGGGAAGCCGATGCCGCGGGCGAAACCCGGCGTGCCGAAGCCGGTCCTGACGCCGATCCAGCGCCGCGAGGCGATGGCGCGGCGGACGCTGGCAGCTCTCGGCTACAACGAGTGCGTGACCTATTCCTTCGTCGACGCCGCCTCGGCGCGGCTCTTCGGCGGCGGCACCGAGGCGACGCGGCTGGAGAACCCGATCTCGTCGGAGATGACCCATATGCGGCCCGACCTGATCCCGGGGCTGCTGCAGGCGGCGGCGCGGAACCAGGCGCGGGGGTTCATGGACCTCGCGCTGTTCGAGGTCGGCCCGGCGTTCCAGGGCGGCGAGCCGGGCGAGCAGCACCTGATGGCCACGGGCCTTCTGGTCGGCCGGACGGGGCCGAAGGACGTGCACGGGGGCAGCCGGGCGGTCGACCTCTACGACGCCAAGGCCGATGCCGAGGCGGTGCTGGCTTCGATCGGCGCGCCCGCCAAGGTGCAGGTCCTGCGCGGCGGCGCCGGCTGGTGGCACCCGGGCCGACACGGCGTGATCTGCCTCGGGCCGAAGAAGGTGCTCGGCGTCTTCGGCGAGCTGCACCCGAAGGTGCTCCGCGAGATGGACGTGAAGGGCCCGGGCGTCGCCTTCACGATCTGGCCCGAAGAGGTGCCGCAGCCGCGCGCCCGGGTGGCGACACGGGCGGCGCTGGCGATCTCGGACCTGCAGGCGGTGGAGCGCGACTTCGCCTTCGTGGTGGATGCAGGCGTGGAGGCGCTGGCGCTCGCCAACGCCGCTGCCGGTGCCGACAAGGCGCTGATCGAGAGCGTGCGGGTGTTCGACGAGTTCATCGGCGGTTCCCTCGGCGAGGGGCGGAAGTCGCTGGCGATCACGGTGCGGCTGCAGCCGACCGAGAGGACGCTCACCGAGGCGGAGATCGAGGCGGTCTCGGCCCGGATCGTCGAGAAGGTGGCGAAGGCCACTGGCGGCGTCCTGAGGGCGTGAGGCTTAACAGCCGGCGCCGCCTCTGCCACACTCGGCCCCTCTTGGCGTGAGGGCAGACATGTTCACGGACAGGGTGGAGGCAGGCAAGGCGCTGGCCGAAGCGGTGGCAAAGCTCGGCCTCGCGCGCCCGGTGGTGCTGGCGCTGCCGCGCGGCGGGGTGCCGGTGGCGGCCGAGGTGGCGCGCCGTCTGAAGGCGCCGCTCGGCCTCCTGATCGTGAGGAAGCTCGGCGTTCCGGGGCACGAGGAACTGGCCGCGGGCGCGGTCGGCGGCGGCACGCCTCCGGTGACGGTGTTCAACGAGCACGTGCTGGCGATGATCGGGATGAGCGAGAAGGATTTCGCCCCGCGGATCGCCGAGAAGGCGCGCGAGATCGAGGAGCGGCGGAAGACATACCTCGGCGACCGGGCACAGCCCGAGGTGAAGGGCGCGACCGCGATCGTGGTCGACGACGGCATCGCCACCGGCGCCACGGTGAAGGCGGCACTCGAGGTGCTGAAGAAGCAGGGCGCGGCCAGGGTGGTGCTGGCGGTGCCGGTGGCGCCGGAGGACGCGGTGGCGGAGTTCGAGCCGCTGGTCGACGAATTGGTCTGCCTGCAGACGCCCGAGCCCTACATCGCCGTCGGCGCCCATTACGCGCGTTTCCCGCAGACCTCGGATGCCGAGGTGGTTGAGCTTCTGCGGGCGGCAGGTAGCCAAGCGAAGGAAAAGGACAGCAAATGACCCTCAACGTCTATCTCTCCGGCGAGATCCACACCGACTGGCGCGAGGAGATAATGGCCGGCGCCAAGGGCCTCGACGTGGCGTTTTCGGGCCCGGTGACCGACCATGCGGCCAGCGACGACTGCGGGGTCGCGATCCTCGGGGCCGAAGAGTCGAAGTTCTGGCACGATCACAAGGGCGCCAAGCTGAACGCGATCCGGACGCGCAAGGGGATCGAGGAGGCGGACGTGGTCGTCGTCCGCTTCGGCGAGAAGTACAAGCAGTGGAACGCCGCCTTCGACGCGGGCATTGCCGCGGCGCTCGGCAAGTCGCTCGTCGTCCTGCACGGGCCCGAGCATGCCCATGCGCTGAAGGAAGTGGATGCCGCGGCGCTGGCGGTGGCCGAGGAGCCGCGGCAGGTGGTCGAAATCCTGCGCTACGTCCTGACCGGTGCGCTGCCGGGCTAGGGGCCGGGGTCGGCGAGACGCCTTGATGGCCGGTGGCGCTTCAGCCCGAGATTCTGAATTCCTGCGTGCATGAAATCTCCGTGCGGACCACCGGCCGTGGTGGGCGCAATGGTCGACTCGCGGGGGCGGCTCTGGTGGTGGCTGGACCTCGGGCCTCCGGCAGGAGTGCCACTGGTGGCGGTGGTGGCGTGGAGGTGGGCAGTTCTTCTGTCGCTAAACGTGGGCGATCGCAGAAAACTCTCCCATTACGTGTTTTCACGAAAGTTCCTTCGCCTCGCCGCGCTATTCTCTCGGAGGTTGTACCAGCCCTCGTTGCACCGCCTCACGCGCGAGGAAGCGGTCGAGCCAGGCCGGCACGCGGCGGAGTTCGCTCCAGCCCACGGCCTCGCCGGCCTTGAACACGTCGCGCAGCGAGCGGCACCAGGGCGCGAGCGCGATGTCGGCGATGGAATAGTCGTCCACCACCCAGTCCCGCCCCGCGAGCCTGCCCTCGAGGACGTTCAGAAGCCGCTTCGCCTCGGCGGCGTAGCGCGCGACCGGCCTGCGGTCCTCGATCGCCTTGCCGGGGCCGTCGTAGAAGTACTCGAGCTGGCCGAACATCGGCCCGACGCCGCCCATCTGGAACATCAGCCACTGCAGCACCTGGTAGCGCCCGGCGGGCTCGGCGGGCATCAGCCGCCCGGTCTTCTCGGCGAGGTAGATCAGGATCGCCCCGGATTCGAAGAGCGGCAGCGGGTTCCCGCCCGGCCCGTCGGGGTCGATGATCGCCGGGATCTTGTTGTTGGGGTTGAGCGAGAGGAACTCGGGCGTGTGCTGCTCGTTGCGCCTGAACGAGACGGCGTGGGCGTCGTAGGGCAGGCCAAGCTCCTCGAGCGCGATCGAGATCTTGAGGCCGTTCGGGGTGGGGCGGCCGTAAAGCTGGATCGCGCCGGAGTTGCGCGGCGGCCAGCGGCGGGTGATCGGGAAGGCGGTGAGGTCGGTCAAGGCAGAGATCCTCGCGAAGGTTGTTGCCGGGCTACCACGTAGGTCGTTTCCGTGGCGGAAACTCCCGCGCTTTGCAGTCGGAATGGTGGTAGTCCTTCTGCGCCAGCGCGCGAACGCAGACAAGACGCTGGATGCATGGGTACAATCTGTGGGGGACCACAAATGCTAAAGGAATTCAAGGACTTCATCGCCCGCGGCAACGTCATGGACATGGCGGTGGGTATCATCATCGGCGCGGCGTTCACCGCGATCGTCACCTCGCTGGTGGACGATCTGGTGAATCCGCTGATCGGCCTCGTCATCGGCGGTGTCGACTTCAGCGCGATAAGCTTCGGGCTGGGCGACGCCCAGTTCATGATCGGCAACTTCATCAACGCGGTGATCAAGTTCCTGATCATCGCCTGGGTGGTGTTCCTTTTGGTCAAGGGCGTCAACCGGATGACTCCCAAGAAGGAAGAGCCCGAGCCCGAGGAGCCGAAGGGCCCGACGCAGGAAGAGCTGCTGGCCGAGATCCGCGACACGCTGAAGGCGCGGAGCTGAAGCACCGGCGGCGCGGGGGCGATCGCCCCCGCGCCGCCGCGGGCCCGTCGCCCCTGCCGCGCCTTCCGCCCGGTTTTGCGCCGGGCGACCGCCGTGGTAGCCTGATCGCCACCCGGATCGGCGGGACGCGATGGGGTGACACAATGGCGTTTTCTGCGGAAGTGCTGGCGGAGATCGAGGCAGTCGCGGTTGCCGAAGGGATCGAGCCCGCTGCCCTCAAGGCCGTGGTCGAGGTGGAAAGCGGCGGCAACGCGTTCACCCGGATCGATGGCCGTGACCTGCCGCTGATCCTCTACGAATACCACGTCTTCTACCGCTATCCCGGCCTGACCAGTGCCCAGCGGGCCGAGGCGGTGCGGCGCAGGCTGGCCGCCCCGAAATGGGGCGACCTGCCCTATGCCAAGACCCAGGCGGCGCGCTACAACCAGCTGGCCCGCGCTGCCGGGATCAACGAGCAGGCGGCCTACGCGGCCTGCTCCTGGGGCGTCGGCCAGGTGCTGGGCGAGAATGCCGAATGGCTCGGCTACCGGACGCCGAAGGCCCTGGCGGACCGCGCCATGGCGGGGATCGCCGGGCAGCTCGAGGTCATGCTCGCCTTCATCCGCAAGCGCGGCCTGGCCGACGAGCTGGCGGCACGCGACTGGGCCGGCTTCGCGCGGCTCTACAACGGGTCCGGGCAAGTCGCGCACTACAGCCGGCGCATGGCCGCCGCCTACCGCCGCCACGCCGGCGCGAACCCGCCCGCTGCGGACCCGGTGACGATCCGCGTCGGGATGCGCGGCGAAGCGGTGGCGCAGTTGCAGCGCCGGCTGCGGGGGCTTGGCTACCATCTCATGGTGGACGGCGATTACGGGCCGGCCACCCGCCGCATGGTGATGGCGTTCCAGGCCGACCAGGGCCTTGACGTCGACGGGGTTGCCGGGCCGCGCACGCTGGCGCGGATCGAGGCGCTGGCGGGCGCCGCGGTCCCCGGCTAGGCGGCGGCTCAGGCCTTGAGCGCGAGCGCCGGGCTCAGCACGTCGATGCCGAGCGCCTTGCCGACCGCGTAGTAGGTCAGGTGGCCCTTGTGCACGTTGAGCCCGTTCAGCAGGTGCGGATCGTCCTCGCAGGCCTTGCGCCAGCCCTTGTCGGCGAGTGCCAGCATGAACGGCATAGTGGCGTTGCCGAGCGCGAAGGTGGAGGTCCGGGCCACGGCGCCGGGCATGTTGGCCACGCAGTAGTGCATGATGCCGTCGACCTCGTAGATCGGGTCCTGGTGCGTCGTCGGCTTCGAGGTCTCGAAGCAGCCGCCCTGGTCGATCGCCACGTCGACGATCGCCGCGCCGGGCCGCATCGTCTTGAGCTGGGCGCGGGTGACGAGCTTCGGCGCCGCGGCGCCGGGGATCAGTACGGCGCCGATCACCATGTCAGCCTGGGCGACGAGGTCGGCGGTGGCCGCGGCCGAGGCGTTGACCGTCTTGAACAGCCCCGAGAACACGTCGTCGAGGTAGCGCAGCCGCGGCAGCGAGCGGTCGAGCACGGTGACGTTGGCGCCCATCCCGGCAGCGATGCGGGCGGCATGGGTGCCGACCACGCCGCCGCCGATCACCACCACCCGGGCCGGTGCCACGCCCGGCACCCCGCCCATCAGTACGCCGCGGCCGCCGTTGGCCTTCTGCAGCGTCCAGGCGCCGACCTGCGGCGCGAGCCGGCCAGCCACCTCGGACATCGGCGCGAGCAGCGGCAGGCCGCCGGATTGGTCGGTGACGGTCTCGTAGGCGATGGCGGTGACGCCGCTTTCCAGCAGATCCTTGGTCTGCTCGGGGTCGGGGGCGAGGTGGAGGTAAGTGAAGAGCACCTGGCCCTCGCGGAGCCGCTTGCGCTCGGCCGCCTGCGGCTCCTTCACCTTGACGATCATCTCGGCGGCCGCGAAGACCTCCTCGGCACTGTCGACGATCCGGGCGCCGGCCCGGACGTAGTCGTCGTCGCGGAAGCCGGCGCCCTGGCCGGCGCCCGTTTGCACCAGAACCTCATGGCCGTGACCGACCGCCTCGCGCGCGGCATCCGGCGTGAGCCCGACACGGAATTCCTGCGCCTTGATTTCGCTGGGGCAACCGATCTTCATGGCAATTGTCCTTCTCCCGTCCGGCCGATGATGCCGGATCTTGGCATGGAGAGGGTTGAAAGATCGGTGTCATTTCCCCCAGGAATCCGTAAACTCTGCGGGAAATTCCAAGATTCTTCGAAGGAGATTGCGCAATGATGGGGCTCGACGCCACCGACCGCCGCATTCTCGCGGTGCTGCAGCGGGAGGGGAGGATCACCAATGCCGAGCTTTCGGAGCGGGTGAACCTTTCGCCATCGGCCTGCCACCGGCGGGTGCAGCGGCTGGAGGAGGAGGGCTACATCGCCGGCTACGTGGCGCTTCTGGACGCGCGCCGGCTGGGCCGGCCGACCACGGTCTTCGTGGAGATCACGCTCTCGGGCCAGGCCGACGAGGTGCTCGAGGCCTTCGAGCGCGAGGTGATGCGGGTACCGGACGTGCTGGAATGCCACCTGATGGCGGGGACGGCGGACTATCTCCTGAAGGTCGTCGCCCACGACACCGAGGACTTCGCCCGCATCCACCGCCAGTACCTGGCGCGGCTGCCGGGCGTGGCGCAAATGCATTCGAGCTTCGCGCTCCGCACGGTGTTCAAGACCACGGCGCTGCCGGTCTAGTAGCCGCTTCCGGGGCCGAACCGTCGCGGCATCCTGGGCGTTTCAGCGGCACCCCCTTGCGTCGCACCCCCGAGAATCTCGCCCGCCGCGTGAACTGCGATCTGCCTCGCGCCGGGAGAGAGAAAAAGCCCCAGCGCGACGAGGTTGCAGATGAGAGCCGCGTTCAGAAGCGTGGCAAAGGGTTGCTTCCGCGTCTTGTGTCGGAAGTTCCGCTGCGCAAGCTTCGCCCCGATGGCGCCGCCGAAGAGGGCCAGGCCGAGAAGAGTCGATTCCGAGACGCGCCATCCGCGCTCAATGGCCATCTTCTTGTCGTACGCAAAGGTCGCGTAGGCGACCGAATTGATCGCCGCAAGATAAGCCGCGAGGGTCGCCAGGATGCCCGCTACCGTCATTTCACGCGCTCCCAGAACGGAGCGCCGGCCCGTTCTGAAGGCCCGCGAGCCGGCAGAGGTGCCAGCCGAGCACCAGGTTCGAGGAGAGCACCGGTCTGCCGGTGCGCCGCGCGATCTCGGGGATCGCGTCGAGGGTGCGCAGATTGGTGCAGGAGAGGAACACGGCCTCGGCGCCGTCCGCTCGGCCGAGCTCGGAGGCGGCCGCAATCACCGAGGCGGTATCGATGCGGGTGACCTTGGCCTCCTCG
>JBFKAV010000125.1:0-10587 GCA_041621405.1 Paracoccaceae bacterium
CATGCCCCAGACCCGGGTGCGGATGAACTCCTTGTCCTCCCAGCCGTTCTCGAAGATGTGCCAGAGGATGCCCCAGATCAGCGCCACGTCGGAACCGGGCCGCAGCCGCACGTATTCGTCGGCATGGGCCGCGGTGCGCGTGAAGCGCGGATCGCAGACGATGAGCGGCGCGTTGTTCTCCTCCTTGGTCTTCAGGATGTGCAGGAGCGACACCGGGTGCGCCTCGGCGGGGTTGCCGCCGATCAGGAAGATCGCCTGTGAATTGTGGATGTCGTTGTAGGAGTTGGTCATGGCGCCGTAGCCCCACGTGTTCGCAACCCCGGCGACCGTGGTCGAGTGGCAGATCCGCGCCTGGTGGTCGACGTTGTTCGTGCCCCAGTAGGCGGCGAACTTGCGGATCAGGTAGGCCTGCTCGTTCGAATGCTTGGCCGAGCCGAGCCAGTAGACGCTGTCGGGCCCGCTCTCGTCGCGGATCTTCAGCATCTGGTCGCCGATCTCGTTGATCGCCTCCTCCCAGCTCACCCGCACCCACTCGCCACCGACGAGCTTGGTGGGATACTTCAGCCGGCGCTCGCCATGGGCGTGCTCGCGGACCGAAGCACCCTTGGCACAGTGTGCGCCGAGGTTGAACGGGCTGTCCCAGCCGGGCTCCTGGCCGATCCACACGCCGTTCGCCACCTCGGCGATCACGGTGCAGCCCACCGAGCAGTGGGTGCAGACCGACTTGATGTTCTGGATCGCGCCAGTGGCGGCCGCCTGGGCGCTTGCCCTGGTTACCGTGCCGCCGGTGACGCCGATCGCGGCGAGGCCGCCGATGGCGAGCCCCGAGCTGCGCAGGAACGAGCGGCGGTCGACCGAAGTCTCGGCGATGCGGCCCAGAACGCCGCCCTGCCGCTTCCGCTCGGGAACCGTGTTGGTCTTCTTCCTCAGCATGTGGTCCTCCCTTGCTGGCCCTGCGAGGGCCCGGCTTGGTGATGCGTCCGTCCGCGCCTAGAAGCGCGCGCTCTTGAGATAGGCTTCGACGTGCGGGGTCTTGCGCAGCCCCGAGCCCTCGCCCGACGTTTCCGAGGCCTCCGCCTCGCCGCCGGCCACCGCCGTCACCGCGGCGGCAGGAGCGGCCGTGGCCGCGAGTTTCAGGAAATTGCGACGACCTTCGTCGGTTGTCTCACGCGTCTTCGCCATTTCAGTTCCTCCCGTAACTGGTGCCGCGCCTCGGCGCGCTCATGGGTCATGCGGCGCTTGCGCCCGCCATCCTGAATGCTTCTTTCTCGATCTCGACGAACTTGCGGCCCGCCGCGCCGACCGGCGCGTAGAGGAACGATCCCTCCGCGCGCTCGAGGTCGGTGAAGAAATGGGTGGCCCAGGGCGCCAGGTGCTTGTTGAAGAAGTCGCGTTGCACCTGCAGCGACGCCGGCTTGCCGAAGCGGCCGAGGATCAGCCCGGCCATCATCTCGCAGAGGCTGGCGATGTTGTCCTCGGGCTCGAACACGTTCGGCGCCCGCTCGATGCCGAGCCGGGCCATGTCCTGCCTGAGCACCGCCAGCGGCTTCTCGTTCAGGAACCCGGTCATGTAGTAGCTGGCATAGGGCAGGACCTCGCCCCGCCCCAGCCCGATGAAGAGCCGGTTGAACTCGCGCTCGGCGGCGGTCTCGTTCACCGTCGAGGCCACCTTGCTCAGCGCCGCGATCGCCTCGCCGAGCGGCGTTTCGTCGCCGGTCAGCTTCCGGGTCCGTTCGATCAGCCTGGTCTTTGGAGGGCGCGCCAGCAGCGCCGCAAGGAAGTCGTAGAAATCGGCGCGAAGCCGATCCTCCTCCGCGACGTCTGCGATCTCGGTGCGATCCGTCAACGAACGTCACCCTGCTGCTTCGCCCGGCGCCTCCGGGCTTATCGTTGCTGACATGCTAGGAGCGGATCGTCTCACATATCAAGACAATTTCACGTGTCGTTCCGCTCCATGGCCCGCATCAGGCATCGAATTCGAAGCGCATCCGGCGGCGGGGCCGCGCCGGAGCCCGGTCATCATCCTGCGCAATCTGTTGTTCTGTGTCGTTCTCTTCCGCATCGTCGTGGATTTCAGCGGTAGCTGCACCAGAGATCGTGGCCACCTCCTCTGCGGCGGGCTTTGCCTCGCCCGCCGCCTCCGCCGCCTGCGGCAGATCGCGCATCAGCCCCACCCCCACTTTGTAGGCCGTCTTCAGCATCCCCGGCGCAACCGAACCGCCGGTGAAGTCGGTGTCGTAGTCGTTCAGCCCGTCGAGATTCGCCAGGACCGGGTTCGAGCGCCAGAGCCGGCGCAGCGCGCGGCGGCGCAGGTGCTCGGGCACAACATCCTTCAGGAAGGCCGAGAAATCGTCGCCCGGCTGCAGCGTATCGGGGTCCTTCAGGCCGAGCTTCTCGAGCACCTCGGCATCGGAGAGCCCGGCCAAGTCATCCGTGCCCGCCTCGCCCTCGGCCGCCGCCGGCGCCGGCGCCTTCGGTTGAGCCGCCTCCCGCTCGGCCACTTCCGCTTCGCGCTTGCGCCGCGACCAGCGCGACAGGCGGCCTTCGCGCTCGCTCATTCCTCGTCCCTCCGAATCGAGCCCGGCGCGCGGTAGACGTCTGCGGTCTGGCGGATGCGGGCGTCGCCCTTGCCGTCCTCGCGGCGGTCGTCGAAATGCGGCCGCCGCTTACGCTTCACGAATTCCTCCTCGTGATGGTGCCGCGTGCAGAACGCGCCGATCCAGTCCTCCAGCCCTTCGGGGATCGGCAGGCGCTCGACGATGTCCTCGCCGTTGTCGGCGTAGTCCTGCGCCTCGTAGGCCGAGGCGGTCAGCTTCAGCACCTCCGGCCGCCCCTCCGCCGCGCTCGGAACCGGCCGCAGGATCGCGAAGACCGAGGGCGGCCTGCCGTTCAGCGCCACCAGGTAGGCCTCGGTCTCGGCTTGGTGCAGCTCCAGCAGCACCGTGGCGGCGTGGTAGTCAACCACCTCGCCCTCGCGCCGGAGCTCGGTCCAGTTGCCCGGTCCCGCCCCCGGGATCAGCCCGACCGCCCGCCAGGCCCACTTCGCCCAGCGGGTCGCGCCGGGCGTCCGGCGCAGGATCACCCCCACCGGCAGGGTCGCCGTCCGTTCGGCCTCTCGGGGCTGGTTCACCTTGTCCTCCCCCGCGGTGCGCACTACGCTTTCCGCGATCCTACACTAAAGCGCCGCCGGCCGCTCCTGTCCAGCCGGGCGATGAGGGGAGGCGCATGGTCACCAAGGTTCTGATCTGCGACTGCCGCGGCAGCCAGAAGCCCGACGCCGAGGCCATCGGCAAGGCCACGGGCCTGCCCTGTTCGGGCGGGCATACCGAGCTCTGCGGCAAGCAGATCGACCGGCTCGCCGCGGCGCTCAGCGCGCCCGACGCGGAGGTGATCGTCGCCTGCCGCCAGGAGCAGGACACCTTCGCCGCCCTCGCCGAAGAGCTTGGCACCGCGCCGCCGCTGGCGCTCGACATCCGCGACCGCGCCGGCTGGTCCGACGAGGGCGCGAAGGCGACGCCGAAAATCGCCGCGCTCCTGGCCGCCGCTATCCGCCCGCGACAGCCGGCGAAAACCGTCGACGTGATCTCCGAGGGCCTCTGCCTGGTGATCGGCGCCTCCGAGGTGGTGCTGCCCGTGGCCGAACAGCTCGCTGGCAGCCTGTCGGTCACCTGCCTCCTGAGCGACGCCCCCGAGGTGCTGCCCGCCCCGACCCGCCGCTACGACATCCTCTCCGGCCGCCTGCGCTCGGCGAAGGGCGCCTTCGGCGGCTTCAGCGTCACCGTCGACGGGCTGTGCGAGCTGCAGCCCGGCGGCCGCGGCGCGCTCGGCTTCGGCGCGCCGCGCGACGGCGGCAGTTCGGAATGCGACCTCATCCTCGACCTTTCGGGCAACCCGCCGCTCTTCCCCGCGCCCGAGAAGCGCGAGGGCTACCTGCGTGCCGACCCCGGCGACCCGCTCGCCATCCAGCGCGCCGCCTTCGCCGCCGCGCAGCTCCAGGGCACCTTCGAGAAGACGCTCCACGTCGCGCTCGACGAAAGCCTCTGCGCCCATTCCCGCGCCCGCCAGACCGGCTGCACCCGCTGCCTCGACGTCTGCCCGACCGGCGCCATCACCCCGAACGGCGACGCGGTGGCGATCGACGCGATGATCTGTGCCGGCTGCGGCGCCTGCTCCTCGGTCTGCCCCTCGGGCGCCGTCGGCTACGACGCGCCGCCGGTGCCGGAGACCTTCGACCAGGTCCGCACCCTCGCCGCGGCCTACCGCGAGGCCGGCGGCAAGGCGCCGCGGCTCCTGGTCCACGACGACGGCCACGGCCGCGAGATGATCGCGCTCGCCGCCCGCCTCGGCCGCGGCCTGCCGGCCGCCGTGATCCCGCTCGAACTCCCCGCGCTCGCCGCCTTCGGCCATGCCGAGATGCTGGTGGCGCTGGCCACAGGGTTCCTCGCCGTCGATCTCCTGCTCGGCCCGAGATCCGACCGCGACACGATCACCGCCGAGACGACCCTCGCCAACGCCCTCGCCTCCGGCCTCGGCGCGGGAGAGGCGCGGGTCCGGCTCCTCGACCCGGCCGACCCCGACGCGCTCTGCGAGGAACTCTACGCCGCAGGCCCCGCGCCGCTCGACGTCGCGCCGATCCTGCCGCTCGGCCGGCGCCGCGACGCGACCCGCCTCGCAGCCAAGGCGCTCGCAGGCGGCCGCGACCTGCCGCCCGTCCCGTTGCCGCAGGGCGCGCCCTACGGCGCGGTCCTCCTCGACACCGAGGCCTGCACCCTCTGCCTCTCCTGCGCCGGCCTCTGCCCCTCGGGCGCGCTCGGCGACAACCCCGACCGCCCCGAGCTGCGCTTCCAGGAGGACGCCTGCCTGCAATGCGGGCTCTGCGCCAACATCTGCCCCGAGGACGCGATCACGCTCGAGCCGCGCCTCGACATCTCCGATGCGGCCTTCTCCCAGATCGTCCTGAAGGCCGAGGAGCCCTACCACTGCATCGAATGCGGCAAGCCCTTCGGAGTGAAATCCACCGTCGAGCGGATCGTGGCCAAGCTCGAGGGCCAGCACGCGATGTTCACCGGCTCCGACAACGCGCGGCTGATCCGGATGTGCGACGATTGCCGGGTCCGCGCCCAGTATCACGACCAGAGCGCCCCGTTCCGCGTCGGCGAACGCCCGCGGGTGCGCACCACCGAGGACTACCTGGCCGAGCGCGATAAGAAGCACTGAGGCCAGGGGCCTAGCGCGAGCGCACCGCGGCGCCGAGGTCCTTCGGCGTGATCGAGGCCGCGAAGGCCACGATCGCCGCCAGTTCGTCGACGTCGATCTCGACCGGCGCGATATGCGGCGGACGGTCGGGATCGAAGGGCTCGGTCAGGCCCTCGACCCGCAGGAACACCGGGTGCGGCGGCTCGCCCCAGAAGTTCTGGAACTTCTCCTGCCAGGTCGGGATCGCGCGGAGCGCGCCGAACGACGGCGTCGAGCCGATGCCGCCGAAACGGTTCTTCTCGGAGACCACGTGGCAGCGCCCGCAATGGGCATGGGCGAGCTCCTCGCCGAGGCCGGCGTCGCCCTGCGGCAGCGCGACCTCCTCCTCCGCGACCTCCTCGGCACCGGGCAGGTAGGCCGCGCCGGTGCCGGGATCGAACGAGGCCACGGTGCGCCGGCCGATCTCCGAGGTCAGCCAGTCGGCGAAGGCCAACGCGTGCTCGGCCCCTGCCCCGCCCGGGATCACGACGACCGCGAAATCGCCGCCGCCCTCCGGCTCGGCACTGCGGAAGGCGGGCCTCAGCCGCTCGCCGTCGCCGCGGTCGCGCACCGCGCGGGCCAGGTCCTCGCCGGCGATCAGCGCATCCGCCCCGCCGGCCGCCGCAACGCTGTCGAGCGCGGCCGCGTCGCCCGGCTCGACCGTGACCCGGATGCCGGACTTGAGCGCGAATCGCGGCACCAGGAACTGCAGCAGCCCCGAGGCCTCGAGCCGGGCGTCGGCAGCCAGCACCATGGTCTTGCCCTCGGCCCAGGCCGAGCCGCCAAAGGCCAGCGCGAAGAGCGCGGCCGTCAGGATCCGTCGCATCACGTCCCCCATTTCTCGCTCGCCGTTGCCCTTGCCCGTCGCCGGCCTCATATTCCAGAAAAGGCCACAAGCGCCGGCAATGCAACCGGACGGCCGAAACGCGGAAGGAAACGCGATGAGCGACGACGACTTCAACATGTCCATGCGGAAGTTCCTCAAGCAGGTCGGCGTGACCTCGCAGCAGGAGATCGAGGCGGCGGTGCGCGCCGCGCGCGAGGCCGGCAAGCTGCCCCGGGGCGATCTCCGCGCCCGCATGGTGCTGACCATCGACGAGATCGGTATGGCCCACACCGTCGAGGGCAAGATCAAGACGGGAGGGGCGGCGTGATTCTCACCCGCGACGCGGTGCTCGACGTCCTGAAGTCGATCACCAACCCGGCCACGGGGACCGACCTCGTCGCCTCCGACGTGGTCCGCGCGCTGACCGTGGAGGACGGCAGGATCCGCTTCGTGATGGAGGTGGACCCCGCCGTCGGCAAGACGATGGAGCCGGTCAGGCAGGAGGCGGTGGCGGCGCTGGAGAAGCTCGCCGGCGCCGGCAACGTCAGCGCGCTCCTGACCGCGCACACGGCGACGAAGCCCCCCGACCTCAAGATCGGACGCCACCCGACGCCGCAGAAGGGTCCGGAGAAGCTGCCCGGCATCGGTGCGGTGATCGCCATCGCCTCGGGCAAGGGCGGCGTCGGCAAGTCGACCGTGGCCGCGAACCTCGCCGTGGCGCTGGTGGCCGAGGGCAAGAAGGTCGGGATGCTCGACGCCGACGTCTACGGCCCGTCGCAGCCGCGGATGCTCGGGGTCTCCGGCCGCCCCGCCTCGCCCGACGGCAAGACGATCCTGCCGCTCCGCAATCACGGCGTAACGCTGATGTCGATCGGGCTCCTGACCCGCGAGGACGAGGCCGTAGTCTGGCGCGGGCCGATGCTGATGGGGGCGCTGCAGCAGATGCTCGGCCAGGTGCAGTGGGGTAACCTCGACGTGCTGATCGTCGATCTGCCGCCCGGCACCGGCGACGTGCAGATGACGCTGGCGCAGAAGACCCAGGTCGCCGGCGCGATCGTCGTCTCGACGCCGCAGGACATCGCGCTCCTCGACGCGCGCAAGGCAGTGAACATGTTCGGCAAGATGAACACCAAGGTCATTGGCATGATCGAGAACATGTCCACCTACGTCTGCCCCAAGTGCGGCAACGAGGAGCACATCTTCGGCCATGGCGGCGCCCGCGCCGATGCCGAGCGGCTGGGCCTGCCGTTCCTGGGGGAGATCCCGCTCACCCTCGACGTCCGTCTCGCCTCCGACGGCGGCGCGCCGATCGTGGTCTCCAAGCCCGAGGGCACGCAGGCCAAGGCCTTCCGCGCCATCGCCCGGAGGCTCATCGACGATGGGATCGTCTGAGGCCAGCCTGGCCGAGCCGAGCCTGCCGCCGCTCCTCCGCGGCGAAGCCACGTCCGGCGATCCCTTCGCCCGGGCCGTCGCCCGGGCGAAGGACGGCGCCGATCCCGGCCTGATCGTGCACCGGGTGCGCCCCGACCACCTCTCCGCCGCCATCCTGCTCGCCCCCGAGGTGCCGCTCGCCCAGGCGATGGCGATGGTCTTCGCCGCCGCCAACGGCTTCGCCGACGCGTTCGGCGCGCTCGCCCCCGCCGAGGTCGCCGCGCAGTTCGACTGGCCCGGCGGTCTCCGCATCAACGGCGGACTTTGCGGCGGCCTCCGCGCCGCCGCCGCGACCCGCGACCCCGAGGCCGAGCCCGACTGGCTGGTGATCGGCTTCGACCTCCGCTTCCGCGCCGAGGCCCCGGGCGAGCCCGGCGAGACCCCCGACGAGACCACGCTCTGGGAAGAGGGCTGCGGCGAGATCGAGCCGATGCGCCTCCTCGAAAGCTGGTCGCGGCACGTGATGGTCCGGATTCACGAATGGCTCGACAGCGGCATGGCCCGGCTGCACGAGACCTGGCGCGGCCGCGCCTTCGCTCTCGGCCAGGAGGTGACGGTTGCCATTGCCGGAAAGCCGATATCCGGTCATTTTGTCGGCCTCGACGAACTCGGGGGGATGCTCCTCAGAGAGGGCGGCAGCACCCGGCTCCTGCCGCTCACGCTGATGCTGGAAGAGGTCTGATGCTGAAGCTCGCCCGCACGATCCACTTCGACGACAGCGACCGCAACATCTTCGCCCGCCCAGCCGAGAGCGGTGAATGGGCGATCTCCGGCGGCTTCGAGTTCTCGAACTGGACCGAACGCGATCTCTCCGGCAAGGCCCGGCAGGCCTTCGCCAACGGCTGGCTGTCGCTCGACAGCTTCGGCCGGGCGACGCTGGTCGCGGTGGCGAAGATCGAGACCGAAGAGCTCGAGGCGCTGACCCGGCGCCTGGCCGAGCATTTCCTCACGATCTACGGCGCGCCGGATCTGGCGACCGCACTTCCGGTTGCGCGGGAGGAGATCGCATATATGCAGGAGCTCTGCGCCGACCACGATCCGAACGCGATCCTGATCGTGCAGCGCGAGCTGACCGAGGCCGGCGTCAAGGAAAGCTTCCGCGCGATCCAGCCCGCCGACGCCGAGATCGACATCGTCGCGGTGCACGGCTCGCTGGAATAGCTCAGGCGTTCCAGCGCACCTCGCCGAGCTCGGACAGGTCGTAGCCGGCCATCCCCTCCGCGTGCCGGGCGAAGCCCTCGCTGCGGCAGAACGCCCAGAACCGCCGGAACGGCGGCTGGAACCAGGCCGCCCGGTCGACCAGGAGGTCGAACCGCTCCTCGATGACCGGCACGAAAGCCAGGTCGTGGAGCCGCGCCACGGCTTCCAGCCCGAAACACGCATCCGCCGCGCCCTGCGACACCGCCTGCACCGCGTCGGTCTCGCTCGGCGCCGTCTCGGCCGAGGCGAGATCGCCGGGCGCGAGCCCCGCCTCGGCCAGCAGCCGCTCGAACAGCACCTGCGTGCCCGACTCCGCCTGCCGCGACGCAACGGCCCGGCCCCTGAGGTCGCCGACGCCGCGGATCGCCGCGGCGTCCCCGTGCCGCACGACGAGTCCCCGCCGCCGCCGCGCGAAGCCCGCGAGCACCGCGTTCTTCCCGGCACAGGAAGCCGCCACGCTCGCCACGTTCCAGCCACCGGCCTCCGCCTCGTGGATGTGCAGCCCCGCCGCGACCCCTTCGCCCTCGGCGAACCGCGCGAGCCCGTCGTGGCTGCCGTCGAAGCGCGAGGCGAGGCCGCATCTCGACTGCCTCAGCGCCCATTCCAGCAGCGGGTCGTGGCTGCCGAGGAAGACCCCCGGGCGCCGTGGCTCGGCGCCGGCCTCGGCGCCGGTGCTCGCTCCGGCGATCCAGGCCCGGATCGCGCGCTCCGGGAAGAGGAGCTTGCCGGTCACCCGGCTCACCGGGATCTCGCCCGAGGAGGCCAGTTCGTAGACCTTGCGCTCCTTGATCCTGAGCAGCGCCGCCAGCTCGCGGACGGTCAGGAACTCCGGCGCCTTGGACTGCGTGTCGCTCACCCTCTCTCCTTCGCTTGCTCCTTCGCGTGGGCCCCGCCCGCGTTCGGGAAGAAGAGCTGCTGGCCCTCGAGCGTGAAGCCCGCGATCGCCCCCTGCCCCTCGTCGGACAGCAACCAGTCGATGAAGGCCTCGGCCGGCTCGACGTTGACGGCCGGGCACTTTTCCGGGTTCACCAGGATCACCCCGTACTGGTTGAACAGCTCCGGGTCGCCCTCGACGACGATGCCGAAATCCCCCTTGTTGCCGAAGCTGATCCAGGTGGCGCGGTCGGTCAAGACATAGGCGCCCATGCCGACGCCGGCGTTCAGCGTGGCGCCCATCCCCGAGCCGGTCTCGCGGTACCAGCCGCCCGAGGCCCCGGCGGGATCGGCCCCGGTGCCGGCCCAGAGCTCGAGCTCCTTCTTGTGGGTGCCCGAATCGTCGCCGCGCGAGGCGAACGGGGCGCCGGCGGCCGCGATCCTCGACAGCGCCGCACGGGCGTCGCTCATGCCCTTGACCCCCGCCGGATCGGCGGCGGGGCCGACGATGACGAAGTCGTTGTACATGAGGTCGAACCGCTCGACCCCGAAGCCTTGCGCCACGAACGCCTCCTCCGCGGCCCTGGCGTGCACCAGAAGCACGTCGCCGTCGCAGTTCTCGGCGTTCTTGATCGCCTGGCCGGTACCCACGGCGACGACGTTCACGGTGATCCCGGTCTTTTCGGTGAAGATCGGCAGCAGGTGGTCGTAGAGCCCCGAGTTCGCCGTCGAGGTGGTCGACTGCACCAGGATCGACTGCGCCTGCGCGGCGATCGCGCCGGCCATCAGCGCAAGAACGAGTGCCACCGTTTTCGCTGTGATCGGGACCACCGGATTGCCTCTCCTCGGGGGGTTGCGGATCAGACGACGATGCGGCCCGAGAGGTAGTCGCGCGCCACGGCCGAGGACGGGCGCGCGAAGAACGCCTCGGCGGGCCCGTGTTCGACCAGCGCGCCGTTGTGCAGAAACACCACGTCGTCGGCCAGCCTGCGGGCCTGCGCGGCGTCGTGGGTCACGAAGAG
>JBFKAV010000126.1:0-10480 GCA_041621405.1 Paracoccaceae bacterium
CGACCGTCGCCGAGCCCCGCTCGTCCCGGGCGAAGCCGCGCCCCGCGCGGAACATCCTGGTGCCTACGGTCATCGTTGTCACTGCGTCAGCCGGAGTTCGGAGATCCGCCGCGCGATCACCTGGAATGCCTCGCTGATCTCGACGCCGTTGACGTCGAAGAAGTGCCCGGGCGAGGTGGCGCAGTCACGCAGTGCCGACAGGCCGGCCGCCGGCGCCTCGAAGCCGATCGTGAACACGGTCACGTTCTTCTGCTTGGTGGCGGTGCAGATCTGCGATGTCCGCAGGTCCTTGACCGACGGAGCCGTGGCGCCGCGGACCGAGGCGATGAAGGCGTTGCGCTGCGAGCCCGACCAGCCCCAAGCGTCGCTGTAGAGCTCCTTCGCGATGAAGTTGATCGGGTGGTTCGCCCACACGTCCGGCCATTTGAGCTGAGTCGAGCCCGACCAGGGCGACGTGGTCCAGGTACCCGAGTTGTCGCTGTTCAAACGGTAGTACTTCGAGCTCCCCGAGCGCTCCGCGTGATAGATCGACAGCGCGCCGCTGGAGTTCTTGTAGATCGGCGACAGGCCGCTCCGGTAGGGATCGTTGATCACGTACTCGTCGGTGTTCTGGCCGTCCGACATCAGGATGATGTACTTCGCCGTGCTCCGCGCACCGTAGTCGAACGGAAGGATGGCGAACTCTGGCGGAACCTCGCCGGCGGCGACCAGCTGCACGTTGACCGGGCGGAAGCTCGGGTCGACCAGCAGCGCGCCCCAGCGCATGCCGATGTCGAGCGAGGTGTTGCCCTCGGCCTGGAAGCCGGAGATGTGGTTCTTCAGCCGCGTGGCGTTGTTGGTCGAGGGCATGAGCTCCTGGAACGCGTGGAGCGGGCAGTAGGCCAGGGTGATGTTGCGCGAGCTGTACCAGGGGTCGAACACGTTGGCCCGGGGCAGCACGGACGTCGTCGGCGGCAGCGCCGTCTCCTGGAACTGGCTCGGCTGGAAGTTGATGCAGCTGCCGTAGGTGTGGTCGCCGGTGACCGTGTAGTAGGGCAGGAGCCGCCTGGCGTTGACCTGGCCGTTGTAGGGCACGATCGCGATCGAGACGCTGCCCTCGGCGGTTTCGCTTTGCAGCACGGTATCGACGAACTCGCGCGCGGCCACCTTCAGGTTGCTGAGCTTGTTGTTGCTTCCCATCGAGCCCGACACGTCGAGCACCATGACGACCTCGATGTCCGACTTCGCCTCCTCCGCGCCCGAGGCGGCCGGGGCGCCCCATTGCACCAGGTCGCCGCCGAAGGTCGTGAGGTTCGATTCGAAGTAGGCCCGCGTCCACGCCGACACGGTGCGACCGGTGCGCAGGGAACCCGGGTCGTCAGGCGTCACAGTGATCTGCTCGGCGCTGATGAACTGGCCCAGGCCCGCCTTCTGGAAGTAGTCGAGCACGACGTCGCGCGGGGGCAGCGTCTGGTCGATGTCGGCCGCGGCGAGCACGGCACGGTCAAGTGTGCCCTGCACCCGGGTCCGCAGGTGCTCGGCGCGGGTGACCTCGATCGCGTAGCCCATCGCGGGGATCAGCAAGATCATCCAGATCAGGAGCAGCGCGGTCATGGTCGCGCCGTCTTCTTCGCGCCCGAAGGTCGCGACGGACCTCTTCATGCGTGAAAGCAAACCGGTGGAAATCGAAAACGCCGTGCGCATACCTTTACCCTCCGCGATGTCGGTACGGCATGCCCCCCCAAAGCTGCCAGACCGAGGTCGACCTTAATCTCTAACGGCAAACTTATGGCGGAATTTGGGCGGACACTCCAGAAATCCCGGATTACCTATCTCCCTGCAAAACAATGAGGAAATTCAACCTCGGATTGTCTTTTGTGCGCTGCCCAATCGGCACCGCGAGGGCAAGCCGGACCGGGCCGAAGGCGAATCGCGGGCGATGTGCGACAGCTTGTTAACCAAGCGCGCGTAGCGTAATCCTCCCAGTCGATCGGCGTACCCGAGGGAGGGATCATGGTACCGCAACACGAACCCACGTTTCGCCAGTCGGTCGACATCATGTTCAACCGCGCCGTGGCGCTGATGGACCTCTCACCGGGGCTCGAGGAGAAGATCCGGGTCTGCAATTCCACCTATACCGTGAGGTTCGGCGTTCGCCTCCGCGGCGCGATCCACACCTTCACCGGCTACCGCTCGGTCCATTCCGAGCACATGGAACCGGTCAAGGGCGGCATCCGCTTCGCCACCAGCGTCAACCAGGATGAGGTCGAGGCGCTGGCGGCGCTGATGACCTACAAGTGCGCGCTGGTCGAAACGCCGTTCGGTGGTTCCAAGGGCGGGCTTTGCATCGACCCGCGCGAATGGCAGGAGCACGAGCTCGAGCAGATCACCCGCCGCTTCGCCTACGAGCTGATCAAGCGCGACCTGATCAACCCCAGCCAGAACGTGCCGGCCCCCGACATGGGCACCTCCGAGCGCGAGATGGCCTGGATCGCCGACCAGTACGCGCGGATGAACACCACCGACATCAACTCGCGCGCCTGCGTCACCGGCAAGCCCTTGAACGCCGGCGGCATCGCCGGCCGGGTCGAGGCCACCGGGCGGGGCGTGCAATACGCGCTGCAGGAGTTCTTTCGCCATCCCGAGGACGTCGCGGCGGCGCATCTCTCCGGCGGGCTCGAAGGCAAGCGCATCGTGGTCCAGGGCCTCGGCAACGTCGGCTTCCACGCCGCGAAGTTCCTCTCCGAGGAGGACGGCGCCCGGATCGTCGGCATCGCCGAGCGTGACGGCGGGCTGTGGAACGACGAGGGGCTCAACATCGACGACGTGCACCAGTGGATGCGCGCCAATGGCGGCATCACCGGCTGCCCGGCGGGCCGCTTCGTGCCGGAGGCGGCCAAGCTGCTCGAGGCCGAGTGCGACATCCTGATCCCGGCCGCGATGGAAGGGGTGATCAACCTGTCGAACGCAGCCATGGTCAAGGCGCCGCTGATCGTCGAGGCTGCGAACGGCCCGGTCACCGCGGGGGCCGACGAGGTGCTGCGCCAGAAGGGCACGGTGATCATGCCCGATCTCTATGTGAACGCCGGTGGCGTGACGGTCTCCTACTTCGAATGGGTGAAGAACCTTTCCCACATCCGCTTCGGCCGGATGCAGCGCCGCCAGGAGGAGTCGCGCCACCAGCACCTGATCGACGAGCTCGAGCGGCTCTCGGCCGACAAGGGCCTCGGCTGGACGCTCTCGCCCGGGTTCAAGGAAAAATACCTGCGCGGCGCCGGCGAGCTCGAGCTGGTGCGCTCGGGCCTCGACGACACCATGCGAGTGGCCTACCAGTCGATGCGCGAGGTCTGGCACTCGCGGCAGGACGTCAGCGACCTGCGCGTCGCGGCCTACCTCGTTGCGATCGACCGGGTGGCCAAGAGCTACCGCGCCAAGGGGCTGTAAGAAGGACGCTGACCAAGGCGGGACCCGGCCGGGCCAGCGATCTGCCCCGCGCCAGGATGCCGCGGACGAAGGACAGGTTTCGAATTCCCGTTCATCTCCTGTTAACGTCGTTTCCGTTAATGTTGGATTCATGTTTGCTGTTTCGGCTGGATTCGACGGCCCAGGCGAAATGGAGGGAGTGCAGTTTGACTTGTTTGATTGCCAGGGCAGATCTCGCCAGATTTGCGAACGACGAACGCGGTAGCGTCACGGTCGAGGCGGTGCTGTGGCTGCCGGTGTTCTTTGCGTTTCTCGGCCTCGCGGTCGACGGCTCGGTGCTGTTCAGCAACCGCGCCCTCATTCTGCGCACCATTCAGGATGCCAATCGCCTCCACTCGATCGGGCGCTTTGGCGACAACGTTGCGGCCGCCAACGCCGCCGCCGAGCAATACGTCAGAAACAACATGCAGGTCTGCCCGGCGGGGGTCTGCCCGGGCGGCGTTTCTGTCGACACCAACGTCGACGCCACCGGTGTCATAACCACGCGGGTCCTTGTTCCGGCTGCACAAATCGACGCCATTGGTCTGTTCGGGCTGCTCACCGGCTTCACCGTCGGGATCGAGGCCGAATACATGCAGGAGAGTTAATATGATCGGTGTGACGGGTATTAGGAAACAGCTTGCCGACTTCTGCAGGAAAGAGGATGGCACAGCCTCGTGGTTCAGCCTGGTGCCGCTGATCTTCATCCTGATCCTGCTCGGCCTCGGCCTCGACATCAACCATGCCATCGAGGAGCGGACCCACCTGCAGGTCACCGCCGATGGCGCCGCCCACGCCGCGATCGTCACCCGCAACCAGCCGGGCGGGACGGCGGCAACCGCCAAGGCCGCGGGAGTAGGCATCGCCGCGCTGAACATGTCTCCGGCGACCGACGGCAACGTGCTGCCCATCAACAATATCGAGTTCGGCCACTGGAACGCGGCCACGCTCACCTTCACGCCCGATCCGACCTCGTCGGAGGCGGTGCGCGTGATCACCCAGCGCATCGCGAGCAACAACAACGCGGTGGCGACCTACCTGCTCAGGATCGCCGGCTTCAACTCGTGGGACGTGCGTGCGCTCACCACGATGGAAACCTACTACCGGGATTGCCACAAGAACGGCTTCATCGCCGAAGGGATCATCGACATCCAGAGCAACAGCGAGTTCCTGAACGGCTTCTGCATCATCTCGAAGACGCACGTGGAGATCAACCAGAACAACTACTTCGAGGAGGGCACCAGCGTCCAGATGCCCAATACCGACGATCTGGTGATCCCGGCCTCGGGATTCTCTCACAACGACGGTCTCTACGAGGCGCTGGGCCCCGGCGGCTACACGATCAAGGAAGTCGCCATGCTGTCGGAGCTGATTCCCGCCCTGCAGAACAATAGCTGGACCTATGTCGAGGGGGCGATGCCTGCACTCCTTCAAGGCATGGACAAGGGCACCGTGCACCTGGGCAACAATGTGAAGTCCATCGCGCAGGCTGACATCGCTACCCCGGGCATGGTCTATACGGCGAACTGCGGGGGCGGCGGCCACATCAACATCAAGAAGGACACCGTGATCGACGGCATCGTCCTGGCCTCGAACTGCAAGCTGAAGTTCGAAACTGGCGTGGTGCTGAAGGACTCGATCGTCGCCACTTCCAACACCAGCGCGCAGTCGGTCACCGGCCCCTCGGGAATATCTATCGGCGCGTCAGACGGTTGCGACAATCTGAAGGGCGGGGCCGTGATCCTGACCCTGGGCGGCGCCCAGTTCGGCGCCGGGCTCGCGTTCCACGACGGCCAGATCATCGCGCAGAAAGATGTCCAGTTCCCAGCCAACGACTTCAGCATCGAGGGCGCTTCGGTGCTTGCCGGGGGGCGGATCGACGGCACCTCGAACATGACGATGTCCTCCTGTCCCGACGACGGCGATACCAGCTTCAAGGAAGACTACTTCCGCATCGTCCAGTAGGTCTCATTGGATCGATCAGAAAAGCCCGGGCCGGCGGCCCGGGCCTTTCTCTTTCCGCGGCGCCGTTTCTTCAGCCGCCGGCCATCGTCCGGATGCGACGGGAAATGTCGCGGCAAGGCGGTTTTGTCGGCGCCGGGCATTGAATTCTCGCCCCGATCCCGGTTGACTGCCAGGGGCTCGCCGGGGGCTTGAGGGAGAGGCCGCATGCGCTATTCCGGGTTCAGGGTCCTCACCGAGGGGCTCACCGGTAACCGGGGCTGGACCCCGGCCTGGCGCGACCCGGCGCCGAAGGCCGAATACGACATGGTGATCGTCGGCGGCGGCGG
This sequence comes from Paracoccaceae bacterium, assembly GCA_041621405.1. GTDB lineage: Bacteria > Pseudomonadota > Alphaproteobacteria > Rhodobacterales > Rhodobacteraceae > JBFKAV01. Next base: position 5,733 of record JBFKAV010000126.1, read on the forward strand.
CCACGGCCTCTCGACCGCCTATTACCTGGCCAAGAATCACGGGCTCAGCAATGTCGCCGTCCTGGAAAAGGGCTATCTCGGTGGCGGCAACGTCGGCCGCAACACCACGATCGTGCGGGCCAACTACTTCCTGCCCGGCAACTCCGAGTTCTACTCGCACTCGCTGAAGCTCTGGGAGGGGCTGGAGGCCGATCTCAACTACAACGTGATGCACTCCCAGCGCGGCCTCATCAACCTGTTCCACTCCGACGGCCAGCGCGACGCCTTCGCCCGCCGCGGCAATGCGATGATCAATCGCGGCGACGACGCGATCCTCCTCGACGGCGAGGGGGTGCGCCAGCATCTGCCCTATCTCGATTTCGACAACGTCCGGTTCCCGGTCTACGGCGGCCTGCTGCATCCCCGCGGCGGTACCGCCCGGCACGATGCGGTGGCCTGGGGCTACGCCCGCGCGGCCGACCGGCGCGGGGTGGACCTGATCCAGAACTGCGCGGTCACCGGCTTCGACATCCGGGCCGGCAAGGTGATGGGCGTGCGGACCACCCGGGGCGAGATCCGGGCGAAAAAGGTCGGCATCGTCGTCGCCGGCCGCTCAGGCCAGGTCGCGGCGATGGCCGGGATGCGGCTGCCGATCGAGAGCCACGTCCTTCAGGCCTTCGTGACCGAGGGGCTGAAGCCGGTGATCCACCATGTCGTCTCGTTCGGCATGGGGCATTTCTACATCAGCCAGTCCGACAAGGGCGGCCTCGTCTTCGGCGGCGATCTCGACTTCTATTCCTCCTATGCGGCGCGGGGGAACCTGCCGATGATGGAGCACGTGATGGAGGCCGCGATGACGCTGATGCCGGCGATCGGCAAGGCCAGGGTGTTGCGGTCCTGGGGCGGGATCATGGACATGTCGCCCGACGGCTCGCCGATCATCGACAAGACCGGTATCGAGGGGCTCTACCTCAACTGCGGCTGGAACTACGGCGGCTTCAAGGCGGTCCCCGCGAGCGGGTGGTGCATGGCGCACCTGATGGCGACGGGCGAGCCGCACGAGGTGGCGCGGCGCTACCGGCTCGACCGGTTCCTGACGGGCCAGGGGATCATGGACGAGGAGGGCACCGGTGCGCAGCACAACCTTCACTAGCTGGGCGGCCGCGCTGGCGCTCGCATCGGCCGCGGCGGCGCAGGACGGCCCCAGCCTCGGCTGCTACGCCCGAGACTACACGGCGGCGCATCTCGCCGCCCATCCCGAGCAGGTCGTGGCCCGCATCGTGATGCGGGTCCGCCCCGATGTGCCCGGCGGCGCCACCACCGTGGCCGACCTCGCGGTCTGGACCGGCGACCAGGGCCACGTCCGAAAGGCCGGCCAGGGCGGGCGGCGGTTCGACCAGGCGCTGATCTGCTGGCGCGAGGGCAAGGCGGCGCTCTGCGGCGTCGAATGCGACGGCGGGATTCTGCGGGTCGAACGCGACGACGGCGAGGTGCTGCAGTTCGCCACCGACTACCTGCTCGTCGGCGGCGAGGGCTGCGGCGGCGCGGTCGACCTGGCCGAGCGGCCGGGTCAGGCGGTCTCATACCGGCTCGGCCGCGCACCCGAGGCGACCTGCGCCTCGGCCTTCGGAGGCTGAGGGAAGGCTCATGCGCATCACCTGCCCCCTTTGCGGCGAACGCGACCGGCGCGAGTTCACCTACCAGGGCGACGCAGTTGCGCTCGACCGCCCGGGCCCGGAAGCCGGCGCCGAGGACTGGCACGCCTACATCCACCTGCGCGACAACCCGGCGGGCGAGACCCGCGACCTCTGGTATCATGACACCTGCCAGTCCTGGCTGATCGTCACCCGCGACACCGTCACCCATGCCGTCCGCGCCACCGAGCTTGCGGCCGAGGCGAAGCGCAAGGGGGGCGGGCGATGAGGATCGACGGCAAGGGCCTCGTCAACCGCGCCGCGCCGATCGCCTTCACCTTCGACGGGGCGAGCTACCTCGGTTGCGAAGGCGACACGCTCGCCTCGGCGCTTCTGGCCAATGGCGTGCGGCTGGTGGCGCGGTCGTTCAAGTATCACCGCCCGCGCGGCATCTGGGGCTCCGGCAGCGAGGAGCCGAACGCGCTCGTCACCCTGGGCGAGGGCGCAGCCCGGACGCCGAACCTGCGCGCGACCCAGCAGGAACTCTACGACGGCCTCGCCGCGATGAGCCAGAACCGCTGGCCCTCGCTTTCCCGCGACATCGGCGCGGCGGGCGACCTCTTCGCCCCGTTCTTCGGCGCCGGCTTCTACTACAAGACCTTCATGTGGCCGCGGCGGTTCTGGGAGGCGGTCTACGAGCCGCTGATCCGCCGCGCCGCCGGCTTGGGCAGCCTCTCCGGCCTCTCCGACACCGCCCACAACGACCGCGCCTGGGCGTTCTGCGACCTCCTGGTGATCGGCGCCGGGCCGACGGGCCTGATGGCGGCGCTGGCGGCGGCGGAGGCCGGGGCCGACGTGATCCTCGCCGACGAGGACAGCCTGATGGGCGGGCGGCTGAACGGCGAAACCGGGGAGGTGGGCGGCGAGCCCGGCCACCTCTGGGCGGCGCACATGGTGGAGAAGCTCCGGCGGATGGCGAATGTCCGGCTGATGCCGCGCACCACGGTGACCGGCGCCTACGACCAGGGCACCTACGGCGCGCTCGAGCGGGTGAGCCTGCACCTAACCAGCCCCGACCCCGACGCGCCGCTCGAGACCTTCTGGCGCATCGTCGCCAAGCGCGCGATCCTTGCCGCGGGCGCGCTCGAGCGGCCGATCGCGTTTTCCGCGAACGACCGCCCCGGCGTGATGTCGGCGGCCGCGGTTCGGACCTACCTCAACCGCTACGGCGTGGCGCCCGGCAAGGCAGTCACTGTGTTCTGCAACAACGACGACGCGCACCGCACCGCGCGCGACCTCGCCGAGGCCGGGGTGTCCGTCGCCGCCGTGATCGACAGCCGGGAGGATGCCGAGATCGACGGCGACTTCCCGGTTTTCGCCGGCGGCACCGTGGTCGGCACCGGCGGCCGCCACCGGCTGAGCGAGATCACGCTGCTGCACAAGGGCCACCAGCGCTCGATCTGGACCGACTGCCTCGCCGTCTCCGGCGGCTGGAACCCGACCCTGCACCTCAGCTGCCACATGAACGGCCGCCCGGTCTGGGACGAGGCGCTCGCCGCCTTCGTCCCCGCCCCGGATGCCGTGCCCGGCCTCGCCGCCGCCGGCGCGGCGCGCGGCCTGTTCTCCACCGCCCGCTGCCTCTCCGACGGCCTCGCCGCGGCGAAGGAGGCGGTCGCGGCGCTGGGGCTGAAGGCGCCGAAGACCAAGGCCCCCGCCGCCGAGGACGGCGCCTACCGCATCGCGCCGCTCTGGTCGGTCGAGGGCAAGGGCCGGGCCTGGCTCGATTTCCAGAACGACGTCACCGTGAAGGACGTCAAGCTCGCCGCCCAGGAGGGCTTCGCCTCGGTCGAGCACATGAAGCGCTACACCACGCAGGGCATGGCCACCGACCAGGGCAAGAACTCGAACGTCGCCGCGCTCGCCGTCCTCGCCGACGCCACCGGCCGCTCGATCCCCGAGACCGGGAGCACCACCTTCCGCCCGCCCTTCGTGCCGGTCTCGATCGCCGCGATGGGCGCGGGCGCCCGGGGCGCGGGCTTCGCGCCGCAGCGCTTCACCACCTCGCACGGGGCCTCGCTCGAACGCGGCGCGCCGATGATCGAGGCCGGTCTCTGGTACCGCCCCTCCTATTTCCCGAAGCCCGGCGAAACCACCTGGCGCGAGGCCTGCGACCGCGAGGTCGCCATGGTTCGCGAGGCGGTCGGCATCGCCGACGTCTCCACGCTCGGCAAGATCGACATCCAGGGCCCCGACGCCGGCCGCTTCCTCGACCTCGTCTACACCAACACGTTCTCGACCCTGCCGGTGGGAAAGGTCCGCTATGGGCTCATGCTGCGCGAGGACGGCCACGTCATGGACGACGGCACCACGGCGCGGCTCTCCGAGCACCACTACGTGATGACCACGACCACCGCCGCGGCGGGGCTCGTCATGCGGCACCTCGAGTTCGTCCACCAGGGCCTCGCGCCGAAGCTCGACCTGCGCATGGTCTCGGTCACCGAGGAATGGGCGCAGTTCGCCGTCGCCGGGCCGAAATCGCGCGCGCTGCTCGACACCGTGCTCGACGGGCCGCTCGGGGAGGCCGAGTTCCCGTTCATGGCCTGCGGCGCCGCCCGCGTCGCCGGCGTCGAGGGCCGGCTCTTCCGGATCTCGTTCTCGGGCGAGCACGCCTACGAGGTCGCGGTGCCGTCCCGCTACGGCGAAAGCCTCTACCGCCTCCTCGTCGCCCAGGCCGAGAGCCTCGGCGGCGGCGCCTACGGCATGGAGGCCCTGAACGTGCTCCGGATCGAGAAGGGGCTTCTGACCCATGCGGAGCTCCACGGCCGCACCACCGCCTTCGACCTCGGGCTCGAGCGGATGGTCTCGGGCAAGAAGGACTGCATCGGCAAGGCTGCCGCCGCCCGCCCGGGCCTCGGCGGCCCCGAACGCGAGCAGCTGGTGGGCCTGAGGCCGGTCTCGCCCGGGCGCAAGATCAGCGCCGGCGCGCATCTCTTCCGCGAGGCGGCGCAGGCGGTCAGCGCCAACGACGAGGGCTACGTCACCTCGGTCGGCCATTCGCCGACGCTGTCGTCCTGGCTCGGCCTCGGCTTCCTGAAGGACGGCCGGGCCCGGCACGGGCAGCGGATCCGCCTCGTC
>JBFKAV010000127.1:0-10161 GCA_041621405.1 Paracoccaceae bacterium
AGCCCCGAGGCGCACAAGGCGCTGAACGTGGCGATGAACCGGATCGGCGCCAAGTCGGATTCCGGCGAGGGCGGTGAGGACCCGAAGCACTACCACCCGGAGCCGAACGGCGACAATCCGTCGGCCAAGATCAAGCAGGTGGCCAGCGGCAGGTTCGGCGTGACCGCCGAATACCTGAACCAGTGTCAGGAGCTGGAGATCAAGATCGCCCAGGGCGCCAAGCCCGGCGAGGGCGGGCAGATCCCCGGCTTCAAGGTCACCGAGATGATTGCGAAGCTGAGGCACGCCACGCCCGGCGTGGCGCTGATCTCGCCGCCGCCGCACCACGACATCTACTCGATCGAGGACCTGGCGCAGCTGATCTACGACCTGAAACAGATCAATCCGCGCGCCAAGGTCACGGTGAAGCTGGTGGCGGCCTCGGGCGTCGGCACGATCGCCGCCGGCGTTGCCAAGGCCAAGGCCGATGTGATCCTGATCTCGGGCCATGTCGGCGGCACCGGCGCCTCGCCGGCGACCTCGATCAAGTATGCCGGCCTGCCGTGGGAGATGGGGCTGACCGAGGCGCATCAGGTTCTGGCGATGAACAAGCTCCGCGAGCGGATCACGCTGAGGACCGACGGCGGGTTGCGCACCGGGCGCGACATCGTGATGGCGGCGATGATGGGGGCCGAGGAATACGGCGTCGGAACCGCCGCCCTGATCGCCATGGGCTGCATCATGGTGCGCCAGTGCCATTCCAACACCTGCCCGGTCGGCGTCTGCACCCAGGACGAGCGGCTTCGCGCCAAGTTCACCGGCACGGCGGACAAGGTCGTGAACCTGATCGGCTTCTACGCCCAGGAGGTGCGCGAGATCCTGGCCTCGATCGGGGCGCGGACGATGGACGAGATCATCGGCCGGGCGGACCTGCTGACGCAGGTCAGCCGGGGCTCGGCACATCTCGACGACCTCGACCTCAATCCGTTGCTGATCACCGTCGATGGCGCAGACCGGATCACCTACGACCGCACAAAGCCGAGGAACGCTGTGCCCGACACGCTGGACGCCGAAATCCTGCACGACGCGGCGCGGTTCTTCGAGGACGGCGAGAAGATGCAGCTCTCCTACGCCGTGCGAAACACCGACCGCACGATCGGCACCCGGGTCTCGAGCCACATCGTGCAGAAGTTCGGGATGCGGAACACGCTCCAGCCCGACCACCTGACGGTGAAGCTGACCGGCTCCTGCGGCCAGTCGCTCGGCGCCTTCGCCGCGCCGGGGCTAAAGCTCGAAGTCTCGGGCGATGCCAACGACTACGTCGGCAAGGGGCTGTCCGGCGGCACCATCGTGGTGCGCCCGCCGATGCATTCGCCTCTGGAGGCCTCGGAGAACGTGATCATCGGCAACACCGTGCTCTACGGCGCCACCGACGGCCACCTCTTCGCCGCCGGCCGCGCCGGCGAGCGCTTCGCGGTCCGCAACTCGGGCGCGAAGGTTGTGGTCGAGGGCGTCGGCTCGAACGGCTGCGAGTACATGACCGGTGGCGTGGCGGTGATCCTCGGCCGGATCGGCGCAAACTTCGGTGCCGGGATGACCGGTGGCATGGCCTATGTCTACGACCCCGACGGCTCGGCGCAGGTCCTGATGAACATGGAGACGCTGGTGACCTGTGCGGTCACGGTTCCGCACTGGGAGGCCGAGCTCAGGGGACTTGTCGAGCGGCACCTCGCCGAGACCGGCAGCCGCAAGGCGGCGGCGATCCTGCAGCACTGGCAGGCCGAGCGGACGAAGTTCGTCCAGGTCTGCCCGAGGGAGATGTTGCCGCACCTGGCGCACCCGCTGACCGCCGACGCGGAGGCGATGCCGGCGGAGTGATCCATCAGCCTCCCCCTCGGAAGGCCAAATTGCCGCCCCTTCGGGGCGGAGCCTCCTTCCTCGCGCCTTCGCCTCCGGCGCGGGCGCTCAGGCGAGTGCAGGCATTGCCGTCAGCGACGGCCTGAGCCGAAGGCCCGGAGGGCCGCAGGCGAGGCAAGGGACTTGCGCCGCAGGCGCTCAGTCGGATCGGGGTCAGAGCCGCGCCACGCCGACGACGTAGTTCCTGCCGTAGGCCTTCGCGCATTTCGGGCAGGTGGTGTAGAAGAAATAGACGTCCGAGGGGGTGCCGCCCTTCGCGGCCACGCGTTCGCGCATCTCTTCAAGCCAGTGCCTGGCCTCAGGGTAGGGGCCCTCGAACACCTTGGTAATGAAGTCCCCCGAGAGCGTCGTCATTTCCTCGTCCTCGACCGGCTGGCTCACCGAGAACAGGTGCTCGCCCTGCCAGGGCGACGTGTCGTGGCTCAACACGATGGTGTCGTTCGGGTCGTAGGCGCCGGCGTCCATGATGTGTCCCTGCACGCGAGAGAAGACCCTGCCCATGTTGAGGGGTACGTGCAGCGCGCTCTTCGTGGTGGCGCGCAGGAATAGCTTGTCCTCGAAGTGCAGCTCCTGCCCGTCCCAGCCCTCGGGGTTGAATTTCGGGCAGCAGCCGGTGGTGTTGACGCTGTCGTCGTAGCGGGGAAGCTCGTTCGTCTGCATCGGGCGCGTCCTTCCGGTTCGCCCGATCCTAGCGCAGGCCGGCACACGGCGGGTTGACGGCCGTCAACGGTCCGGGCCCGCCGGCGGCCCTTGACCCCGCCGCGCGGGGCGTGGCTAAGGTGCCGGCGTGGCGAGATCGGGCAAGACGGCAGGCGCGGCGAGGAAGAAGCCGGGAAAGGCGGCGAGGGCGCCGGCGAAGCCGCGTGGGCGCGCGGGGCTCCTGTGGCGCCTGGCCCGTCGCGGCGCGAGAATCCTCGGCTGGACGCTTCTCGGCATGGCCCTGGTGGTGCTGCTCTTCGGCTTCGTCAATCCGCCGCTCACCCACACGATCTGGGCCGAAGGGCGCCGCCTGGGGCAGGTCGAGCGTGACTGGGTGCCGGCCGAGACCATCGCGCCGGTGATGCTGCGTTCGGCGGTGGCGGCGGAGGACGCGAATTTCTGCTGGCATTGGGGCTTCGACATGGCGGCGATTCGCAGCGCGATCGAGGAGGGCGCCACGCGCGGCGCCTCGACGATCAGCCAGCAGGTGGTGAAGAACGTGTTCCTCTGGCAGGGACGGAGCTGGGTCAGGAAGGCGCTCGAGGCGGTGCTGACGCCGATGGTCGAGGCGCTCTGGAGCAAGCGGCGGATTCTCGAGGTCTATATCAACGTGGCAGAATTCGGCGAGGGCATCTTCGGCGTCGAGGCGGCGGCGCGGCACTACTATGGCGTCGCGGCCGCCGAGCTGTCGCCGCGGCAGGCGGCGCGGCTCGCGGTGCTGTTGCCGAACCCGAGGGGGCGCGACCCGAACGCGCTCTCCCCCTGGCTCAGGAGGCTGGCGGCGCGGGTGGCCGACGGGGCGGAGACGATCCGCGCGGACGGGCGGGCGGCGTGCTTCGAGAGTTGAAATCCGTTCGCGGGGGCGGCATGACGGTCGCGTCGCTGTCCGAGGCCCGCGCATGAACCGGCTCTACCACTTCGCCCTGTCGCCCTTCTGCCGCAAGGTGCGGCTGGTGCTGGCCGAGAAGAAGATCGAGGTGGAGCTGATCGACGAGCGCTACTGGGAACGCGGCGCCGAGTTCCTCAGGCGGAACCCGGCCGGCAAGGTGCCGGTGCTGCGGCTCAACGGCAAGGTGATGTCGGAGAGCCAGGCGATCGCAGAGTACGTCGAGGAATCGCAGCCCGAGCCTCCGCTGATGCCGAGGCGGGCGGAGGACCGCTACGAGGTGCGGCGCCTCGTCGGCTGGTTCGACGACAAGTTCCACGCCGAGGTCACCTCGAAGCTGCTCTACGAACGGGTGAACAAGAAGGTGATGGGCCAGGGCTATCCGGAAAGTGCCAACGTCAAGGCCGGGGCGAAGGCGATTAAGTATCACCTCGACTACATGGGCTGGCTCCTCGACCAGCGGCGCTGGCTTGCCGGCGATGCGATGAGTCTCGCCGACTTCGCGGCGGCGGCGCACCTGAGCTGCCTCGACTACATCTCCGACGTGGACTGGACCCGAAGCGCGACGGTCAAGGATTGGTACGCCAAGATCAAGTCGCGGCCGGCGTTCCGGGCGATCCTGGCCGACCAGGTGCCGGGGTTCCCGCCGCCGGCGCATTACGCCGACCTGGATTTCTGAGCCGCGAGGCCAGGGGGTTTTCCACCCCCCGGACCCCCCGAAGGTATTTCGGACAAGAGGAAGAGGCTTGGGGGAAACGCTGAAAGCCCGGCTGGTCGCGGAAGCGGAGGCGTTTGGATTCGCCGGCTGCCGGATCACCCGGCCTGACGCGATTCCCGAGGCGGCCGGGCGGCTTGATGCCTTCGTCGCAGCCCGACGGCACGGGCAGATGGGCTGGATGGAAGAGCGGATGGCCTGGCGCGGGGACCCGGCGGCGCTCTGGCCCGAGGCGCGGTCGGTGGTGATGCTGGCCGAGCCCTACGAGCCCGGGCACGAACCGCTGGCGGTTCTGGAGCGGCGCGACCGGGGGGTGATCTCGGTCTATGCCCAGGGGGCGGATTACCACGACCCGGTGAAGAAGCGGCTGAAGCGGCTCGGGCGGTGGCTGATCGCCGAGGCGGCGCGCGGGGGCGTACCCTGCGAGATCAAGGTCTTCGTCGACACCGCGCCGGTGATGGAGAAACCGCTGGCAGAGGCCGCGGGTCTCGGCTGGCAGGGCAAGCACACGAACCTGCTGTCGCGGAGCCTCGGCAACTGGTTCTTCCTCGGTGCGATCTTTACCACGCTCGAGCTTCCGCCCGACCCGCCCGAGAGGGAGCATTGCGGCTCCTGCACCGCCTGCCTCGATATCTGCCCGACCGGCGCCTTCCCGGCGCCCTGGCAGCTCGATGCGCGGCTCTGCATCTCCTACCTCACCATCGAGCATAGGGGCCCGGTGGAGGAACGGCTGCGGCCGCTTCTCGGCAACCGGATCTTCGGTTGCGACGATTGTCTTGCCGTCTGCCCCTGGAACAAGTTCGCGGCCCGGGCGAGAGAGACCCGCTACGCCGCGCGGGAGGCCGAGCCGCCCCGCCTGGCCGAGTTGGCGGCGCTGGACGACGCCGGGTTCCGGGCGCGGTTCGCCGGCAGCGCGGTCAAGCGAATCGGGCGCGACCGCTTCGTGCGGAACGTGCTCTACGCGATCGGCAACTCGGGCGATCCGGCGCTGCGGCCCGTGGCCGCGCGGCTCGTGGAAGACCCCGACGCCGCGGTGGCCGATGCGGCGCTCTGGGCCGTGGCCCGGCTTGCGGGCGGTCGCTGAATTTTCGGGCAGTGACAAGCGGTGCGGCGCCGGAAATGCGCCATGTCATGGATTCCATGAACCGGTTTGTGCATAGTGGCTTACCCGATCTCACAAGGGAGGCAAGGAAGACCAGCTATGGCCAAGCACGTTGCCGACAAGCCGCAGGCCCCGGAGCAGGGCGGACGGCTCAAGCGCTACACGGAAATCGAGCGCGACGAAGGGGCGCACGAGCAGACCGAGAAACTGCAGAAGCGTCCGAAAGGCGAGCGCGACGACGCGCGGCGGACCAAGGAGTTCCTGCGGATCGACCGCGGCAAGCGGACCTGAGACGAGGACCCGCGCCGGGCCCGCCCCGGACCGGGCGCCGGCAGGGGGAGAGCGCCATGTTCCGACCGATCCGCGCGGCGCTGGTGCTGACGCTTGCACTGGCCGCGGCGCCGCCGCTGACCGCCCAGGTGGCGCAGGAACCGCGGAACGCCCCTCACCTTGAGCCCGCCTTCGACGGGCAGACCCGCGCCCCGGCAGTGGTGAGCGGTGTTGCGCTGACCGTCCAGTCCTTCGCCGAGGGGCTGGAGCATCCCTGGGGCATCGCCGCGCTGCCGGACGGCGGCTACCTGGTGACCGAGCGTCCGGGGCGGCTGCGCGTTGTCTCGGCGGACGGCACGGTTTCCGGCCCGGTCAAAGGCTTGCCCGAGGTTCTGGCGCGGCGGCAGGGCGGGCTCCTCGACGTGGCGCTTGGTCCGGGGTTTGCAGAGGACCGGGTGATCTTTTGGACCTACGCCAAGCCGGTGGCGGGGGGGCGGTCAGTGACCGCGGCGGCGCGCGGCGTGCTTTCGGCCGACATGACCGAGGTCACCGAGATTCGGGAGATCTTCGTGCAGGAGCCACCGAGCCGGACGCCGATGCACTACGGCTCGCGGATCGTCTTCGACGGTGCCGGCCATGCCTTCATCACCACCGGAGAACATTCCAGCCGCGCCGAACGCCGGCTGGCGCAGGACCTCACCACCACCTACGGCAAGGTGATCCGCGTTCGCCCCGACGGCTCGGTGCCCGAGGACAACCCCTTCGTCGGCCGCGACGGGATCGACACGATCTGGTCCTGGGGCCACCGCAACATCCAGGGCGCGGCGCTGCATCCCGAGACCGGGGCGCTCTGGACCATCGAGCACGGGCCGCGCGGCGGCGACGAGGTCAATACCCCGGAGCCGGGACGGAACTACGGCTGGCCGGTGATCTCCTACGGCGTGAACTACAACGGCTCGGCCGTGGGCGAGGGGGTTGCCGCGAGCGAGGGAATGGAGCAGCCGCGGTATTTCTGGGATCCGGTGATCGCACCGGCGGGGATGATCTTCTACCTGGGCGAGATGTTCCCCGAGTGGCGCGGAAACCTCCTGATCGGCTCGCTCAATCCCGGCGGTCTGGTACGGCTTTCGCTCGACGGCACCCGAGTGACCGGCGAGGAGCGGCTCCTTACCGACCTCGGCCGGGTGCGTGACGTGGAGGCGGCGGCGGACGGGTCACTCCTCCTCCTGATCGACGCGGCCGACGGGGCGGTGATGCGGGTCTCACGGGCGGGGAACTAGGCTTTCCTTCGCCACGACCGGCGTCTAGGCAGGACCGGCCCGGCTCGCGGCCGGGTGTTTTCGTCGGCCCCGAGATGAACCCGCTGCGCGGCATCCTGCTCAAGCTCTGCTCGGTCACCGTCTTCGTGGCGATGGCGAGCCTGATCAAGACAACGGCAGCCCATGTTCCGGCCGGTGAGGCGGTGTTCTTCCGCTCGTTCTTCGCGATCCCCGTGATCTTCGCCTGGCTCTGGTTGCAGGGGCAGCTCGAAGGCGGCATCCGGGTGGTCAGCCCGATGGGCCATGTCTGGCGCGGGCTGGTCGGCACCGTAGCGATGGGCCTGGGCTTTGCCGGGCTCGGCCTCCTGCCATTCCCCGAGGTTACGGCGATCGGCTACGCGGCGCCGTTGCTCACCGTGGTCTTCGCCGCGATGTTCCTCGGCGAGCGGGTGCGCCTTTTCCGCCTCAGCGCCGTGGCGCTGGGGCTGGTCGGCGTGCTGATCGTGCTGTCGCCTCGGCTCGGCGGCCTGTCCGATGCCGCCGACAGCCGCGCCACGCTCGGCGCCATGCTGGTGCTGATGAGCGCCACATGCGCCGCGCTGGCGCAGGTCTTCATCCGCAAGATGGTGACGGTGGAGCGGACCTCGGCCATCGTGTTCTGGTTCTCGTTCACCGCGGCGGCGCTGTCGCTCCTCACCCTGCCCTTCGGCTGGGTGTTGCCGGCGCCCCGCGAGGTGGCGTTCCTGGTGCTCGCCGGGCTGTTCGGCGGGGTCGGGCAGATCCTGCTCACCTCCTCCTACCGCCACGCCGACGCGTCGGTGATCGCGCCGTTCGAATACGCCTCGATGCTGCTCGCCATCGGCATCGGCTATTTCGTCTTCGACGAGGTGCCGACGCCGGTGATGCTGGCCGGCGCGGTGCTGGTCATCGCCGCCGGCGTGCTGATCATCTGGCGCGAACACCAGCTCGGGCTAGAGCGTGACCGCCAGCGCAAGGCGATGACGCCGCAGGGTTGACCGGGGCTGCCGTCGCCTCCTGCGCGCGAGCAGTCGTTCCCGGCTTGAGTCGCCCGGTGCTTCCACCCTATTCTGGCCCTGCCACGGTCCGGGCGGTCAGCCGCCCGGTGAAAAGGGAACCGGGTGCGGGGCCGGATCGGCCCCAATGCCCGGGCTGCCCCCGCAACTGTAGGCGGCGAGCGGGGCCACTCAAGCCACTGGAGCGATCCGGGAAGGCCGGCCCCCGCTGAGACCCGCGAGCCAGGAGACCTGCCGAGGCGATCACCCTGCCCGCGCGCGAGGGGCGCGCGAGGCAACGGGCCTTCCCGGTGTGGTGATGCCTTCACCCGTGGCGGGCCCTTCCCGCCACGCATCGTCAACTGGAGCGCCCGGGATCCGGGCGCCGGGGGTCACCGGGCATGGCACATCCGCCCGAACGCATCATCTGCCTCGAAGGGGAGGCCGCGGCGGCGCCTTGCCCGGTCGCCGAGGCACCCCGCTCCCTCTCGGGCGCGGCCCCGGCGATCCGCGAGCGCCGCCTCCAAGGATCCGAGCCGCCGCGGTTCCCCCGGTCCCGCCGCGCCGTTCGCCGAATCGACCAAAGAGGCCACTTGATGCCTGCCCCCCATTTCCGCGTTTCGGAAATACCCCCTGGAGGGCTCGCGGAACGCGAGCGGGGGGCAGACGGCCCCCCTCCGCCGGAGGCAACAAGATGACCGGCCTCGTCGCCTTCCTCGACCGTGGCGGCCCGGCGATGTGGGCCATCGCCGCGTTGTCGGTGCTGACGCTGGCGTTGATCCTGTGGAAGACCTGGCGACTGGCGCTGATGGGCGCCTGGTCCGGAGCCGCGACCCGGCAAGCGGTCGAGGCCTGGGTCGCCGGCAACTCGGAGGCGGGCGCCGCGATCGCCGGCCGCCGCAGTCTGCGCGCGCGCACCGCTTCGGCCGCGATGGCGGCCCGGCGCGATGCCACGCTCTCCGACGAGGCCGCCCGCGAGGAGACGACCCGCGTCGCCCGCGCCGCGGTGGCGGAGGCGCGGATGGGGCTCCGGGCGCTCGAACTGGTCGCCAACATCGCGCCGCTGATCGGCCTCCTCGGCACCGTGCTCGGCATGATCGCCGCCTTCCAGGCGCTGCAGGAGAGCGGTGCGCGGGCCGATCCCTCGGTGCTCGCCGGTGGCATCTGGGAGGCGCTTCTGACCACGGCGGCGGGCATGTCGGTGGCAATCCCGGCGGCAATGGCGCTGGCCTGGTTCGAGGCGGTGATCGAGAGCGCCGAGGCCGACATGGAGGACGCCGCCACCCGGATATTCACCCGCGGCCCCGCTGCCGCCGCGCTGCGACAGGCGGGCCCATGAGCTTCGCCTTCGCCTCCCCGCGGCGGCGCCGCCGCCCGAGCCTCACGCCGATGATCGACGTGGTGTTCCTGCTACTGGTGTTCTTCCTGCTCGCCGCCCGCTTCGTCCCGGAAGGCGCGATCCCGATCGCCGGCGCCGGTGCCGGCGCGAACTACGAAGGCCCGCCGCGGCTCGTCGAGGTCCGTCCCGAGGGGCTCAGGCTCAACGGCGTCGCGCTGGCGCCCGAGGCGCTGCTCGGGGAGCTCGCGCGGCTCGCGGCCTCTCCCGAGGACGCGGTGATCCTGCGCGCGCGGGGTGGCGCGACGCTGCAGCACCTGGTCGCCGCGCTGGAGCTGCTGCGCGACGCCGGTCATGCCCGCCTGGTGCTGGTGGAGTAGGCGGATGCGGTTCGCGGCAACACGGCGGCGAGAGCGGCGCGAAAGCATCGTGCCGATGATCAACGTGGTGTTCCTTCTGCTGATCTTCCTGATGCTCACCGCCGAGATGGCCCCTGCCCCGCCGCTCGAAATCAGCCCGCCCGAGGCGGCGGCTCCGGCCGAACGCCCCGGCGAATGGGTGCTGCACCTCGGCCCCGACGGCACGCTTGCGCTCGGGACGAGACGTGGCGAGGCGGCCCTGGCGGCAGTGCCAGCGGGCGCTGTGGTGCAGCTTCGCGCCGATGCCCACCTGCCGGCGGCCGAACTGGCGGCGCTCTTGCCCCGGCTCGGCCACGCCGCCGAGGTCCGGTTGGTGACGGTGGCGCCATGAGGCGCTTGGTCGAGCCCGCGGTCTTCCTCGGCCTCGCCTCGGCGCTGCACGCGAGCGTCTGGATCGGCTTCGGCGGCGGCGGTGCGCCGGCATGGAGCGGCGCCGGCGCCGGTGCGGCGGTGGTGGTTGAGGCGGCGAGCCCCGCGACGGCGGCGCTGGTCCGCCGCTGGGAGGCGCCGCCCGAACGCGCGCCCGATCCGGCCATCCCCGCGGCCCCTTCGCCGGTTGCCGGGCC
>JBFKAV010000128.1:0-10025 GCA_041621405.1 Paracoccaceae bacterium
CCGGCGAAGACCGTGTCGGAGACGACGCCGTCGAACAGGTCGCGCATGTCGAAGGTGGCGGTGCCGGCCACGCCGAGGATGCCCAGCGCGAAGCCCGAGGCCAGCACGATGGAGGGCAGGCTCATCCGGCGCCGGCGGGTGAAGTAGGTGGCAAGGCCCCAGGAGGCCGCCGCCAGCACCGCGGGCAGCATCAGCCCGGCGCCCAGGATCGCGGCGAAGCCGAGCGTGGCGGCGATCAGCAGCACGAGGCCGACCGAGACGAAGATCTCGGCGAAGCCCTTGAAGAACTCGAAGGGCTCGTCCTCCTCGCCCATGCCCTGGCGGTGCCCGGCCCGCGACTCGGCCAGCGCCTGCATCCGCGCCGCCTGCGCCTCGTCGAGAATCCCGGCCGCGACCGCCGCGCGGATGTCCTCCTTGGTGACGGTCACTTGCCGATCCGCTCCACGGTGAGATTGCCGTTGGTGTAGACGCAGATGTCGGCCGCGATCGCCATCGCCTTCCGCGCGATCTCCTCGGCGCCGAGCGGCCCCTCGACCAGCGCCCGCGCGGCGGCGAGCGCGTACATGCCGCCCGAGCCGATCGCGGCGACCCCGTGCTCGGGCTCCAGCACGTCGCCGGCGCCGGTGATGACGTAGAGCTCGGCGCCGTCGGTGACGATCAGGAACGCCTCGAGCTTCTGCAGGAACTTGTCGGTGCGCCAGTCCTTGGCGAGGTCGACGCAGGCGCGCTGCAGCTGGCCCGGTGAGGCCTCGAGCTTCTTTTCCAGCCGCTCGAGCAGGGTGAAGGCATCCGCCGTGGAGCCCGCGAAGCCCGCGACAACCTCGTGACCGCCGGTCGAGAGCCTGCGCACCTTGCGGGCGGTGCCCTTGATCACGGTCTGCCCGAGGCTGACCTGCCCGTCGCCGGCCAGAACCACCTCGCCGCCCTTGCGGACCGCGAGGATCGTGGTGCCGTGCCAGCCGGGGAAATCGCTGTCGCTCATCGGCGCCCTCCGCCCTTCCGCGTCACACGGCCCTATATGGCGGCGCCATTCCCGCCTCGCAACCGCACAAGCGAAAGGGGCGCCGGAGCGCCCCTTGGCAACGCCCTCAAGGCGATCAGATCGCGCCGGCGATCCAGCTCTGGATCGACGCCTTGGGCGCCGCGCCGATCTTGTTCGAGACAACCTGCCCGCCCTTAAACAGGAACAGCGCCGGGATGCCGCGCACGCCCATCTGCGCCGGCGAGTTCGGGTTCTCGTCGACGTTGACCTTGACGATCTTCACCTTGCCCGCCAGCTCCTCCGACAGTTCCTCGAGCGCCGGGCCGATCTGCTTGCAGGGCCCGCACCACTCGGCCCAGAAGTCGACGACGACCGGAAGGTCGGATTGCCGAACCTCGGCGTCGAAGGTGGCGTCGGTGACGCGTGTCGTGGCCATGGGGAGTGACTCCTGCGAATTGGTTGGGATGGGAAGCTATGGGTGGGGGCAGGCGACGTCAAGGCGGGCTCGCGCGGCTGAGAGCCGCCGCGATCAGGCCGGGCGGAAGCGGCATCAGCATGGGCGCAGAAGTCCAGAGGATCGCCGCCTCCACGCTTCGGTCCGGGTAGATCTGCTTGAGCGCAGCGGCATAGGCGCCCATCTGCCTGAGCAGGCCTTCCGGCACGTCTTCGGGGCGCTCGGGGAGCAGCGCGTTGGTCTTGTAGTCGATCACCCGCACGAGGTCGGGGCCGAGGATCAGCCGGTCGATGGCGCCCCCGATGGCGCGGCCACCGAGCTCCGGCAGCCGCGCGGCGATCTCGACCTCGGCCAGCGCCTCGGCCGCGAAGATCCCTGCGAAGGCCGGGTCGTCGAGGACACGGGCGGCCTCGGCGAAAAGCGCATCGGCCTCCGTCGCGTCCGCCGCGTCCTCGCCCATGGCGAGAAGCCTTCGCGCCAGCGCCGGACGCTCGGCCTCCGGCGCTCCGGGCAGGTGCTCGAAAAGGAGGTGCAGGCGCCGCCCGCGGCGCATCGCCGCCGCCTCGTCGAACAGGCCGGCCTCGCCCGGCAGCGCCTTGGCGCCGCCGAGATCGGAGGGCGAGAGCGGCTCGGGCGCCTGCTCCGGCGCGGGCGCCTTCGCCGCGGTCCAGGGCGGCAGCGCCGGGGCAGGCGGTTCGGCCGGCGGCGTCGCTTCCAAAGGACCCGCCTCCCAGTCGCCGGAGGCATGACGCCGGCCGGTTCCGGTCGGCGTCTCGATGCTCACCGACCCCGCGGCCTCCATCGCCTCGGCGACGACGCGGTGCCAGCCCGGGCCCTCCTCCTTGCCCATGTCGCCCGCGCCGGCCACGATCAGCCAGCTCTCCGCCCGGGTCATCGCCACGTAGAGGAGCCGCATCCGCTCTTCGGCGGCGCGGTCGCGCCGGTCGCCAAGCGCCGCGGCGATCTCCGGCGGCGCCTCGTCGGCCTTCGTTGCCCAGAGGGCCTTGCCATCTTCGGCCACCAGGATCTCGCCGCGCTCGCCGCCGCCGGGCAACCGCGTGTCGGGCAGAATCACCACCGGCGCCTCGAGGCCCTTGGCGCCATGCACGGTCATCACGCGCACCACGCCCTCCGCGGTGGCGAGCTGGCGCTTCACCTCGACGTCCTCGGTCTCCATCCAGCTGAGGAATCCGGTCAGCGACGGCACCTCGCTACTCTCGTAGGCCATCGCCTGCGCGAGGAGCGCGTCGATCCCGTCCTCGGCCTCTGGCCCGAGCCGGGCCAGCAGCTTCCTGCGCCCGTCGTGGCGGGTCAGCACGCGCTCCAGGATCTCGTAGGGCCTGAGGAAGTCCGCCGCGTCGCGGAGGTCGTCGAGCACCTCGAGCGTCCGCGGCGCCTTGGCGGCCCTGAGCGCCGTCCAGAGATAGCCGTCGCGGCCATGGGCAAGGCGGAAGAGCCGGTCCTCGCTCCAGCCGAAGAGCGGCGATTTCAGCACCGCGGCGAGCGACAGGTCGTCCTCCGGCGTGGCCAGGAACGACAGGAGCGCGGCGAGGTCCTTGACCGCCAGCTCGGCGCCGAGGCGCAGCCGGTCGGCACCGGCGATCGGCAGGCCCTCGGCCTTGCAGGCGCGGATGAGCTCGGCGAAGAGCGTCGAGCGGCGCTGCACGAGGACAAGGAAGTCGCCAGGGCTCAGCCGCCGGCGACGCGGCTGCCCGCCCTTTTGCGGCAAGGGCAATGTCTCGCCCGCCTCGGGGTCGCATAGCCGCCTGATCTCGCCGGCGATCGCGCGGGCGAGGACGAGGTCGTGATGCGCGGGGTCCACCCGGTCCACCGGGTCGGTCCATTCGCCATCCTCGACCTTCTCCGCCGCCGGCACCGGCGGCCAGAGATCGACCCGCCCTGGCTTGTCCTCGTGAAAAGCGTGGTGCTCGGGCGCGCCCCCGATGCCGTCCTGGCGCTCTGGCCGCAGGAAGGCGCCGTCCACCACGCGCAGGATCGCCGGGGCCGAGCGGAACGAGTGCAAGAGCTCGATCTCGGTGAGCTCGCTCTCCACCTCGGCCAACCGGCGGCCGAAATGCGCCCGCATCCGGCCGAAATTGGACGGATCGGCGCCCTGGAACGAGTAGATCGACTGCTTCAGGTCGCCCACCACAAAGAGCGTGCGCTCGGTACTGGAGCGGGCGCTTTCGCCGGCCGAGAACTCCTCGGCGATGAGCCGGATCACCTCCCATTGCTCGGGGCTGGTGTCCTGCGCCTCGTCGACGAGGATATGGTCGATCCCGCCGTCGAGCCGGAACAGCACCCATTGCGCCAGGGTCGGCTGGCTGAGCAGATCTCGGGCGCGCAGGATCAGGTCGTCAAAGTCGAGCACGCCCCGTGCCTGCTTGGCGGCGGCGTAGGCAGAAAGAAACGGCGCGGCAAAGGCATGGAGCGCGTGGGAACGCCGGGCGGCCGCCAGCGCGATGCGGCGGGCGCGGGCGGCCTCGACGCGGCCCATCAGGGCCTCCAGCTCCGGCATCAGGGGCGCAGCGGGACCCTCGCGCAGCGCCTTGGTGGGCAGGTCGCCGATTTTGGCGCCAAACGGGTTCTTCGTCTTTGCGCCATAGAGCAGCACGTCTTCCAGCCGCTCGAGGGCCGCGAGGCTCGGCGCTGCAGGGTCGAGGGAGCCGAGCTTCCGGGCCGCAGCCTGATCCTTCGTGCTGCTTCCGGCCAGAATCGGAAGGAGCGCAGCGGCGAGCAGCGCCTCCCCACCGAGGAACACTTCGGCTAGGAGGCTGGCCTCGTCGCATTCCGCCGGCAAGCCGAAGCGAGCGAGCCATTCGGCTAGAGCCTGGGGTGGGGCGGCGAACCGCGACCGGTTGCCGGCGATCTCGGCGGTGAGCCGGGCGAAGTCCTCGCCCGTGTAGTGGCGGGACAGCGCCTCGACCAGCGGCGCCTCGGGGCCGTCGGCCATCTCCTCGACGACGGCCTCGAGCAACAGCCGCTGGGCGCGCTCGTCAAGCTCGGTGAAATCCGGCGCCACGCCGGCCTCGAGCGGGAAGCGGCGGAGAAGCGCGGCCGAGAAGGCGTGGATCGTCTGGATCTTGAGGCCCCCCGGCGCCTCGATGGCACGGGCGAAGAGCCGGCGGGCGGCGCGCAGCGCCTCGGCGCCTTCGGGCGGCGCGGCGCCGAGCTCCGCCAGCGCTGCGCGGAGCTCGGCGTCGGGAAGCATCGCCCATGCGCCGAGGCGCTTGAACAGGCGGTTCTGCATCTCGGCGGCAGCAGCCTTGGTGTAGGTGAGGCAGAGCACCTTCTCCGGCGGCACGCCGCCTAGCAGGAGCCGCGCCACCCGGTCGGTAAGCACCCGCGTCTTGCCCGAGCCGGCATTGGCCGAGACCCAGGTCGAGGCCGCGGGATCGGCGGCGAGGATCTGGCGCCCGGTGGCGTCGTCGCGCGGCGGGGCGGTCATCCGACGTCCTCCGGCGCCGGGTCCTCGCTCGTGTCCCACTCGCCGAAGCGGGCGAGGTGGTCATAGTCGCGCACAGCCTCGCGGCCCCGCTCGCGTTCGAGCGCGCGGCGGGAGAGGTAGCCGCGACCCCGGCTTTCATAGGCACCGATCAGTCGGGCCAGACCCATCCAGGCGGCATCGGCCTCGCCGGGCGCTAAGGCGCGCTCGGCCACCTCCGGCTTGGCCCCGAGCGCGATGTGGGCAATACGGGCGACCTCCACCGCGTCCAGCCCCTCGAAGGCGCCGCGCTCGGCCAGCGCCGCGAGCAGCGGCAGCTGCTTGTCGAAACTCCTCTGCTGCTTCTCCGTGGGCGGGCTGCCGGACTTGTAGTCGTAGATCGCGGCGCGGCCGTCCTCGAGAAGCGCGATGCGGTCCGCCTTGCCGGTGAGGGTGAGCCCGGTGTCCCCCACCGGCAGCCTGCCCTTCACCTCGAACCCCGCCGCGCGCTCGCGCGCCTGCCGCTCGGCCTCGGTGGCGAGGAACCATGCGGCGACCCGGTCGAGCCGCGCGGCCCAGGCGGCGCGGGCGGCGGGCCAGGGCGCCTCCTCGGCCAGCACCCGCGCCACGGTCTCGCGGAACGCGGCCTCGCGGTCCGCCGCCTCCGGCCAGACGTCGCGGACGAAGACTTCGAGCACCCGGTGCAGCGCCGAGCCGCGGATCCGCGCGTCGGGGGTCTGCCGCAGCGGGTCGAGCGGACGGAGGCCGAGCACGTGGCGGGCATAGATCGCATAGGGATCGCGGATCAGGGTCTGGACCTCGGTGACCGACAGCGCCGCCGGCCGGGCCGCGACCGGCGGGCGCGGGGCGGGGCGGCGAGCCCGGGGCACCGCGGGGCCGGGGTCCTCAAGCGCCTCGGCCAAAGCCAGCGCCTCGGCGCCGCGTTCTCGCATCGCCTGCAACCGGTCCGGCGCAATGCCGCCCATAAGCGTCATCAGCCGGTTCAGCCAGCGCGAGGGCACCGTTTCCGCCTCGGCGTCGCGCAGCGCGCGCGAGAGCACCACCTCGCGCGCCGCGATCGCCAGCTGGAAATCGTGCGCCGCAAGGCCGATCCGGCGCTCGGGCAGAAGCAGCCCCGCGTCGAGCCGCATCCGGCGATTCATCCAGGGGTCGGGCGGCGGCACCTCGGGCCAGGTGCCGTCGTTAAGGCCGGCGAGGATCACCAGATCGGCGCCCTGCACTCGCGCCTCGAGCGTGCCCCAGATCATCACGCCGGGATGCGGGCGCACCGGGTCGCGCACCTCGCGGCCCTGGAGCAGGGTGCGCAGGAGCGCGAGGTAGTCCGAAGCAGTGAGCGTGCCGCCGTGGCGCGCCTCGCGCGCGAGCTCGTCCATCGCCGCGCGGGCCTTTTCGCCGGCCTTCTCCTGCCAGAGCCCGCTCGGCATCGCTTCCGTCCCGGCCGCCAGCGCCTCGGAGAGCGCCCGGTGCCGGGCGACATGGGTTTCCAGCGGCAGCGGCTCCGCGCCGGAAAGCCCCGATAGGCGGCCGCCGAGCCAACCCGCCCAGGCGGCCGCGTCGGGCTTTCGGGCTGCGAACTCGGCCACGTGCTCGGGCCCCGGGAACGGCGGCCCGTGGCGGCGCAGGTGCAGTTCCAGGTCGCGGCTGTGGCGCAGGTGCTCGCCGCGCCCGGCGCCGGAATGGCAAAGCGGGTGCTTGAGCAGCGCGAGCAGCGCCTCGGCCCCGATCTTGCGGCCGAAAATCGCGGCCGTGTGCAACAGGAACCGCCCTGGCGGCGACAGCGCCAGCGGCCGGCCGGCGCTGTCGTCGGGCTCGATCCCCCAGCGGTCGAGCGCCGCCGCGACCCGGCGGGTGAGCATCCGGTCGGGGCTGACCAGCGCGGCGGTCTGGCCGTCCTCGGCCGCCTGCCGCAGCCGCAAGGCCAGCGCCACCGCCTCGCGCCGCGGGTCGGGGGCCTCGATCAGGGAAAGATCCGCCGTGGCCTCGGCAAGGCCGGAGAGCCGCGGGCCTTCGCCAAGCCACGCGTCGGTGGCGGGCGCGGGCCTCAGCGCCAGCGAGACGAGGCGGTTGCGCGCCGGGTTCGGCGCCGGCCCGTCGTCCCAGGCGCGGACGGCCGCGGGCGTGACGTTTAGGAGCTCGGCCAGCCGGGCGAAGCGGTATTGCGGGTGGTCCTCGGCCGGCGGGCGGCCAGCCTCGCCCCCGAGCCCCGCCCAGGTCTCCGGGGCCAGGTCGAAGTCGAAGCCGGGCAGGATCACCGCGCCCTGCGGCAGCTTCGCCACTGCGGCCATGAAGAGCGCCGTGGCCCCGCGCGAGCCGGTCGATCCCGCCACGATCACCGGATGCGCCGGCGGCGCCTCGGCCCAGCGCGCGGCGAGGCGCTGCACCGCCGCGCGCTGGCGCGCCTCGGTATCGGGGGCGGCGCCCGCAAGGTAGCGCTCGACGATCTCGAGGAACCGCCGGCTCCGCGCCCAATGTTCGGATAGCTGGCTCACGTCGAGCGCGTGCAGCGCGGCCGGCTCCACACCCTCGCCCTGCATTTCGTCCATCAGCCGTGCCAGGCTGTCGGCCAATGCGAAGGCCGCCGAGCGCGGGGCGAGATCGGGTTCCCTCTCTAGGAGGCCAAGGACAAGCCGGGCAAGCTCCAGCCGGCGGCGAAGGGGCGAGGCCGCGGGCGGCAAGTCGAGCGCGGCGTCGGCGCCAAGCTCGGTCACAAGCCTGAGTCGCGGCAGGAGCAGCGGCGCGGGCCCGGCGAGCAGCGTCCCGAGGCGCCGCTGCATCCGCCGCGTGTTGACGTAGACCTCGACTCGGGCCAGCGCCTCCGGCGGCGCGCTGGACAGCCGGGCACGAAGGCCCGCGGCCACCCGGGCGGGGAAGTCGGCGCCGGGAGGCAGGCCGTAGAGGCGCGGGCCGTCTGCAGGCTCAAACATCCTCGGCCTCGCGCAGCATGGCCTCGGCCATCGGGATCGCCTCGGGCCGGCCGACATCGCACCAGCCGCCGCCGTGGACCGTGCCATGGAGGCGCCCCTCGGCGGCGAGCCGGTCCCAGAGCCGGTTCAGCGAGAATACGCGTTTGGGGATCTCGGCGAGCCGGTCGGAGTTCACGATCTGAGCGCCTGAGTAGATGAGCCCGGCCCCGCGCGAGAGACGGCCGTCAGCCGCAAGGTGGAAGTCGCCCGCGCCGCCATGGCCTCTGGCCCCTTCGGGCGGAACGAGGAGCAGAAGCGCATCCATCCGGCCCGGATCCCACCCGGCGCGGAGCTCGGCCAGCGGGTTCGGGCCGGTCCAGACGGCATCGGAATTGAGCGTGAAGACCGGACCCTCGCCCAAGACCGGCAGCGCCGCTGCTAGGCCGCCACCGGTGTCGAGGATCTCCGGCACCTCGGTCAGCACCGACACGCCGGGTCGCCGGTCCAAATGCGCCGCGATCTGCCTGGCCATGTAATGCGCATTGACCGCAGTCCGTTCAATCCCCTGGCCCTCGGCCAGCGCCAGAGCGTGGTCGATAAGCGCCCGGCCCCCGACCTCGATCAGCGGTTTCGGCCGCTCCGCGGTCAGGGCGCCCATCCGGGTGCCGAAGCCGGCGGCGAAGATCATCAGGGCGTCGGGACCGTTCCGCATAGGTCTTTCAGGCGTTGCTTGAGGGCGGGTTCGGGTGCCGGCAGCGGCCGGGCCGCGCGAGCGACGGCGGCGAGCGCCGGGTGGGCGAGGTCGCGGGCAAGATGCCCCCAGACGCGGGGAATGAGGTCGACGTAGCGCGGCTTGCCGAACCGCAGCGAAAGCCGGGCGAAGACGCCGAGAATGCGCAGGTTGCGCTGCGCCCCCAGCACGGCGAGCGCGGCCTCGAGGGCTTCGGCCCCGGTGCCGGTTTCGTCGAGGTAGCCGCGGATTACCGCCTGCCGGGTCGACATCGCCACGTCGCGGCGCGCGTCCTCGAGAAGCGAGACGAGATCGTAGCCGGGATGCCCGGCGCGGGCGTCCTGGAAATCGAGAAGCCCCACCCGCGCCGCGTCTGAGCGCCCCGGAAGCCAGAGGAGGTTCTCGGCATGGTAGTCGCGCAGGACCAGCACCGGCCGGGACACCGGCGCAAGCTGCTCGAGCGCCTCGGACAGCGCCGCCACGAGGGCGGCGCGGGTCTCGGGCGGGGCCGGGCGACCGGCGGCGCCGGCGTAGTACCAATCGAAGACCGGTGCCACGAGCGGCGGCATCGTCGTGGCATCGAGACTGGCGAGGCCCATGGGCGCCGGGTGGCGGTGCAACGCCGCCAGCACGTCGCCGGCGGCGGCGTAGAGCCCCACCTCGCGGGCGGGATCGCGGGCCAGCAGGCGGGCGAAGAGGTCGTCGCCGAGGTCTTCGAGCAGAAGGAACCCCCGCTTTGCGTCCTCGGCTAGGATCCGCGGGGCGCTGAGCCCGAGGCCGGCAAGGTGACGCGCGATTGCGGCGAAGGGGCGCACGTCCTCTTCGGGAGGGGGCGCGTCCATCAAGACGGCAGTCTCGCCCGGGGCGCGTGCGAGGCGTTCGTAGCGGCGCTGCGAGGCATCGCCGGCGAGCGGCGAGCGAGTGGCACCGCCCCAGCCCGCACCCGCGAGGAAACGCGCGGCGGCCGTCGCGCGGTCAGCGGCCATGGCGGGCCTCGACCGCGAATCCGGGCCGGCCGGCGGGTGCGGCCATCGGGGGCCGGTCAGGCCGCATCGGCGGCCTCCAGCGCCGGCTTCAGCCGCGCCGCCCAGGCCGGCGGGCCGCAGAGCGAAAGCCGCCGCGCCTCGTCGGCCGCTTCGGCCGCGAAGCCCAGGCGCAAGGCCTCGGGCGGCGCGGCGGGACCCAGCCGATCGGGCCATTCGATGAGGCAGAGCGCCGAGGCGAAGGCTTCCTCGAGGCCAAGCTCGGCGACCTCGTCGGGATGCGTGAGCCGGTAGAGATCGGCGTGCCAGATCTCCAGCGGTCCGGCCGCGTAGGTCTGGACCAGCGTGAAGGTCGGCGAGGGGATCTCCTCAGCGGCCGCGCCGGCGGCGGCGAGCAGCGCGGCAATGAGCGCGCGGGCAAAGGCGGTCTTGCCGGCGCCGATCGGGCCCTCGAGCAGGAGCACGTCGCCCGCGCCGAGCCGCGGCGCCATCGCCTCGGCAAAGCGCCGCGTCGCCGCCTCGCTGTCG
>JBFKAV010000129.1:0-9868 GCA_041621405.1 Paracoccaceae bacterium
ACCAGGAACGCCATGGCCAGCGTCTTGCCGCGGTTGTCGGCGGGCGTCGCCAGGAAGCGGCGCCAGCGGGCGAAGGGGGAGAGGTCAGCCATGGCGTCGGGCCCTTGCGGAGAGGCTGGCCGAGACGGCCAGGTGGTCGATGAGAGGCGCGAAGACCTGGGCGAGGAGCGCCCCGAAGATGATCGGCTGCGGCGAGGCGATGCCGGGACCGAGCACCGCGAGAAGCCCCGCTAGCCCGCCGGCCAGCGCGCCGTAGGCCCAGCGCCCCTTGGGCGTGCTGGACGCGCCGGCTGGGTCGGCCACGAGGAAGACGAGGCCGAAGGCGAAGGCGCCGGAGGCAAGGAGCTGGGCAGGTGGCGTGCCGGCGATGAGGAGGATCAGGGCGGCGGCGGAAGCCGCGGCAGCCGCGACGCGCCAGGAGAGGATTCCGCTCAGCGCGAGCAGGAGGCCCGAAGCGGCCGCGGCGAGCGCGGTGGCGGCTTCGGGCGCAGGGGCGGGAAGCGCGGGGTAGGAGAGGTAGAGAAAGGCGAGCGCCGTGGCCGGGGCGGAGATCACGTTCCGGCCCCAACCGCCGAAGACAAGGTCGGCCAGCACCAGGCCGAAGCTCGCGCCGAGGGCGATCTGCCAGGGCGTGAGGCCCTCGGGCGCAAGGAGCGCGATCGCCAGCGCCGTGACCGCGCCCGAGGGCGAGAACGGCACCCCGGCGCCAAGGCGGAAGGCAAGCTGCCAGAACAGAGCGGCGGCGAGCCCCGCGGCGAGGCGTAGCGTGGCCTCGGCTCCCCCGGTTGCAAGCAGGAGCGCCGCTGGCGGCAGGAGCGCGGCCGCGACGAGCCAGCCGATCGTGGCATGGGTCCAGAGGCCGCGCATCACGCCTCCTTCTCGAGCACGTCGAGGACCTCGCGCAGGCGCGCTCCGAAATCCTCGGTGCCACCCGAGAGGTAGGTGGCAAGCGCGAGGTCGTCCTCCAGAAGCGCCGCCGCGCCGAGCCGGGCGGCCCCGGCCGCGTCGCCGAGGCTGAGCGCGCGCAGCAGCGCGATTGTGGGCAGGGCAGGGCCGAGCGCACGCTCGAGCGCGGCGTGGGGCAGAAGCGGCGGGCGCTTCAGCGGTGCGCCCGCGAGCCAGCGGAGCGGGAGGGTCGGCTCGGGCCGGGCCAAGAGCGTGATCTGGCCGTGACGGCGCCTCAGGAACCGGCTTTCGCCGCCCGAGAGAGCAGAGCCGGAGAGCACGCGGCGGGGGCCGGCGCGGGCTTCGCGGGCGGCCAGCGTCTCGATGTCGGCGCAAAGGGGAAGGCGGACGAGGCGCGGGTCGCGCGCCATCGGGCCGCCCAGCGCGACAACGCGCTCGCAAGCCAGTTCGCCGGTCTCCAGCAGGGTTCCGATGGCGATCACGTCCTGCGCGCCGATCTGCCACACCGTGCGGCCGCGGCCGATCGGGAACAGCCGGTCGATGTGAGTGCCGGGGAGGCCGGCAGGATGCCGGCCGGCGAAATTCTCGACGCGGAACCGCGGCCCCGGCTCGGCGAGGGCCGGGCCGCCGCCCTGGCAGAGGAAGACGGGGCCGTCGGTCAGGTGCGAAAGGAAGGCCGCACCTTGGCGGAATGGCTCGGCCTCGGCGGCGACCAGAGGAGCGGGGTCAACCGACCCAGGCTCGGTGTCGACCGCGGTGAGGAAGATTGCGTCAGGCGCCGTGCCGGGGAAAGGCACCCGCCCGAAGGGACGAGCGAGGAAGGCAGTCCAGAGGCCGGTGTCGAGGAGCAGCGCCTCGGCCTCGTCCCGCGAGGGGTTCCGCCCCGGCAGCGTGAAGCGGCGCGGGGCGCCGTCCTCGCGGCGGATGGTGAGCGCGGAAATCCGCCGCTTGGGGCCGATGATGACCTCCTCGACGACGCCCGTGACCGGCGCAGTGACGCAGAGCGCGGGATGGGCGCGGTCTTCCAGCACCGCCTCGCCCGCCCTCACGGTGTCACCCGGCGCGACCCGCGGCTTCAACTTCAGGCCTGGATAGTCCGAACCCAGGAGGCCGACGTTCGGCGGAACCTCCACCTGGCCGATCTCCTGCCGGGGCCTGCCGCCCACCTCGATGTCGAGGCCGCGCCCGAGACGCATCGCTCTTCTCCTGCCGCGCTACCGGTCGTGCTCAAGCTAGTCGACGGACCCAGACCCGCCTTGATGCATCTCAATGTCGGCGGGCCGCCCGGCGGGCAATGTGCCACGAACCGACTGAAACCAGGAGCCCGCCATGACATTCCGCGCCCTGCTGCGTCTTGCCCGTTCCTCTGCGCTGACCCTCGCCCTGCCGGCCACGGCCTTCGCCCAGTCCGAAAGCAGCCTCGCGGAGATGGTCTCCGCCTGGGCGGCCTCGGGTCATTCCGATGCCGAGGCGGAGGCCTTCGTCCACTGGAACGACGAGGGCGAGGTCCCGGCGCGCTGCGCGACCTGCCATGCCACGGCGGGCTTTCTCGACTTCCACGGCCTCGACGGCTCTGCAGTGGGCACGATAGACCTCAAGGTCGAACTCGGCGGCGTGGTCGACTGCGACGCCTGCCATGCGGAAGGAATCAGCGGCATCACCGAGATCGCCTATCCCTCGGGCATGAGCCTGCCGGCGCTGGAGATGGCCGCGCCCTGCATGACCTGCCATCAGGGCCGCAGTTCCGGCCCGACCTTGGCCGCGCAGACCGAAGGCATGGAGCCCGACACCGTGAACCCGGAGCTTTCGTTCACCAACCCGCACTACCTGGTCGCTGCCGCCACGATCTTCGGCACCGAGGCGAAGGGGCTCTACGAGTACTCCGGGCAGAGCTACGTGGGCCGCTTTGCCCACGTCCCGACGGCTGCGACCTGTGTCGGCTGCCATGACCCGCACAGCCTCGAGGTCAAGGCGGAGGACTGCGTCGCCTGTCATGCAACCGAAGTCCTGACCGACATCCGCACCACGATGACCGACTTCGACGGCGACGGCGACACGACCGAAGGCATCGCGGCGGAAGTGGCGGCGCTGCAGGAAGTGCTGGCCGAGGCGATCCTCGCCTACGGCGAGACGGTTGCGGGCACGCCCATCGTCTACGCTCCGACGAGCTATCCATACTTCTTCGCCGACCTGAACGGCAACGGCGCTGCCGACCCCGACGAGGCCACGCGCGACAACGCCTACATGGCCTGGACACCGCGGTTGCTGGCGGCGGCCTACAACTACCAGTTCGTGTCGAAGGACCCCGGCAGCTACGCTCACAATGCACGCTACGCCCTGCAGGCGCTTCACGACAGCATCGCTGACCTCGCATCGGCGGTAGACTTCGAGATGCCCCCGATGGTGCGCCCTTGATCCGTGGACGCGATGGACCTTCCGGTCGTCTTCCTGACGCTCGGAGCGCTGTTCCTGGCCGGGCTGGCGGCAGACATGGTCGGCCGCCGCTCGCGAGTGCCGAGGGTGACGCTGCTCCTGGCCTGCGGCATCGCGGCGGGAGGATCGGGGTTCGACCTGATCCCGGCGGAGGCGGAGATCTGGTACGAATTCCTGTCGGTCACCGCGCTGACGATGGTGGCCTTTCTTCTGGGCGGCGCGCTGACCAAGGAGAACCTCGTCGCCCATGGCCGGGCGATCCTGGCAATTTCGATCGCCATCGTGCTGGTGACCCTCGCGGTGGTCTCGGCCGGGATCTGGGCGCTCGGGGCCGACCCGGCTGTGGCCTTGATCCTTGGTGCGATCGCCACCGCCACCGCGCCCGCGGCGACCCAGGACGCGCTGCGGCAGACCGGCTATAGCGGCTCGTTCACCGACACCCTGCTCGGGATCGTGGCAATCGACGATGCCTGGGGGCTAATCGCGTTCAGCCTGGTGATCGTGGTCGCAGGCTCGCTGGGCGGCGGTGCGGATGCCGGAATCCTGGTCGAGGCCGGGCGCGAGATCGGCGGCGCCATCCTGGTGGGCGCGCTGGTTGGGTTTCCGGGCGCCGCGCTGACCGGGCGACTGTCGGGCGGCGATCCGCTCAGGACCGAGGCGCTGGGCCTGGTGTTTCTGACTGCCGGACTGTCGCTCTGGCTCGAGGTGTCGTTCCTGCTGGCCGGAATGACCGCGGGCACGATCATCGTGAACCGGGCGCGCCACCATACCCGGGCCTTCCACGAGATCGAGCACATCGAGTGGCCGTTCATGATCCTCTTCTTCATCCTCGCCGGAGCGGCACTGGAGCCAGACCACCTGGCGGACCTCGGCATGATCGGGGCCGCCTTTGTGGTGCTCAGGATTGCGTCGCGGCTGCTCGGCGGGGCCATCGGAGCGCGGATCGGTGGGGCACCGGAGACCGAACGGCGCTGGTACGGCGTCGCGCTCTTGCCGCAGGCGGGCGTGGCCGTGGGGATGGCCCTCGTCGCCGCCGAGGAGTTCCCGGAGCTGGCCGATACGGTGCTCACGCTGACCATCGGCGCCACGGTGTTGTTCGAGATCATCGGGCCGGTGGCGACGATCTGGGCGGTCGGGCGGGTCAAGCGGGCGGAGGAAGCCGCGGCTCGGGGCCACGCCTAGACCGCCTCTGCCGCGATCCGCGCGACAAGGGCGGGAAGCTCGGCGAACTGGGAAAACCGGACGGCGTGGGCAAGGGCCTCGGGCGGGCTCTTGCGGTAGCCTTCGGTGAAGAGCGCGAATGGCAGGCCGGCGCGCTCTGCAGTCTCGGCATCGATCTCGCTGTCGCCGACGAAAAGGGCGCAGGCCGCGCCGAGCTCCGCGGTGGTCCGCAGCAGTGGCGCCGGGTCTGGCTTCCGCTCGGGAAGGCTGTCGCCGCAGATCACCGCCGCGAAGGTGTCGGCGAGGCCGAAATGGACCAGCACGGCGCGGGTCGGTCCGATGGGCTTGTTGGTGCAGAGCCCGAGCGGATACCCGGCCTGGGCGAGGGCGGCGAGTGCTTCCCGGACGCCGGGGTAGAGCGTGGTCAGCGCATGGGCGTGTTCGTAGCGGGCGGAGAAGGCCGCGACCATGCGGGCGTGGAGGGCGCCCTCGGGCGGCTGGACCTGCGCGGCGAGCAGGCGTGAGACGAAGACCGGCACGCCGCTGCCGACGAATGAGCGCGCCTGGGCGAGGCTGATCTCCCGCAGCCCTTCGAGTGCAAGCACCTCGTTGGCCACGCGGTGGATGTCGGGCGCGCTGTCGATGAGCGTGCCGTCGAGGTCGAAGATGACCCCGATCACGCCGCGCCCGGTTCCGACGGCGGCGCTGCGAGAGCCTGTCTGCCCGCCGCGCCCCCTGAGGATACTCGGATCAGAGGGAAGAGGCGGGAGGGAAGGCTCACGCGGCCTTCCACTTGATCGAGCAACCCATGCTCGCGACCTGGTCCTTCGGGCCGGTCCCCGTCTCCGCGATCTGGCGCATCGCCTCGGCGAGCTCGCGGCGGGTGCCGGCAGGCGCCGGGTTGCGCCCGGCTTCGTCGAGGCGGCCGCGGTACTGCAGCTCGAGATCGGCGTTGAAGCCGAAGAAGTCGGGCGTGCACGCCGCGCCCCAGGCGCGGGCGACCTCCTGGCTCT
Source organism: Paracoccaceae bacterium (assembly GCA_041621405.1). Lineage (GTDB taxonomy): Bacteria > Pseudomonadota > Alphaproteobacteria > Rhodobacterales > Rhodobacteraceae > JBFKAV01. The sequence continues at coordinate 5,514 of JBFKAV010000129.1, forward strand.
CGTCGTGCAGGTAGGGGAAGGGGAAGCCCTTGCGCTCGGCCATCTCCTTCATCTTCGGGAAGCTGTCGTCGGGGTGGGTGGTCGCGTCGTTCGAGCAGATCGCGGCGACACCGATGCCGAGGGACTGCAGCTCCCGGGCGTCGGCGAGGATTCGGTCGAGCGCTCCGAGGACGTAGGGGCAGTGGTTGCAGATGAACATCACCAGCGTGCCCCTCGGGCCGGCGATGTCGGCGAGGCTGTAGGACTTGCCGTCGGTGGCGGGCAGGGTGAAATCCGGGGCTTTCCAGCCGAAGTCGCAGACCGGGGGTGAGACGGCCATCAGGCGGCCCTCCTTGCTTGCTCGGCCGCGGCGCGGATCGCGGCGATGTTGGCGCCGTAGGGGGCGGGGTTGCCGACCGAGCCGCCGCGGAAGACGGCCGAGCCGGCGACGAGGACGTCCGCCCCGGCCTCGGCGACGAGGGGGGCGGTGGTGGGATCGACGCCGCCGTCGATCTCGATGTGGATCTCGCGGTCGCCGATCAGGCCGCGAAGGCGGCGGACCTTGTCGATCTGCGAGGCGATGAACTTCTGCCCGCCGAAGCCGGGGTTCACGGTCATCACGCAGACGAGGTCGATCATGTCGAGCAGGGTCCCCACCCCGTCGAGCCCGGTGCCGGGATTGAGCGCGAGCCCGGCCTTGCAGCCGGCGGCTCGGATCGCCTGGAGGGTGCGGTGGATGTGGGGGCCGGCCTCGAGATGGGCGGTGACGATGTCGGCGCCGGCTTCCGCGAAGGCCTCGATATAGGGGTCGACGGGCGCGATCATCAGGTGGACGTCCATCACCGTCTTCACGTGCGGCCGCAGCGCCGTCACCATCGCCGGGCCGAAGGTGAGGTTGGGGACAAAATGGCCGTCCATCACGTCGATGTGGACCCAGTCGGCCCCCTGATCCTCGATTGCCCGGCATTCGGCGCCGAAGTCGGCGAAGTCGGCGGAGAGGATCGAGGGCGCGATCTTGATCCGGCGGTCGAAGAGCATTCCGGGCCTCGCTTGGGATGGGTCGGCGGCCATTCTGGGGCCTTCGGGCGGGGAGGGAAAGGGGGGGTGTGTTACAGGCGAGGGATATCACGGTGAAATGTTTGGTCATGTTATTGAATCCGTTAGACATTTCGAATTTCGTTTACCCGATTGAAAGGCATTTCAGGGCCAGTAACACGCCTGAGCGCTGGGCACGGACCGAGCGCAGGCGCGATGCGCCCCGGGTTCGGCCAGCAGCTGATCCGCCGGCTCACCCAGGAGAACCGGACGATCCACGCGGTGCACGACGTCGACGGCAACCGGATCGCGGAGTACGAGTGGGACGGGGCGAGCGCCACGCTGATCCGCGAGTATGTCTGGATGGACGGTCGCGCGGTCGCCGTGGTGGAGGGAGGGCAGGTCTTCTTCGTCAGGACGGACCACATCGGCCGGCCGGTATTTGCGACCGATTCCAGCGGTAGCAAGGTCTGGGAGGCAAGCTACCTGCCGTTTGGCGGGGTGCGCGTCTCGACCGGCAACCCGATCAACCTCCGAGGGCTCCGCCCGTTCGGGGCTGAATACAGTCCATCGGACCGTTTTCCGGGCGCGCCTCACTCCCCGGCCAGTGGTACCAGGCCGAATCCGGCCTCTTCCGGGGCTCCGCCCGTTCGGGGCTGAAACGCTCCACCGGAGCGTTTCCGGGACGCCCCTCACCCAGAACTGGATGCGCGACTACCACCCGACCATCGGCCGCTCGCTCGAAGACGGCGGGTTGCTCGGTCACCCAAGCGTGATTACCCGCCCGCCAGCGGCGTCGGCTTCTGCCGCGTCGTGGGTGACGAGGAGCGTGGGCAGGCCGCGCTCGGCCGCCAGGTCGAAGACCAGGCGGCGGGTCTGGTCGCGCAGCGCGGCGTCGAGGCCGGAGAAAGGCTCGTCGAGGAGGAGCGCCCGGGGCTCGGAGAGGAGCATCCGCATCAGCGCGACCCGCGCCTTCTGGCCGCCGGAGAGGGTGGCGGGGTCGCGGGGGCCGAGGTCTTCGAGGCCGACCTCGGCGAGGGCCGCCTCGACACGCCGGGCGCGCTCGGGCCGGGGGACGGTGGCCGAGAGGCCGAAGGCGAGGTTGCCGGCGACCGAGAGGTGGGGGAAGAGGAGCTCGTCCTGAAACAGGATGCCGACGTGGCGGCGCTCGGTGGGGAGGCGGGTGATGTCCTCGCCGTCGAGCAGGATGCGGCCCGAGAGCAGGAAGCCCGGGGCGAGCGTGCCGGTGATCGCGGCAAGCACGGTCGACTTGCCGATGCCGGAGGGGCCCATGAGGGTGAGACATTCGCCCGGCGCGATGCGGAGGTCGAGATCGATCAGCCGCTGCCCCCGATGCTCGATGCAGAGGCGTTCGAGGGTGAGACCGGGCTCAGGCATGAAGGCCCCGGCGGTGGCGGAAGGCGAGGCGGGGAAGGGCCAGCGCCAGGGCGAAGGGCAGGATCACCGCGGCGGTCTGGGCAAGCGCGGTGAGGCCGATCAGCCGGCGGTCGCCGCCGGCGGCCAGCGCCACGGCCTCGGTCGTGAGCGTGGCGACGCGGCCGCCGCCGACGAGGAGCGTGGGCAGATACTGGCCGACCGAGACGGCGAAGCCGACCGCGGCGGCGGTGAGCAGCGGCCGGAGCAGCATCGGCAGGCGGATCGCGAGGAGCGCGCGGTTCGGCGAGGCGCCCAGCGCCCGGGCGATGGTGGCGTGGCGCGCGTCCCAGGCGCGCCAGGGGTCGGCGAGGGAGAGGAACGTGTAGGGCAGGACGAATACCAGGTGGGCGGCGACTACCGCGCCGATGCGCTCGCCGGCGCCGGCCCCGATGGCGAGCGTCTGCAGCCCGAAGAGGAAGGCGATCTGCGGCACCAGGAGCGGCAGGTATAGAAGCCAGAGGCTGCGTGCGCCGGGGGTGAGGCCGTGGCGGTGCTCGGCCTCGAGGCAGGCGACGGTGAGGAAGATCGCGAGCAGGGTCGAGGCGGCGGCGATGACGAGGGTATCGGCGGCCGGCCCGGCCAGGGCAGGGGCATGGCGGGCCCAGGTGCGGAAGGAGAGCGCGTCGGGGAGCGCGTCGGGGAAGCTCCAGTGCCCGGCGAGCGACCAGAGCGCGAGGCTGGCGATGCCGGCGAGGAGCGCCGTTGCCACGGCGGCGCCGAGGGTGAAGGCGAGGCCGCGGATGAGGGCCTCGGCGGCGGGGTGGCCGCGGCCACCGGCGGTGGCCCACGCACGGCCGAGGCAGGCCAGAGCGAGCTCGCCGAGGCGCCAGAGGCCGAGGGCGGCGAGCACGAGGGCGAGCTGGGTGAGCGCCGCGGCGGCGGCCTGGAAGCGCATCGAGAGGTCGGGGTCGTTCATCCAGCGCAGGGTCTGCACCGCCAGCGTCGGCGGGGTTGAGGGGCCGAGGATCAGCGCCACGTCGACAACCGACATCGAGAAGGCGAGGACAGCGTAGGTGGGCAGCCGGATCTGGCGGTAGACCGCTGGCAGCACGCATTTGAGCCAGCCGGTGACGCGGCCGTAGCCGAGCGCGCGGGCCAGGGTGAGGCGGTCAGCCGCGCGAGCCTGGGGCAGGGCGGCGAGCGACATCAGGAGGAGGAACGGCAGCTCCTTGGCGACGAGGCCGAGGGTGAGGGCGATGCCGTTCGGGTCCTGCACCAGGAGCAGGTCCGGCGGGCGGGTCCAGCCCGTGGCCCAGGGCGAGAGCGCGCGGGCGATCCAGCCCGAAGGGGCGGCAAGGAAGGCGAGGCCGAAGGCGGCGGCGGCGTGCGGGAGCGCGAGGAGCGGCGAGAGCGTGCGTTCCAGCGCGCGGAAGCTCGCCGTGCCGTGCCAGCCGGCGAGGATCAGGAGCGTGAGGCCGAGCGAGAGCGCCGTGGCGGCGAGGCCGGTGGTAAGCGAAAGGCGCAGCGAGGTGGTGAAGCCCGGTGCCTCGGCGAGGGCGCGGAAGGCGTCGAGCGAGGCCGCGGTGCCGCCGAGGGCCGGCAGGTAGCCGAAGGCGGGGGCCATCGTGAAGCCGAGGCCCGCCGCGATCGGGACAATGAGGGCGGTGAGCGTCAGTGCCGGGGCGAAGGGCAGGACGCCCCGTCGGCGGCTTGGGGTGGTGGCGGGGAGGGCAGCGTCGCTCATCGCCGGGCGCGGGGCTCAGCGCGCGCCATAACGCTTCTGCCAGTCCTCGGCGACGCGGGTCATCCAGGAGGGATGCGGCTCGGGCTGCGCGGGGCCGAGCTCGGCCGGCGAAAGCGTGGCCGGCCCGAGGTCGAGCGCAGCGAAGGCCTGGGCGTCGGCGGGCTCCAGCCGGTCCATGGCGAGCACCGTGCCCCAGCCGAGATGGTCGGGATCCTGCATC
>JBFKAV010000130.1:0-9826 GCA_041621405.1 Paracoccaceae bacterium
CCACCGCCTTCCCGGCCTATGGCGAACGCTTCGGCGCCGCGGCCGGCAACGTGCTGGGCGCGGGTGGCGTCTATGCGGATGGCGAGCAGTTCAAGGAGTACGCGGCCCGCCACGAGGCGTTGACCGGCGCCAAGCCTGACTACTGGGCCTCGGGCATGGTCTACGCCTCGTTCCAGATCCTCGAACAGGCGATCGAGGCGGTGGGCTCGCTCGATAAGGCAGCGGTGAGCGAGTACATCGCCAACAACTCTTTCGAGACCGTGATGGGCACCATCACCTGGGACGAGAACAACAACAATGCCGCCTACTGGACGGTCGGCCAGTGGCAGGACGGCGTCTTCAAGGGCGTGGCCTCGACGGGGCGCGAGGGCGCGGTCGACGTCAGCGTCAAGGCGGGCTGGCAGTAACCAAGGGCGGGCGCGGGGGCGGCCCCGTGCCCGCTGACACCGGGGCGCGGCCATGGACATTCTGATCACCGGCCTGCTGTTGGGCGGCACCTACGCGCTCATCGCGGTCGGGCTCAACCTGCAATACGGCATGGCGCGGATCATGAACCTCGCCAACGGCGAGCTCCTGGTGATCGGCGGCTTCGCCGCGTTCTGGTTCCAGACCACCCAGGCGCTCAGCCCGTTGCTGACGGTGTTCCTCGTCGCGCCGCTCGCCTTCGCGCTGAACTGGCTGATCTACACGGTGCTCCTGAGGCCGCTCGTCCGGCGCGCGAAGAGCCGCGGCCAACTCGAGGTCGATGCGATCCTGACGACCTTCGGGCTGTCGTTCGTTGCGGTGGGCCTGATGATCGCGCTCTTCGGGGGCGATTACTTCAGCTACAGCCACCTCGCCCGTCCGGTCCGCATCCTGGGCGACACCTATGCGCTGAACCGCCTCGTCGCATTCCTCGCCGCCGTCGTCATCTGCGGCGCGCTCCACCTCTGGCTCAACCACTCCCGTCCGGGCATGTCGATCCGCGCCATCGCGGTTGCGCCCGAAAGCGCCCGGCTCGTCGGGATCGACGTGCCGAAGCTCGCGGCGCTGGCCTTCGCGCTGGGCGGCGCGGTCACGGCGTCGGGCGGCACGCTGATCTCGATGTTCCTGACGCTCGATGCCTCGACCGGCGTGATGTTCACGCTGAAGGCCCTGATCATCGTCATCATGGGCGGGGTCGCCGATATCCGGGGCACCATCGTCGCAGCGCTGCTGCTCGGCATCCTCGAGACCTTCGTCGCCACGCTCATCGACCCCGGCCTGACGCTCGCCGCGGCCTATCTCCTCTTCGTGCTGATCCTGCTCCTGCGCCCGCAAGGCCTGTTCCGGCGGAGCCAGACATGAGCGCCGCCGAGACCCGCAACGTGCTGGTCGCCCTGGTGCTCCTGGCGTTGGCGACGGCGCTGCCCTTCGCCGGCAGCAGCTACTGGCTGGCCAAGGGCATCTCGGTTGCGATGTTCACGGTGCTGGCGACGAGCTGGGCGCTGTTCTCGGGGCCGACGCACTACATATCGCTCGCCACGGCGGCATTCTTCGGGCTCGGGACCTACACCACCGGCCTCGGCATCGATCATCTGCCCTACTGGGCACTGCTGCCGCTGGCCGGCGTTCTCGGCGCCGTGCTCGCGGCGCTGGTTGGGCTCGCCACGCTCAGGCTCTCCGGCGTCTACTTCGTGATCTTCACCCTCGGCCTGGCCGAGCTCGTCCGCCAGATCATCACCTGGATCCAGAACGAGACCGGGCAGAGGGGGCTTTACGTCCTGACCGACACCACCGAGGCGGGCATCTACTGGCAGCTCGTGGGGCTTGCCAGCCTCGTCTACGTCGGTGGCTGGTTGATCGCGCGCTCGCGGCTCGGCTTCGCGCTGCGCATCATCGGCGATGACGAGGAGGTGGCGCGGCACTCGGGCATCAACACCGCGCGCGCCAAGATCCTCCTCTTCATGGTCCCGGGCGCGGTCGCGGCGATCACCGGTGCGATTCTCGCGCCCCGCTACGTCTATATCGAGCCGTCGCTTGCCTTCACGCCGATGCTGTCGTTCCAGGTGGTGATCATGGCGCTGCTCGGCGGTCCGGGCCGGCTCTGGGGGCCGCTGGTTGGGGTGATCCCCTTCACCTTCCTCTGGGACGCGATCTCGGAAACCGTTCCGACCCAGGCGACGCTTCTCCTCGGGCTTTGTTTCCTGCTGATCGTCTTCCTCCTGCCGCGGGGTTTCGTGGGGCTGCTCGAGGCGCTCCACGCCCGTGCAGCATCGCGCGAGGGGCTGGCATGACCGCCGGGGCGGCAGTGCTGACGGTCCGGGGCGCGACCAAGCGCTTCGGCGGGCTCACCGCGGTCGACGATCTGGATTTTGCCGTGGTCGAGCACGAGGTGCTCGGCCTGATCGGACCGAACGGATCGGGCAAGTCCACCACGCTCAACCTGATCTCGGGCGCGCTGAAGCCCAGCGCGGGCGAGATTTCGCTGCGCGGGCGATCGATCACCCGCCTGCCGGCGCAGCAGATCGCGCGGCAGGGGGTGTCGCGGACGTTCCAGCTCGTGCGCCTGCTGCCGTCGATGACCGTGCTCGAGAACGTCAAGGCTGGCGCGGTCTTCGGCCACCGCCGCCGCTGGGGCGCCGAGGCCGACGCACACGCCCTGCGGATGCTGGAGACGGTCGGAATGTCACGACAGGCCGGCGCCCGGATCGGCCAGCTCACATACATCGACACCAAACGGGTCGAGCTCGCCCGGGTGCTCGCGTCCGAGCCCGAGGTGCTGCTGCTCGACGAATGGCTCGCCGGGCTCAACCCGACCGAGCTCACCGAAGGCATCCGGTTGATCCGCGCGCTTCGCGACGAGGGCCGCACGATCATCCTCGTCGAGCACGTGATGGACGCGATCCGCTCGCTCTGCGACGCCTGCGTGGTGATGTCCTCGGGCCGAAAGATCGCCGAAGGCCGGCCCGACGAGGTATTGTCCGATCCCGAAGTGATCCGCGCCTATCTGGGGGACGACGATGCTTGACGTCCGCCGCCTCACCGCGAGCTATGGCCAGCACCGGGCGCTGGCAGACGCGCATGTGACGGTCGGCAAGGGCGAGATCGTCGTGATCCTCGGCGCCAACGGCGCCGGAAAATCCACGCTCCTGAAGTCGATCGCCGGAATCTGCGAAGGGCAGGTGAGCGGCGAGGTCGTGATGGACGGGATTGAGATCACCGCCGAGCCGCCGCACCGGATCGTCGAGCACGGGCTGGCGCTGGTGCCAGAGGGCCGCGGCATCTTCGCAGACCTGACGGTCGAAGAGAACCTCAAGCTCGGCGCCTATTCGGAGCGCGCGCGCGACGAGGAGGCGGCGACGCTCGAACGGGTGCTGAGGCTCTTTCCGAAGCTCGGCGAGCGGCGCCGTCAGGTCGTCCGCACGATGTCGGGCGGCGAGCAGCAGATGGTGGCGATTGGCCGGGCGATGATGTCGAATCCGCAGATCCTGATGCTCGACGAGCCCTCGCTCGGGCTGGCGCCGATGCTCTGCCGGGAGCTGTTCCAGAGCCTGAAGGCGGTCAGGGACTCGGGCCTCGGCATCCTGCTTGTCGAACAGAACGCCAGGCAGAGCCTCGCAATCGCCGATCGGGGCTACCTATTGGAGAACGGTAAGATCGTGCACGAAGACAAGGCATCGTCGCTCCTGAGCGACCCGGCGGTGCAGAAGGCCTACCTGGGCGGCGGCGGCGCCGCCGCGCCCGTCACCCATCGCGGCGCGGCCGGACCCGAGGTGGCCCGCAAGCCGCCGCCCGCCGCGCCGCGGCTGGCTGGTGCCAGCCCGTCGGAGATCGCGGCCGCCGAGATGCAAAAGTTCGCAAGGCGTGCGCCGGCGCCCACCTCGACACCCGCAGCGCCGCCGCGTCCGGAGCAAGCACGCCCGGCCGCGCCGGAGGCGCAATCGGCACCGCCCCGGCAAGCGTCGAGCCCGGAGCCCCCGCACGCGACGGGCCGGCAGCCCGGCGGCATCCGCATCGACGATCTCGTGACGCGCGCGGCGCAGCTGTCGTCGACCCGTCCGCCGCAGCAATCGATGAACGGCGGCGCGGTCACGCCGCCGAGGCCCCCGAGCGTGCCGATGCCCGATTTCGGCGAAAGCGGTGACCGGCTCCGCGCCGCCCTCAAGGAGATCGAGGAGGCCGCGGCCCGCGCCCGAGCCTACCGACCGCCCAGAAAGGAATGAGCTGCCGCTCGTGAAGAGGAGGACCCACAGATGCTCGACACCGCGATCACGCCCCCGACGATCAAGGGCATGTACATCGGCGGCGAATGGACCCCCGCCGCCCGCACCTTCGAGGACCTGAACCCCTCGGACACTACCGTCTGGGCGCGGATCCCCGACGGCACCCGCGACGACACCCGCCGCGCGATCGAGGCGGCGCACGCCGCCTTTCCCGCCTGGTCCGCCCTGCCGTTCCACCACCGCGCCGAGGCGCTGCGCCGGGTCGCCCAAGTCTGGCAGCGCCGCAAGGACGACTTCATCAACGCCGCCATGGGGGAAGGCGGCGGCTGGTACGGCAAGGGCGTGTTCGAGGCCGGCTACGTGGCCGAGGTGTTCCAGTCGGCCGCCGCGCTCTGCTACCAGAACATCGGCGAGGTGCTGCCCTCCGAACACGGCAAGTTCTCAACCGCCACGCGCTGGCCCCTGGGTGTCGTCAGCGTGATCTCGCCCTGGAACATGCCGGGGATCCTCACCTCCCGCGGCTTCGCCGCGGCGCTTGCGGTGGGCAACACGGTGGTGCTCAAGCCCTCGGAGGACACGCCCTATGCCGGCGGCCTCTACTTTGCCGAGATCCTCGAGGAGGCCGGCATCCCGAAGGGCGTCTTCAACGTCGTGACCTGCGCCCGCGACGGGGTGCAGGAGGTCGGCGACGAGATGATCGAGAACCCGTTCGTCAAGGCGGTTTCCTTCACCGGCTCCACCGCCGTCGGCCGCCACATCGCGGCGAAATGCGGCGCGCATCTGAAGAAGGCCTGCGTCGAGCTCGGCGGCAAGGACAGCCTGATCATCCTGGAGGACGCCGACCTCGAGCACGCGGCGAAGGCCGCGAACTTCGGCTCGTTCATGCACCAGGGCCAGGTCTGCATGTCGACCGAGAAGATCCTCGTTCAGGAAAGCGTCTACGACGACTTCATGTCGCGGTTCCTGGCGCGCGCGGCGAAGCTGCGCACGGGGCACACCCGCGACAAGGACAACGTGATCGGCCCACTGGTGAACGCCAGGCAGGCCGGGCGCGTGCGGGCGCTGATCGACGACGCCTTGGCGAAGGGTGCCAGGGTCGAGCTCGGCGGCAAGTCCTGGGACAACTTCGTCGAGCCGACGGTGCTGACCAACGTGAACTCTTCGATGAACATCTGGCACGACGAGACCTTCGGGCCGGTGGTGATCGTCTGCCCGTTCCGGGCCGAGGATGAGGCGGTCGCGCTCAACAACGACACCGAATACGGCCTAACGGCGGCGATCATGACCGAGGACGAGCCGCGCGCGCTGAGACTCGCCGGTCAGCTCGAGACCGGCATGGTCCACATCAACTGCCAGAACATCAACGACGAGCCGCATGTGCCCTTCGGCGGCGTCAAGGCCTCGGGCGTCGGACGCTACGGCGGGCGCTGGTCGCTCGACGCCTTCACCGAGCTTCGCTGGATCACGCTCGATCGCGGCGGTCGTCACTTCCCGCCGGTGTTCTGAGCCGGCGGCAACAGGGAGGAAATTCTGATGAACACGCTGGGCTGGATCATCCTTCTCCTCGTCGTCGCGGCGGCGCTCGTCGCGCTCGCGGCCTGGTTCTACCGGCGCGCGACGAACGAGGTGAGCCTCGTGCGGACCGGGATCGGCGGGCGCAAGGTCGTCATCGACGGCGGCACGCTCGCGATCCCCTTCTTCCACGAGATCAGCCGGGTCAGCATGCAGACGATCCGCATGGACGTGGTGCGCGCCGGTGAGAATTCGCTGATCACCAAGGACAGGATGCGGGTCGACGTTGGCGCCCAGTTCTACGCCTCGGTCATTCCCGAGGAGGGCGCGATCGTCCGGGCGGCGCAGACCCTCGGTAAGCGGACATTCCAGCCCGATCAGCTGAAGGCGCTGATCGACGGGATGATGGTCGACGCGCTGCGCTCGGTTGCCGCGCGGATGAGCATGGACGAGCTGCACGAGAACCGCGCCGAGTTCGTCCGCGAGGTTCGCGAGGCACTGACCGACGCTCTGGCCAAGTACGGTCTGCAGCTTGACAGCGTGTCCCTGACCGCGCTCGACCAGACGCCGTTCGCCGCGCTCGACGAGAACAACGCGTTCAACGCCGTCGGCATGAGGCGGCTCGCCGAAGTGATTGCGAAATCGAAGAGGGAACGCGCGGAGATCGAGGGCGAGAGCCAGGTCTCGGTGCGCAAGGCCGAGGTCGAGGCAAACCGCCGCAAGCTCGAGATCGAGCTCGAGCAGCGGCGCGCCGAGATCGCCCAGACCCAGGAGATCGAGATGCTGCTTGCCGCGCAGCTGACCGAGGTCGCCCGGCGCAAGGCCGAGGCCGAGCGCGAGGCGGCGCAGGCGCGGATCCGGATGGAGCAGGAGATCCAGGCGGCCAACATCGCCCGCGAGCTGGCGGTTCGCGAGGCCGAGATCGCGCAGCTCCGCGCGCTCGATATCGCCGAGCAGGAAAAGCAGATCCAGACGGCCGCGAAGAGCCAGGAGGGCAGCAAGGCGCAGGCCCAGGCCACCTCGGCGCGGGCGGCGGTAGTGAAGGCCGAGGAGGAGCTGCAGACGCTGCGCCAGATGTCCGAAGCCGAGCGCCGCAAGCGCTTGGCGCTGCTTTCCGCCGAGCAGGAGGCACAGGCGAACGCGACGCGGAGCCGCATCACGGCGGAGAACGAGAAGGAGGTGGCCAAGTCTCGGACCGCCGCGAAGCGGGAGGAGGCCGAGGCGCTGAAGGCCTGGCGGCTGGCCGAGGCCGAGGCCGAGACGGCGCGGATCGCGGCGGAGAACACGCGCTCGGAGGCCACCGTCTCGCTCGAGCTCGAGAAGGCGCGGCTCGCGGCACTGCCCGGAATCATCGGCGAGATGGTCAAGCCCGCCGAGAAGATCAAGGGGATCTCCATCAACCACATCAGCGGGCTCGGGCGCGGGGCCGAGGTCGGCGGCGAGCGAGCTTCGGCCGTGGGCCAGACCATCGAGTCGATCCTCGACCTCGCCGTCACGTTGCCAGCGATGAAGAAGATCGGCGACGCCATCGGCGTGAATCTGGAGGGGGTCGTGCCGGAGGGCAAGGAGAAGCCGGGGCGCGGCGGCTGACGGCGGGTCAGCGCGCCGTCGGGAGCCCGTACCGGGAGAGCCCGGGCGGGCGGCGTCAGGCCCCCGCGTTCCGCGGGTGTGCGGTGTCGCTCGTGCCCTCGGGCTCTGGGCCGAGGCCGTAGCTCATCCGCTTCATCTGCGCGATCACGCGTTCCATCTCCGCGTCCGAAAGCACCGGCGGCTCGCCGAGCGGCAGCGCCTGGACATAGAGGCGCGACAGCGTCTCGACCTCGCCCGCGAGCCAGAGCGCGGCCTCGAGCGTTCGCCCCAGTGAAATCTGGCCGTGCTGGCCAAGTAGGCAGGCCATGCGCCCCTCGAGCGCCTTCAGCGCAGCGTCCGAGAGCGCCTGCGTGCCGAATGTGGCGTAGTCGGCGCAGCGGATCGTGGGGCCACCCGCCACGGCCACCATGTAGTGGAAGGCCGGGATCGTGCGGTGGTGGCAGGCGAGCGTGGTGGCATAGATCGAGTGACAGTGCAGCACCACGTCGACGTCCGGGCGGTGCTTCAGGATGTCACGGTGGAAGCGCCATTCCGACGACGGTTGGCGTCCGACAAACCCCCCGTCGAACCCCATCTCGACGAGGTCGCCCGGTTCCATCGCCTCGTAGGCCAGCGAGGAGGGGGTGATCAGGAACCCCTCGCCCGAGCGCATCGAGAGGTTTCCGGCGGTTCCCTGGTTGAGGCCGGTCGCGTTCATCTTGCGGCAGATCTCGACCATCTGGCGGCGGAGCTCGGCTTCGGTCAATGCGGGTGTCCTCCGGGGTTGGAATGGCGCCGGGCGGCCTCGCTCCAGCTCGCGGCATAGGCGGCGAGGCCCGGTATCGGCGGCGCAGGTGGAGCCGGTTCGAGAGCGAGCGGCGCCGGGTCCGTACGCCCGGAATGAAAGGCCAGGAGCGCGGCGCCCGCGGCGACGCCACCCGATCCGGGCGAGATCTCGGTAGGCGCTTCTGTCCGCAGAGCCGCGACAAGGGGGGCATAGAGCGGCTCTTGCAGGAAGGCGCCGTCGAGGATCAGCCGGGCGCCGCCGCCGAGCGCCTCTGTGCAGGCCAGCGTCAGCAGTGCCGCGTAGAGCACGGCGAGCGCGGTCCGCTCCGCCTGGGTCTCGGGCGGCGGCCCTATGATCTTGCCCCGGCCTGCGGAGCCCGGGAACTGGCCCGCGCTGTCGCCGAAGCTCGGCAGCGCCATTGTGCCCTTTGCGACGACGCGGCCCAACGCCGCCGAATCGGCCGCCTCGCCCTTCCAGCCGGCGCCGGCGATCTCCGAGAACTCGCGGCCGCCCATGGAAAGGGCGCCGCCGACCGGATTGCCCTCGACGTCGGCGTTGATCGTCATTCCCCGCGCCGCGTCGAGCCGCTCGGGCCGCGCCTCGCGCGACATCGCGACGATCCAGGTGCCGGTGGAGACGAGAGTGAAGCCTTCGAGCCCCGCGGCGAGGTAGCGGTAGAAATGGGCGCTGGAATCGTGGGCGCCGGCGTGGACGGAAAGGCCCTCGGGCAGATCGTGGCGGCGGGCGAGGGCGGGGCGAAGGGTGCCCAGCGTCTCCCAAGCCGGGCGGAAGGGCGGCAGCAGATGTGCCCAGCTTTCCGCGGCGACGATCGGTGCCCAGCGTCGGCGGGGCACGTTCCAGAGCTGCGACTGCGCACCCATCGCGGATAGCTCCGAGGCCGCAACGCCGCAGAGCCACCAGGCCCAATACTGCGCGACGTTGAGGAAGTGCCGCGCGCCGGCGAAGGCGCCGGGCGCCTCGAGCTGCATCCTGAGAAGCTGCCTCGCGGCGTGGGTCGAGGCCATCATCACTGCGCTACCGCGGTCCTCGAAGGTGCCCGCCCGGGCGCGATAGGCGGCATCGATCTCTCCCGGGCATGGGTCCTCGTAGTCGATCATCGGCAGCGTGGCGCCGGTGCCGCCTGCGTCCGGGTCGTCGCCCACGAGCACGCCGCCCGAACCATGCCCCACCGGCACCAGGTGGCCGATCGGGTGGCGGCGGCAGAGTGCCGCGAGGCATTCGGCCACCCAGGGGCAGAGGGTCGCAAGGTCGTGGTGGCGCCAAGGCGGGCCTGGGCGGGTCGGATTGGGATGCGAGCGCGCGTCCAGCACAGTGCCGGCACGGTCGGCGACCGAGAGCTTGACGTTGGTCTTGCCGATGTCGAGGACCGCAATCTCGCCCGGACCGGCGCTCATGGCGCCGGAGCGATGCGGAAATCTGCCGGGCCGCTCTCTTTGCGGACCACGCGGCTGTTGGGCAGGTCGTTTCCGTCGAGCTTCCACGCGATCTCGTCGGGCGTGAGCTTGTAGTGCGTCCAGCGCCGGTTGAGGCGGGCGCGGAGCTCCTTCTCGGGGACATCGAGCAGGACGGTGACGTCGAAGAGCGGCCGGAGCGCGTTCCAGGGCGGGCGGGTGAGCAGCAGGTAATTGCCCTCGACCACAATCACCCGCACCGATTGCGGGATCAGGCTTGCGCCGGCGCGGGCGATCTCGATGTCGCGGTCGAAGACCGGCACCGCGACCGAAGGCTCGTCGTTGGCGCGGAGCCGGATCAA
>JBFKAV010000131.1:0-9539 GCA_041621405.1 Paracoccaceae bacterium
ACCTGCGGCTTCTTCCCGGTCGACCAGGAGACCCTGCGCTACCTGACCCAGACCGGGCGCGACGAGGCGCGGATCGCGCTGGTCGAGGCCTACGCCAAGGCCCAGGGCATGTGGCGTGGGGCGGATTACGACCCGATCTACACCGACACGCTGGAGCTCGACATGGGGTCGGTGGTCCCGGCGATCTCCGGCCCGAAGCGGCCGCAGGACCATACGCCGCTGACCCAGGCCGCGGACGGCTTCTACAAGGTCGTCTGCGAATACCGCGGGGTGGATGCCAGCGCGGCGGCGAAGGACATGGCCGCCGAAGGTCCCGCGCCAAATGGGCCGAAGAACGCGATCAAGCGCGCCAAGGTGTCCGGCGAGGACTACGAACTGCACGACGGCTCGGTGGTGATCGCCGCGATCACCTCCTGCACCAACACTTCGAACCCCTACGTGATGATCGGCGCGGGGCTGGTGGCGCGGAAAGCGCGCGCGCTCGGGCTCGACCGCAAGCCCTGGGTGAAGACCTCCCTGGCACCCGGAAGCCAGGTGGTGAGCGAGTACCTCGAGGCCGCCGGGCTGCAAGAGGACCTCGACGCCATCGGCTTCAACCTCGTGGGCTACGGCTGCACCACCTGCATTGGCAACTCGGGGCCGCTGCAGCCCGAGATCTCCAAGGCGATCAACGAGAACGACCTCATCGCCGCGGCGGTGCTCTCGGGCAACCGCAACTTCGAGGGCCGGATCTCGCCCGACGTGCGGGCGAACTATCTCGCCTCGCCGCCGCTGGTCGTGGCCTACGCGCTCGCCGGCGACATGAACATCGACATCAGCACCGATCCGGTGGCGCATGACGCGAACGGCAACCCGGTCTACCTCAAGGACCTCTGGCCCACGAACAAGGAGATTGCGGACCTCGTCCACAAGACGGTGACGCGCGATGCGTTCCAGGCGAAATATGCCGACGTGTTCAAGGGCGACGCCAAGTGGCAAGGGGTCAAGACGACGGACAGCCTGACCTACGACTGGCCGACCTCCTCGACCTACGTGCAGAACCCGCCCTACTTCCAGGGCATGGGACCGCAGCCCGGCAAGATCGAGGACATCCTCGGCGCCAGGCCGCTGGCGATCCTGGGCGACATGGTGACGACCGACCACATCTCGCCCGCGGGCTCGTTCAAGGACACCACGCCCGCCGGCCGCTACCTGGTCGAGCGGCAGGTGCCGGTGAGGGACTTCAATTCCTACGGCTCGCGCCGCGGCAACCACGAGGTGATGATGCGCGGCACCTTCGCCAATATCCGCATCAAGAACGAAATGCTGGAAGGCGTCGAGGGCGGCTATTCGATCGGACCCGACGGCAAGCAGACCTCGATCTTCGACGCGGCGATGGCCTGGCAGGGCGAGGGCGTGCCGCTCGTGGTGATCGGCGGCAAGGAATACGGCGCGGGCTCCTCCCGCGACTGGGCGGCTAAGGGCACCGCGCTCTTGGGCGTCAAGGCGGTGATCGCCGAGAGCTTCGAGCGCATCCACCGCTCGAACCTCGTCGGCATGGGCGTGATCCCCTTCGAGTTCACCCAAGGCGACAGCCGGCAGTCGCTGAAGCTCAAGGGGGATGAAACGTTCTCGATCAAGGGGTTGTCTGGCGATCTTCAACCGCTTTCCGAAGTGCCTTGCTCGATCACCTATGGCGATGGCACCGAGAAGACGATTACCCTCAAGTGCCGGATCGATACCGCGATCGAGATCGACTACGTCGAGAACGGCGGCGTCCTGCACTACGTGCTGAGGAACCTCGCCAAGGCGGCGTGACTCGGCGAAGTCACTGGTTCCGAGAAAGCCGGGGCGAGCCCCGGCTTTTTCGCGTTTCGAACACCCTGTCCGGCGTGGACAGTGGCATGGCGCACCGCCTGCCCGCCGTGCTCCACTCGGCCCCCAGGAGCGAAATCCTGGGCTTTGTGCTCCTGATCTTCGCGGCCTGGCTGGGATAGCCCGTCATTCCGTCCGTTTGAGAATGTGAGTCCGCCTTGCGGACGAGGCACCTTTCGGGTGTCCTCGGCGTCCCCTTTGCAGGACGAAGCTGCCGTTGGTTGCAATCATTCGACTGACCGCTTTGGAAAGCTAAACCGTCATTCCGTCAGTCTTTCAGATGCTTCTGGAGATGAAGCAGGTCTCTTCTGAGCGCCAGCCTCGCTGCGCTGCCGTCGAATTCCGCGGGTCTTGCCGCTTCTGCGAACCAATGCTGTGTCCCGGGGTAATCGTATGCCTCATACCCGCACCCGGATTTGTGGATGGCGCGCTCCATGTTCTTGCGGGCATTCGCGCTAACCCACGCGTCATTCTCAGCAAAATGCGCGATGATGCTTGCCCTGCAATTGGCGAAACTTCCCGCTCGGGCGGCATAGTAGAGAACGGTCGCCGCGACATTGTATTTCGGTCTCTGGGATAGCCAGACGGCCCAGTGCCCACCCATGGAGAACCCGACAGTACCGATCCGAACCTTTTGCGATCCGGCCTTGTCACGAAGTGAAGCGATATCTGCGCCCAATGTCTTGTACATGGGGGTGCGACGCGGTCGAGCACGAAGTTCACGGGCCTCTGCTTCCGTTCTTGCTATCCGCCCTTCAAAAAGATCAGCGAGGCCGACAAGATAACCCGCGTCTGCAAGGGATGATCCGAATTCTCGAAACGATTCCGTCAGACCCCACCAGGAGTGTATGATGAAAACCGCACCTGCTGGTGGTTTGCGTGGGATGATCGTTTCCAAGAACTCACGTCTATTGTGAAATGCAGGGTCCGAACGGCTTGGTCAGGGCCAAATCCGGACCGTCCTTGCTGTTGTCCACGTCCGCTCTTAGCACAATTTGCCAGCTTTGGCGCAGCGCAGCATTCGGCAGTCTGGGCTCAAACCGACCGGATCGCGTAACGGTAGGTCAACCGCCCCCCGCCGCCTCGATCGCCGGCCTGATCCGCTTCTCGAAGATCTGCCGCGTGATCGGCCCGGCGAACCTGAGCCGGATCACGCCCTCGCCGTCGATCACGTAGGTCTCGGGCACGCCGTAGACGCCCCAGTCGAGCGCGGTGCGCCCGCTCGCGTCGGCGCCGATCGCGGCATAGGGGTCGCCGAGCTCGGCCAGGAAGCCCAGCGCCTTCGCCGGATCGTCCTTGTAGTTGATGCCGTAGACCGGGATGCCGGAGGCCTCGATCTCCATCAGCACCGGATGCTCGATCCGGCAGGGCGCGCACCAGCTTGCCCAGTAGTTCACCAGCTTCACGCCCGCCAACCTTAGATCGGCGTCGGTGAAGGGCTCGCCCGGCCCGAGCTTGGTCAGCACCACCGGCGGCGCCGGCTGACCCTCGAGCGCCGAGGGCAGCGCCTCGGGGTCGTCGCGGAACATGCCGGCGGCGAAGAGCCCGGCGAGCAGCGCGAAGATCGCCGGCGGCAAGAGGACGAGGGGCTTAACGGCCATGGGGTTTCATCCTCGCCTCGGCCTCCTCCAGCGCCCGGCGCACGCGGCCCGCGCGCAGGAACGACCAGCCGACCAGCGCCGCGATCAGCAGGATCGAGACGCCGTAGGCCGAAAGCACCTCGGCCGCGTATTTGCCCAGGTCCGGCATCAGGCCATCCGCTCCCGCGCGATGAGCGCCTTGAGCCGCCGCGCCCGGATCTCGGTCCGCGTCCGCATCAGCAGAAGCGCCACGAAGAACAGCACGAAGCCGACGATGCAGACGACGAGCGGCAGCCAGAACGCGTCGGCGATGTTCTCCTCGCGGTCGAGCGACAAGGACGCACCCTGGTGCAGCCCCTGGTTCCAGAACAGGACCGCATAGCGCGAAAGCACCGCGAAGACCGAGCCGACGAGGCAGAGCACGGCGGTGAGATCGGCCGCGGTGTCGGGGTTCTCGATCGCCTCCCAGAGCGCGAGGTAGCCGAGGTAGAACAGGAACAGGATCAGGAACGAGGTCAGCCGCGGGTCCCAGGCCCACCAGGTGCCCCACATCGGCTGGCCCCAGATCGCCCCGGTCAAGAGCGCGATCAGCGTCATCGTCAGCCCGATCGGCGCCGCCGCCTTGGCGGCCAGCGCGCTGACGTGATGGCGGCGAACCAGCCAGATCAGCGAGGTCACCAGCATCATCACCCAGATGTTGATCGCCATCATCGCCGCGGGCACGTGCAGGAAGATGATCTTCACCGTCGAGCCCTGGCGGAAATCGTCCGGCGTGAAGAAGAACCCCCAGAAGAGGCCCGCGACCATCGTCAGCCCGGCAAGCCCGGTGAACCACGGCAGGAGCCAGGCGGAGGTCTGCATGAACCTCTTCGGGTTGGCGTATTCCCAGAGCGACATTGGGCCGATCTAAGCCTCGTTAGCGCAGGTCACAAGTCACTACCACGAGCTGGCCTAGCGCAGGTTGACGCGGATTGCCGCAGCCGCGGCGAAGGGCAGGAGCGCGACGGTGCCGAGGGTGATGCCGGAAAGCAGCAGGAGCGGCGTCGCGGGGTCGAGCCCCTCGGCGCCGCGGCGCGTGGCCTCGGCGCCGAAGATCAGCGTCGGCACGTAGAGCGGCAGGACCAGGAGCGACAGGAGGAGCCCGCCGCGCTTGACGCCGACGGTCAGCGCCGCGCCGAAGGCGCCGATCATCGACAAGGCCGGCGTGCCGAGCGCCAGCGAGACGAGGAGCCAGAGATAGGCCGGCCCGGGCAGGTTGAGGAGCAGCCCCAGGACCGGTGCCGCCAGTGTCAGCGGCAGGCCGGTCGTCAGCCAGTGCGCCATGGCCTTCACCGCCACGGCGCCCTCGAGCGGGATCGGCGCGGTGGCAAGCAGATCGAGCGAGCCGTCCTCCCAGTCGGTCTGAAAGAGGCGGTCGAGCGACAGGAGGCAGGCAAGCAGCGCCGCGACCCAGAGGATGCCGCCGGCGATGCGGGCAAGCGTCGCGCCCTCGGCGCCGACGCCGAACGGCACCAGCGTCGCGACGATCAGGAAGAACGCGAGCGCCAGCCCGAATCCGCCGCCGGAGCGGAAGGCGAGCTTCAGGTCGCGGAGAAGGAGCGCGATCACCAGTCGTCTCCGAAGGCGGGCGCCGCATGCACGGCGGCGCGGTGGGCGCTGACGTCGAGCGTCGCGCTGCCCTCGAGCCCGAGCCCGATATGAGTGGCGATCACCGCCGCGCCGCCGCCGGCCAGATGCGCCCTGACCGCGGCGGCGAAGAGCGCCACCGCCACGGTGTCGAGCGAGACGGTGGGCTCGTCGAGGAGCCACACGGCGCGGCCGGTCACCAAAAGCCGCGCCAGCGACAGCCGCCGCTTCTGCCCGGCCGAGAGGTCGTGCGCCCGGCGCCCCGCAAGCCCGGTGATCTCGAAGGCCGCCATCGCCGCCTCTGGGCTGGCGCGGCCGCCGTAGACGGCGGCCCAGAAGGCGAGGTTCTCGGCCACCGTCAGCGTCGGCTTCAGCCCATCGGCATGGGCGGCGTAGGCGAGGCTCTCGGGCTCGGCTTCGATCCGGCCGGCAATTGGCGGCTGCAGGCCTGCGAGCGTGCGCAGCAGCGTGGTCTTGCCCGACCCGTTGGGCCCGCGCAGGATCATGGCCTCTCCCGGCCCCAGCGCGAAGGACAGCCCCGCCAGCACGGGCACGCCGCCCCGGGCGCAGGCTAGGTCAGTGACACTGAGGCGGCTCATGGGCACGGGGCTTAACCCATTGCGGGCCGGGCGGAAAGCGCCCTCAGGCCCGCGGCTCAGACCGGCAGCGCGGCGAGCGCCACGCGGCGGCCCTCGGCCAGGAGCATGTTGTAGCTGCGGCAGGCGGTGGCCGAGGCCATGATCTCCACCCCCACGCCAGCCGCTTCCAGTCGGTCGCGGAAGGCGCCTGGCAACGGCGCGATCTCCGGCCCGGTGCCGACCAGGAGAACGTCGAACCGGGCTGCCGCGGCGAGAATCGCGCCCGCCTCCTCGTAGCCGCCCCAGGGCGCGCGGCCCGACGGCAGGAGCAGGAGCCCGCCCTCGTGCACCTCGCCGGCGACGCGGAAGAAGCCCGGGCCGTAGCCGTCGACCGGCGGCGGCCCGGAGTAGTCGATCTCGGTGAGTCGCATCGGCCGCCTCCCTTCAGTGGAAGACCGGCAGTCCGGTCAGGATCGCGAGCCCGATAAGGGCATAGGCCGCGCGGCGGAACAAGCGCTCGCGCTCCGGCCGGAACAATCCCTGGCCGAGGGCGGTGCCGACGAGGAAGGGCACGACGAGGAGGGCGCCGAGCGCCACCGCCTCGCGCCCGATGAGCCCGGCAGACAGAAACGCGACAAGCACGCCGAGGTCGAGTGCGGCGAGAAACAGGATCGTGTTGGCCCTGATCTCGACCGCGGCGCCCTGCCCGGCGAGGTAGAACAGGATCACCGGCGGGCCGGTGAGCCCGGTCGTGGCGCCGAGCGCGCCGGCACCGGCGCCGATCGCGAGCTGGCCGGTGGCACCCACCTTGCGGCTGTAGCGCCAGCCCGAGAGCAGCGCCGCGAGCGTGGCGGTGGCGGCAATGGCCACCGCCCAGCGCAAGACCGAGGCATCGAGGATGGAGAGGAGCGCGGTGCCGAGGGGAAGCGCCACCATGGCCCCGAGCGCCAACTGCCCAACCTCGCCGCGCCGCGCCACGGGCCAGGCCCGGGGAATCAGAACCGCGCCGGTGAACAGGCCGGAGATGACCATGACGGCAATCGCGGTCGCCTGCGGCACCACGGTCGCGGCGATCGGCATGAAGACCAGCCCCGAGCCGAAGCCGGTGAACCCGCGCACTAGTCCCGCAACCGAGGCGGCGAGCACCAGCGCCCAGAGCCCGGGCGCCGCCAGCGCCTGGGCCAGGGCCTCAGCCATCGGCGTCGGCGAACTGGGTGCCGGCGGTCGGGTCCTTCGGTGGGTTGCGGTTGACGCCGAGGTACAGGACCACGTTCTTGGCCACGTAGACCGAGGAATAGGTGCCGACCACGATCCCCCAGGTGATCGCGAAGACGAAGCCGCGGATCACGTCGCCGCCGAGGATCAGGAGCGCGATCAGCGCGATCAGCGTGGTGCCAGAGGTCAGGACCGTGCGGCTGAGCGTCTCGTTCACCGAGAGGTTCATCACCTCGCGCAGCTCCAGCTTCTTGTACTTGATCAGGTTCTCGCGCAGCCGGTCGAAGACCACCACGGTGTCGTTGATCGAGTAGCCGAGGATGGTCAGCAGCGCCGCCACCACGGCGAGGTCGAACTTGATCTGGAAGAGCGCGAAGATGCCGATCGTCACCGTGACGTCGTGGATGAGCGCGGCCACCGCGCCCAACGCGAACTGCCATTCGAAGCGGAGCCAGATGTAGATCAGGATGCCGAGCGTGGCGCCCAGCACCGCGAGGATCGCCGAGATGATCAGCTCGCCCGAGACCTTGGGCCCGACCGATTCGACGGCCGGGAAGGTGATCGAGGGATCGACGCCCTGCAGCGCCGCCTCGACGGCCTGGATCGTCTCCGGCGTGACCGCCTCCGCACCCTCCTGCGCCTGGATCCGGATCTGCGCCACGTTCTGCTCCGGCCCGAAGGTCGGGTCGAAGACCTCGGTGATGGTGACGTCGCCGAGGTTCATGGGCTGGACCGCCGCGCGGTAGGCGCCGACGTCCACCGCCTGGACGGATTCGGTGCGGATCGTGGTGCCGCCGCGGAAGTCGATGCCGAAGTTGAGCCCCATCGTCAGCCAGAGGATCAGCGACAACACCATCGCCACCACCGAGGCGCCGAAGGTGATCTGCGCATAGCGGAAGAAGTCGATCGAGGTGTTGTCGGGAACGAGCCTGAGCCGGCGCATGTGTTCTCCTTCGCCTCAGACGGTGATGGTCTTGGGCCGCTTCCGCTCGAACCACGTCAGCATGATCAGGCGGGTGATGAAGAAGGCGGTAAAGACCGAGGTCAGGATGCCGATGCCGAGCGTGATCGCGAAGCCCCTGACCGGGCCGGCGCCGACCATGTAGAGGATCGTGGCGGTGATGAAGGTGGTGATGTTGGCGTCGATGATCGCCGAGAGCGCGCGCTGGTACCCCAGCTCGATCGCCCGCGCCGGCCCGCGCGCCGTCTTCAGCTCCTCGCGGATGCGCTCGAAGACCAGCACGTTGGCGTCGACCGCCATGCCGATCGTCAGCACGATCCCGGCGATGCCGGGCAGCGTCAGGGTGGCGCCGATCGCCGAGAGCGTGCCGAAGATCAGGATCACGTTGATCCCGAGCGCGAGGTTGGCGAAGACGCCGAAGAGCCCGTAGCTCGCCACCATGAAGACGACGACCGCCACCATCGCCACGACGGCCGCCACGCGGCCGGCCTCGATCGAATCCTGGCCGAGCTCCGGGCCGATGGTGCGCTCCTCGAGGAAGGTCAGCTCCGCCGGCAGCGCGCCAGCGCGCAGGAGCACCGCGAGGCGCGTCGATTCCTCGACGCTGAACGATCCGGTGATGATCCCCGAGCCGCCGGGGATGTGCTCGTTGATCCGCGGCGCCGAGATCACCTCCTCGTCGAGCACGATGGCGAAGAGCTTGCCGACGTTGTCGCGGGTGTAATCGCCGAACTTGCGCGCGCCCGTGGGGTTGAAGCGGAAGCTGACCGCGGGCCGGCCGTTCTGGTCGAACGAGGGCTGGGCGTCGACCAGATCCTCGCCGGTGACGACCGGCGAGGCCTCCAGCACGTAGAACATCCCCGCCTCGTCGAGCGAGGGATAGGCCACCTCGCGCTCGCCCGCCGTGGGCGCGGTGTCGCCCGGCGCCGGGCGGATCACCGGGTGGAAGGTCAGCCGCGCCGTGGTGCCAATCAGCGCCTTCAGCTCGGCCGCCGAGCCGATACCGGGCACCTGGATCAGGATCCGGTTCTCGCCCTGGCGCTGGATCGTCGGCTCGCGGGTGCCGGCCTCGTCGACCCGGCGCCGCACGATCTCGATCGACTGCTGCATGGTGCGGTCGTCGGTGGCGCGCTGCTCCTCCTCGGTCAGCGTGACCACGAGCTCGTCGCCCTCGGCCCTTACCGCGAGCTCGCTGGCGCCGACGCCGGTGAGCGACACCACAGGCCGCGACAGCGCCTCGACGACCTCGACGGCGCGCGCCATGCCCGAAGGCTCGGAGATCCGCACCCTGAGCTCGTCGGGCGGCGACTCCTGGCGGCGAATGGTGCCGACCACCGCGCGCTCGTCGCGCAGCGCGTCCCGCACCTCCGGCCAGAGCCCGTCGATCCGCGTGGCGTAGACGTCCGCCAGCTGCACCTCAGCCAGGAGATGCGCCCCGCCCCGGAGATCGAGGCCGAGGTTGACCAGCGTCGCCGGCATCCAGTCCGGCCAGGCGGCGCGGGCGGCCTCCTGCTCCGGCGTGGCGATGCCCCCCGCCGCCTCGATCGCGGCGACGGCGTCGTTGTGCCCCTCGACCCGGCCATAGAAGGCGTTCGGGAACGCGAACAGGAACCCCAGCGCGCAGACGCCCCAGATCAGCACCCGCTTCCAGAGGGAGATTTGCAGCATGGGCGTGAGGTCAGTTCGTGTTGGCCGGTTCGGTCTTGGAGACGACCTGGGCGATGG
>JBFKAV010000132.1:0-9505 GCA_041621405.1 Paracoccaceae bacterium
GCCGGTCACCGCCTCGTGGCGGGCCGCGTACTCCTTGAACTGCTCGCCATCCGCATAGACGCCACCCGCGCCCAGCACGTTGCCGGCCGCGGCGCCGAAGCGTTCGCCATAGGCCGGGAAGGCGGTGGCGACAGCAGTGTAGAACGCCTTGACGTCCAGCCCCTCGATCATCGCCTGCTCGGTCAGCCCGAAGGTGTCCGGCGGATAGGACCAGGCGACGAAGGCGTCCGGGGCGGCGTCGGCGGCACCCTTGATCACCGGCGAAAGGTCCTGGGTGCCAAGCGGATAGGAGGTGTCGTAGACCAGCTCGAAGCCGGCGGCCTCGAAGGCCGGGCGGGCCACTTCGGCGAGCTCGATGCCGAAGGCGTCGGCGACGTTCACCATGGCCACCTTGTTGCCGATCTCGCCGGCGTCGCGCAGCTTCGCCAGAACCTCGGCCACGCCACCCGCGAGCCCGGAGGCCCCGCCGAGCGTGAAGTACATGTTCGGGAACTGGCCCGACAGCTGCACGATCTGGTCGGAAATCGCCGTATGGGTGACCATCGGATAGCCGTACCGGTCGAAGATCGGCGCCGCGGCGAGGTTGAGCCCGGTGCCATATGGCGCGAGGATGAAGTCCGCGTTGTCCTGCGTTGCCAGTCGCTCCACCGCCTTGATCGTCTCTCCCGGGTTGGTCTGGTCATCGTATTCGATGATCTCGACCGGGCGCATTTCTCCGCCCACGTTGAGCCCGCCGCGTTCGTTCACGTCATGCGCCCAGAGCTGGACGTTCGGCCAGAAGGTGACGGCGGCACCGCCCGCGAGCGGCCCGGTCTTCGGGCCAACGGCCCCGATCCTGACCGGCTCCTGTGCGGCCACGGGGCCGGCGAGCGCCAATGCGGCAGCGCCAGCCGCGGCGAGGTGCACGAGATTGCGTCTTTTCATTGGTCTTCCTCCCTTTTCTCTCTGGCCCGGGTCTGGCGGGCCTCACTTTCTTTCGATCCGCTGCGAACGGTGATCCATTGCCGTTCGGTGAACTCGTGGATGGCATCGCGCCCGCCGAAGCGGCCATAGCCCGACGCCTTCACGCCGCCGAACGGCATCCTCGGGTCGTCGAACACCGTCGAGCCGTTGACGTGCCCGATGCCGCACTCGAGGCGCCTGACGAGTCGTGTTGCGCGCTCGGTGTCCCGGCTGAACACCGAGGCGACGAGCCCGAACTCGGTGTCGTTGGCGACCGACGCCGCCTCCTCCTCGTCGGCTACGCGCACCACGGCGGCGACCGGCCCGAAGGCCTCTTCGCCAAATAGTCGCATGCCGGGCGAGACGCGATCGAGCACCGTCGGTTGCATCACGGTATTGAAAACCTCACCCCCGGTCACCAGCGCCGCACCCTTGGCGAGCGCGTCGTCGACCAGCCCGCGCAGGCGCAGGGCGGCATTGGGGCTGACCAGCCGGCCGAGCGGGCTGTCGCGGCCCGGCGGCGCGGCGCGGAGCTTCTCCGCATGGGCGGTCAGCTGCCCGACGAACGCGTCGGCAACCGCTTCCTCGACCACGATCCGCTCGGTCGACATGCAGATCTGGCCCTGGTTGAAGAAGGCGCCGTGGGCGGCGGCCGCCGCGGCGAGGTCGAGGTCGGCGTTTGACAGCACGATCATCGTGCCCTTGCCGCTCAGCTCCAGCAGGCAGGGCTTCAGGTGCCGCGCGGCGATCGCCGCGATCTCGCGCCCGACCCGCGTGGAACCGGTGAAATTCACCCGGCGCACCGCCGGATGCCCGATCAGCGCCTCGACGACCTCGGCAGCGCGTTCCGGCGCGTTGGTGATGAAGTTCAGCACGCCCTCGGGCAGGCCCGCGTCGTGCAAGCCGCGGACCACCCACTCATGGGTCTTGGGGCAAAGCTCGGAGGCCTTGAGGACGACCGTGTTGCCGCAGGCGAGCGGCGCGGCGACGGCGCGGGTGGCAAGCGTGACGGCGGCGTTCCAGGGCGCGATGCCCAGGACCACGCCGGCCGGCCGCCGGCAGAGGCGGTAGCAGAGGCCCGGCTCGCCGCTTTCCTCGACGCTCTCGCGCATATCTGGCGCGTCGGCCAAGGTCGCCGCCTGGTCGAGGATCTCGCAGGCCAGATCGACGTTGAAGCGCGTCCACTCCGGCGACGATCCTATCTCCTCGCCGGCGATTCCGACGACCTCGTCGGCGCGTTCGGCAAACAGCGCCGAGGCGCGGCGGAGAATGTCCGCCCGCTCGGCTGCGGGACGCTGCCCCCAGGCCTCGAATCCCGCCGCCGCGGCATTTGCAGCGTCACGGGCATCCTCTGCGTCTCCGGCGGCAGCGCGGGTGACGACGGTATCGGTCAGCGGATCGCGGCGCTCGTAGGTCGCCCGCGTCCTGCGGTTCTTTTCGCCGCCGCCGATGATTAGACCGGCCTCGAACAAGTTGCTCCTCCCAAGGCAGCTTTTCAGGCGTGGTCGCGCGGTTTTGCCGCGCTTGGTGTTTCTCTGACTAGGAAACCGGTGGACAGCCCCCCAAGTAAATGACGATTACAAGGAAAGAATTGTCGATCTGGGGGAATCGGCCCTGACGCAATCGCGCTCGATACCCAGCTTCAGCGCGTCGGAGGTGATCCGGGGCGAAACCATCGACACCGGCCTTCATCCGAAGACGGTCGGAATCGCGGGCGCTATCGACGGGCCGTCGTGGCGGCTCATCTTCCTCAGACAGGGGCACGCGGAGATCTTTCGGGGTGCCGATGCGTTTCGGCTCGACGCGCCCGCTGCGCTGCTGCAGCCCTGGACGCCGGAGCACCGGATGCGGATCTCGGCAGGCGCCGCCGGTGCACTGTTGCTGATCGGATCGACGGCGCTGGCGAACGCCATCGGCCACCGGCCGGAATCGGCCGAACTGCGGTTTCTCGTCGAGCGGCCGGCACTGATCGGCCTGGCCGAACGCCCCGGGCTGCGCGACGCCGTCGCCCGGCCCGTCGCAGGCATCCTCCGCGAGCTGACCGAGAGCGGCGAGGCGTCGCGCACCGTGATCGAGGCGCTGCTCCGGGTTCTGCTGATCCAGTTCTGGCGCGGACAGGGCGGCGCGCGCGCCGGCGCGGCTCCAGGGCAGAGCGGCCGGCAACTCCTCGCGAGGTTCAACAACCTCGTCGAGACGCACTTCCACGAGCGCTGGACCATAGCCCGCTACGCCTCCGCGCTCGGGGTATCGGCCGACCGGCTGAACGACATCTGCCGCCGTGTCCGCGGCCGCACCCCGCGCGAGATCGTCGTCGCTCGGACCATGACGGAAGCGCGATCGCTGCTTGCCACCTCGTTTCACTCGATCGACCAGATCGCCGGCTCGCTCGGATTTTCGAGCGCGGCGCATTTCAATCGGTACTTCAAGGCCGAGGAAGGGATTCCGCCCGGCCGCTTCCGACGGCGACACACCGAAGCCGCGCCGTCGCGCGGCGAGGGCGGGCTCTTCGACTGGCCCTGACGCCGGAAACCCTCTCCCCCTTCCCGCACGCTGCCGTCAGGGCCGGAGCAGGACCTTGCCATGGTGCGTCGCAGCTTCGAGCATCCGGTGCGCCTCGGCGGCCTGGTCGAGCGGGAAGACCATGTGGGTCACGGGTTTGAGGGCCTTGGCGGGGAAGAGCGGCCAGACCTGCTGCCTAAGCTCCCCGGCGATTTCCGTCTTGAAGCCGTCGGGCCGGGAGCGGAGCGTGGAGCCGGTGTAGGTCAGTCGCTTCAGCATGATCGGCATGAGGTCCAGCTCCATCCGCGACCCCTTGTTGAAGGCGAGCTGGATGATCCGCCCGTCGTGCCGTGCGGCCTTGATATTGCGCGCCACGTAATCGCCGCCGATGATGTCGAGGATGATGTCCATGCCACCGGCCTCGCGGCAGATCTCGACGAAATCCTCGGCCCGGTAGTCGATGGCACGGTGCGCGCCGAGGCCGGTCACGAACTCCGCCGCCGCCTCGGTGTCGATCGTCGTGAAGACCTTGAGCCCGAGCGCGGCGCCGAGCTGAACCGCCGTCGTGCCGATGCCGCCGGAGCCGCCATGGACGAGGAAATGCGCGCCGTCCGGCACGTCAATCCCGTGAAAGACGTTGCTCCAGACCGTAAAGTAGGTTTCCGGCAGGCCGGCCGCGTCGACCTTGTCCACCCCGTCCGGGATTGGCAGGCAATGGCCGGACAGGACCGCCACGTGTTCGGCGTAGCCGCCGCCATTGGTCAGCGCGCAGACCCGGTCGCCCACCGACCAGCCTTCGGCATCCTGCCCGAGTGCCACGACCTCGCCCGAGACCTCGAGCCCGAGGAGATCGGAAGCACCCTTGGGCGGCGGATAGTGGCCTCGACGCTGCACCAGGTCGGGGCCGTTGACGCCGGCCGCGGTGACGCGGATCAGCACCTCGCCACGGCCTGGGGCCGGCACCGGGCGGGACCCGAGGACCAGAACTTCGGGGCCGCCGGGCGCGCTCATCTCGACGGCGCGCATGGTTTCGGGGAGCGCGGCTGGCGTCATCCGGTATCCCCCGCGAAGCCTAGCCGAGCGCCTTCAGCACGGTCTTGACGACTTCGCTCGCATCGTCGGCGAGCAGCGCGCCCGCACGCTTCAGCTTGGTGGCCTTCTCGCCGGCGGTCTCCAGCCCGAACACCGACAGCGTCCCGGCATGGCCCATCCGCCGGCCCTTCGGCGCGTGGCGCCCGACGACGAGCGCGACCACCGGCTTGCCGTATTCCACCGAGGCGAGGTAATCCGCCGCTTTTTCCTCCTCGCCGCCGCCGATCTCGCCGATCAGCACCACCGCGTCGGTCTCAGGATCGTCGCGGAACCGTTCCAGGCAACCGACGAAGCCGATGCCGTGAATCGCGTCGCCGCCGATGCCGACCGTGGTCGATTGCCCAAGCCCGGCGGCGCTGCAATTGGCCAGCACCTCCGAGGTGAGCGAGGCCGAGCGCGAGGCGATGCCGATCCGGCCCGGCTTGGCGTCCCGCGTCGGCATCACGCCAATCTTGCACTGCTCCGGGGTCAGGATGCCCTGTGAGTTCGGCCCGATGATCACGGTCTTTGAACCGGCGAGGGCGCGCTTCACCCGGGCCATCTCATGCTGCGCCACGCGTTCGGTTACGCAGACCACGACCCCGAGCTTGGCCTCGACGGCTTCGATCATCGCGTCGGCCGCGTTCGGCGCCGGCACGATCACGAGGCTCGCATTCGCGCCGGTTTCCTTCACGGCCTCTGCCACGGTGTCGAAGACCGGCAGGTCGAGATGCCTGCTGCCGCCGCGCCCGGGCCGCACCCCGGCCACGTAGGTCGAGCCGTAGCGGGTGGCCTGGTCGGTGTAGAAGGTCCCGGCGCGCCCGGTGATTCCCTGGACGAGCACCCTGGTATCGCGGTCGACAAGAATGGCCATCAGCGCGCCCCTCCCCTGGCCATCTCGACCGCGCCTAAGACTGCGCTCTTCATGTCGCCATAGACCTTGGCCGGCACCTTTCGATCCTTCAGGATCCTCAGGCCCCATTCAGCGTTTTGCCCGGCAAGACGCGCCGCGACAGGGAGCTTGCGGTCCGAGCGGGCATAGGCGAAGGCGACGCCCTCGGCCACCGTGTCGCAGACCGTCATGCCCCCGCCATGAACGTTTAGGAGGATCGCCCGCACCTGCGGGTCCTTGAGCAGGATCTCAACCCCTCGGGCGATGTCGAAGCTCGTCGCCGTGGTCCTGATGTCCATGAAGTTGGCCGGCTTGCCGTTCGCGTCGACGATCATGTCGTTCGTCGCCAGGCCCAGCCCGGCGCCGTTGACGATCACGCCGATGTTGCCGTCGAGCTTGACGAAGTTGATGTTGCTGCGCTGCGCCTCGCTCTCGGCTGCGGCCAGCTTCTGCTCGGCCGCAAGCGACTCGAGCTCGGGGTGCCGGTACATGGCGTTGGCGTCGATCGCCATCTTCGCGTCGAGCGCGAACCAGTCGCCTTCCCTGGTCACGGCAAAGGGGTTCACCTCCAGGAGCGTCATGTCGTACTCGATGAAGGCGCGCCGGGCGGCAAGCAGGACGTCGGCCGTCTTCGCGGCGTCGATCCCTATCTCGTCAAGGAACGCGGCAAGTGGCGCGCTATCCGCGGCGACATCGTCGCCGACGAGGCAGGTCTTCACCGCGCTCGCGTCCATCCGCACCCGCTGCTCGAATTCCACACCGCCCTCCGAGGAGGCGATCAGCATCGGTT
Source organism: Paracoccaceae bacterium (assembly GCA_041621405.1). Taxonomy (GTDB): domain Bacteria; phylum Pseudomonadota; class Alphaproteobacteria; order Rhodobacterales; family Rhodobacteraceae; genus JBFKAV01. The sequence continues at coordinate 6,195 of JBFKAV010000132.1, forward strand.
CCCCGGAGTCGGGATCGAGCGCGAAGGCCACGAAGTACTGGTGCTTCAGGTCGAGCGCCGGCTCGATGTAGACGGAATTGACGGCCTCGCCCTCCGGGCCGGTCTGATCGGTCACCAGCTTCGATCCCAGGAGCCGCGCCGCCTCCTCGCGCACCGAGGACGGGGTGGCGGCGAAGCGGATGCCTCCCGCAAGGCCGCGGCCGCCGGCTGCGATCTGGGCCTTCACAACGAACTTCTTAGCCGGAAGCCCGGCGCAGGCTGCTTCGGCCTCGTCGGCGGTCCGGGCGAGGCGCCCAGGCGGGATCGGCAAACCGTATTGCCGCAGGATTTCCTTGGCCTTGTATTCGGATAGGAGCATTTCCGACGTCCCCCGAGCCCGACGCAGATTGTGGTATCTGGTATACCACAGCCCCGCTTTCTGTCAATCTGCCGGCCCCGCCAATCCGCGCGAAACTCCCGCCAGACGACCTCACACCAGTGTTAGCGCGGGACGGGCCTCCGATCCATCGCAACCTGCCGTCACGGGTCTCGCGGTCTCCCGACTGCCTGTGCCGCTACTTGATGAACGGCAGCATTTTCTTGAACGCCGGCGTTCCGGCGCGGCCCAGCCATTCGAAGATCACCATTTCGGTGGTCACGATGCCCGCGCCGCAAGCGCTGAGCCGCGCGATGCAGGCGCGCTCGCTCTCGAGCCTGCGCGAAGCAGTGGCATCGGAGACGACGAAGACCTCGAAGCCCTCCTCGATCAGGCTCGCCGCGGTCTGGACGACGCAGATATGCGCCTCCATACCGGCCAGCACCGCCTGCTTGCGCGCCAGCGCCCGGAACGCGGCGGCGAAGTCCGGTTCCTCCATGCAAGAGAAGTGCATCTTCTCGACGACCTTCGCGGAGGGAACGCCGCGAAGCTCAGGCACGGTTCTGCCCAACCCATGCGGATACTGTTCTGTCATCAGGATCGGGACACCGAGCTCCTCGGCCCCGGCGAGCAGCGTGCGGGTGTTGCGGATCGTGCGCGCCGGCGCCTGCATCGCCGGAACCAGACGCTCCTGCATGTCGATGACCACGAGGGCCGAATCGTCGGCGCGGATCAGCAGTCCCTTGCCTCGGGGCATCGGCGCGGTTTCCATCGAAAGCGAGCGTCTGGAATACCAGATACCAAGCGACCAGCTTCGTGGCAAGCTTACAGTCAGAGCGCCGGATCGCTCGGCACCTGTGCGGCATGATGGCGGCAGATCGGGCGATGATCCGGCTGCGCGACAAGCCGCGCCCGGCCGCCGGGAAACCTGGATTCCTGCTTTTCTACAGAGAGATACCATGGAGGCGCGGCCGTCCAGAGCGGCGCGCTTCCAGTTGAGTTGCTCGAATGCGCTGCAATGCCGGGCCTCTGCGAGGCTGCGGCCGCTTGGCGGAAGAACGAATCAATTGCACGGGCGAAACTCGTGGCCTATGGTATACCACATAATGAGCACGACGCCTGAAATCGGTCTCGGCTTGGGGGCGCGGGGATGAAGCTCCGTCCGATCCCCACCAACTTCACGCTCAAGGACCATGTCTACCTCATGCTCCGCGATGCGATCACCGGCATGGACATGTATCGCGACGACGCCGACCTCAGGCTCGACGAGCGCTCGCTTGCAGAGAAGATCGGCATCTCCCGCACGCCCTTGCGCGAGGCGATCGCGCGGCTCGAGCAGGACGGTCTGGTCGAGGTGATGCCTCGCAAGGGCGTCTACGTCCGCCGCAAGTCCCTGGGCGAGATCCTCGACATAATCATTGCCTGGGCGGCCTTGGAGAGCATGGCGGCCCGGCTCGCGACCGAGCGGGCCAGCGACGCCGAAATCGCGAGCCTGCGGCGGATCGCGGCAAAATACAGCGACGTCGAACTGCCGACCCGGATCTCCGAATACTCCGACGACAACATCCGCTTCCACCAGCGGATCCTCGAAATCTCGAAATGCGGCACACTGAAGGAGCTGGCCGACGGGCTGTTCCTGCACATGAAGGCGGTGCGGCTCAGGGCGATGGGCGAGGGCAACCGGGCGCAGCGCTCGGTGGTGGACCACGCGGAGATCATCGAGGCGATCGAGGGGCGCAAGGCAGAGGAGGCCGCGCGTCTGGTCAGGGAGCACACTATGAAGCTGCACGACCACGTCCACCGGACATGGTCGCGGCTGGAGCTCAGCGAGCGCGCGCCGAGAGCAGCCGAGACGGCAAAGCGGTAGCGGCAGAACCGGCACGCCAGGGGGGAGGACGAAAGACATGGCACTTGTCGAGGCGCACGAGGATCTGCGGAAGCGGGCCGAGACGGACCCGGAAACCCTGACCGACGGGTTTCATCTCCTCATCGATGCGCTGAAGCTCAACGGCATCAAGACGATCTACAACGTGCCCGGCATCCCGATCACGGATCTCGGGCGCTACGCCCAGGCGCAGGGCATGCGGGTGATCTCGTTCCGGCACGAGCAGCACGCGGGCTACGCCGCCTCGGTCGCGGGTTTTCTCACCAAGACGCCGGGCGTCTGCATGACGGTCTCGGCGCCGGGCTTCATGAACGGGCTGACGGCGCTAGCCAACGCCACCACGAATTGCTGGCCGATGATCCTGATCTCCGGCTCGTCGGAGCGCGAGATCGTCGATCTCGCCCAGGGCGACTACGAGGAGATGGACCAACTCGCCATCGCGCGGCCGTTCTGCAAGGCGGCCTACCGGCTGAACTACGCGCAGGACATCGGCATCGCCGTCGCCCGCGCGATCCGCAGCGCCGTGAGCGGCCGCCCGGGCGGCGTCTACCTCGACATTCCGGGCGCGATGCTGGGCCAGATCATGGATGCCGAGGAAGGCAAGAAGACGCTCGTCAAGGTAATCGACCCCGCGCCCCGGCAGACCCCGTCACCCGACGCGGTCAAGCGCGCGATCGACGTTATGAAGGGCGCCAAGCGCCCGCTCATCGTGATCGGCAAGGGCGCGGCCTATGACCAGTCGGACGACCTCATCCGACAGCTCGTGGAGAAGTCCGGCTATCCATTCCTGCCGATGTCGATGGCCAAGGGCATCCTGCCCGACACGCATCCGCAATGCGCCTCCGCGGCCCGCTCGCTGGTGCTGAAGGACTCCGACGTCGTCATCATGCTCGGTGCGCGGATCAACTGGCTGCTCTCCCACGGCAAGGGCAAGCAGTGGGGCGAGCCGGGCTCCAAGCGCTTTGTCCAGATCGACATCGAACCCGAGGAGATGGACTCCAACGTCGAGATCGCGGCGCCCCTCGTGGGTGACGTGGGCTCCTGCGTGGCCGCGATCCTGAAGGCCATGGA
>JBFKAV010000133.1:0-9464 GCA_041621405.1 Paracoccaceae bacterium
AGTCGCGGGCCGGGCACCGCCAGGGCATGGGCGAGGAGGACGAGCCCTTCGAGTTCTTCAAGGGCTTCGCCGAGATCTTCGTCTCGGTCGGCCTCGTGCTGCTGATCGCCGCCACGCTCAGCTTCGCCGCGATCCTGGGCGCCGGGCTGATGCTGCCCGCGGTGCTGGCGGCGGCCTCCTGGGGCCTTGCCACCTACTTCACCCGCCGGCGCCGGATGAGCCTGCCCTCCGTCGTGCTGGCCTCGGGCTTCGCGCTGGGCATCCTCGGCGTGGCCGGCACCGCCACCTTCGACATGCGCGACCTGTTCGACGGCGTCGTCTCCGACACGGTCTTCGCCGGTGGCGTCGGCATGGTGGCGATGGCAGCCTATTACCGTGCCTTCCGCGTGCCGTTCGCGATGTTCCTCCTCGGCCTATTCGGCCTCTGGACCGTGCTTACCGTGACCGGCGCGCTGTCGCCGCCGGCGCCGGGCGGCGGGCTGTCGGCTGCGCTCGACCAGACCTTCGACCTCCGCCACTCGACCGGGCTCGCGTTCGGCACCCTGGTCTTCGGGCTTGCCGCCTTCGCCGGCGCGATGTGGTTCGACCTGCGCGACCCGCACCGCCTCGGACGCACGGCTGCCGCGGGTTTCTGGCTGCACCTGCTGGCGGCGCCGGCGCTGGTCAACACGATCGCGCTGACGTTCCTCAACCTCGGCGGCACGGCGGGCTACCTCATGACCGCCGTCGCCGTCGCGGTGATCGCGGTCTTCGCGCTCGTGATCGACCGCCGCTCGTTCCTGACCGCGGGCATGATCTACCTCGGCACCGTCATCGCCTGGGCGATGCGGGCCGGAACGGGCGAGCTTTCCTGGCCCACGCTGCTCCTCGTCCTCGGCGGGCTGATCACGGCGCTCGGCACGTTCTGGACGCCGCTGCGCGCCAGGCTGATGCGCGCGCTTCCCGATTTCCCCGGAAAATCGCGCCTGCCGCCCTATTCGGAGCCCCAATGACAGACCTGACCCCGCGCGAGATCGTCTCGGAACTCGACCGCTTCATCATCGGCCAGAGGGACGCCAAGCGCGCCGTCGCGGTAGCCTTGCGCAACCGCTGGCGCCGCAAGCAGCTCGGCCCCGAGCTCAGGGACGAGGTCTACCCGAAGAACATCCTGATGATCGGCCCGACCGGCGTCGGCAAGACCGAGATCTCGCGCCGCCTCGCCAAGCTCGCCAAGGCGCCGTTCCTGAAGGTGGAAGCCACCAAGTTCACCGAAGTCGGCTACGTCGGCCGCGACGTCGACTCGATCATCCGGGACCTGATGGACAGCGCGATGATCGACACCCGCGAGCGGATGCGCGAGGAGGTGAAGGCGCGCGCCCACGAGGCGGCCGAGACCAGGGTGATCGAGGCGCTGGCGGGCGAGGGCGCCCGGCCGCAGACGCGCGAGATGTTCCGCCAGAAGCTGCGCCGAGGCGAGCTCGACGACACCGAGATCGAGGTCGAGGTGGCCGAGGCGCCGGCGGCGCCGATGCTGGAGCTGCCGGGGCAGCCCGGGATGGGCAGCATGATGAACCTCGGCGACCTCTTCAAGGCGTTCGGCGGCCGGCGGGTGCGGCGCAAGATGCGGGTTGCCGACAGCTACGAGGTGCTGATCGAGGAAGAGGCCGACAAGCTTCTCGACGACGAGCAGGTGAAGGCAGCTGCGCTGGAGGCGGTGCAGGAGAACGGCATCGTCTTTCTCGACGAGATCGACAAGGTCGCGGCCCGCGCCGAGACCCGCGGCGCCGACGTCAGCCGCGAGGGGGTGCAGCGCGACCTCTTGCCGTTGATCGAGGGCACCACCGTCTCGACCAAGTATGGCCTCGTGCGGACCGACCACATCCTGTTCATCGCCTCTGGCGCCTTCCATATCGCCAAGCCCTCGGATCTGCTACCCGAGCTGCAGGGCCGGCTGCCGATCCGGGTCGAGCTCCGGGCCCTGACCGAGGCCGATTTCGTGCGGATCCTGACCGAGACCGACAACGCCCTGACCCGGCAGTACGCCGCGCTTATGGCGACCGAGGAGCTGACGGTCGAGTTCACCGAAGCCGGCATCGCGGCGCTGGCCAAGATCGCGGCCGAGGTGAACCACAACATCGAGAACATCGGCGCCCGCCGGCTCTACACGGTGATGGAGCGGGTGTTCGAGGAGCTCTCGTTCACTGCCCCCGACCGCGGCGGCGAGGCGGTGACGGTCGACGCGGACTTCGTCGAGAAGAACCTCGGCGAGCTTGCCCGCTCGACCGACCTCAGCCGCTACGTTCTCTGAGGCGGGGCGGCTATTCCGCCGCCCAGCCCGAGACCGCCTTGACCTCGCAGAAGTCCTCGAGGCCCCAGTGGCCGCCCTCGCGGCCGTTGCCGCTCATCTTCATGCCGCCGAAGGGCGCGCCGGCGCCGCGGCCCTTGCCGTTCATCTCGATCATCCCTGCACGCAGCCGCCGCGCCAGCCGCACCCGGCGGGCGTCGTCCTGGCTCTGCACGTAGTTGGTGAGCCCGTAAGGCGTGTCGTTTGCGATCCGCAGCGCCTCGTCCTCGCCGTCGAAGGGGATGATCGACAGCACCGGCCCGAAGATCTCCTCGCGCGCGATCGTCATGTCGTTCGAGACGTCGGCGAAGACAGTGGGGCGCACGTAATAGCCGCGGTTGAAGCCTTCGGGGCGGCCGGGGCCGCCGGCGACGAGCCGCGCGCCCTCGTCGATGCCCTTCTGGATGAGCCCCTGGATCTTGTCGAACTGCGCCTGGCTCACCACCGGGCCGATGTGGCGGCCCGGCTCGTGCGCCGATCCGACCCTGGTCGCCTCGGCCGTGGCGGCGGCGATCTCCACCGCCTGGTCGTAGACCGAACGCTCGACCAGCATCCGGGTCGGCGCGTTGCAGCTCTGACCGGAATTGGCGAAGCAGTGCCGCGTGCCCCGCTTCACCGCCTTCTCGTCGGCATCGGCGAAGATCAGGTTGGCGCCCTTGCCGCCGAGCTCCAGATGCACGCGCTTGATCGTGTCGGCGGCGTTCTTGGAGATCAGGATGCCGGCACGGGTGGAGCCGGTGAAGCTCACCATGTCCACGTCCCGGTGCCCCGAAAGCTCGGTGCCGACGCCGGCGCCGTCGCCGTTGACCAGGTTGAACACGCCCGCCGGGAAGCCCGCCTCGTCGACCATCTCGGCGAAGAGGAGCGAGGAGAGCGGCGCGATCTCGGAGGGTTTCAGCACCATGGTGCAGCCGGTCAGCATCGCCGGCACCACCTTCAACGTGACCTGGTTGATCGGCCAGTTCCAGGGCGTGATCATCGCAACCACACCGATCGGCTCATAGAGAATGCGGTCGTTCGGCGCGTGCGGCCCGAGCGGACGCTCGAATTCGAACTTCTCGAAGGCCCTGAGGAAGTTCTTCGCGTGCCAGGTGAAGCACGGCACATGTTCGTCGCGCGAGTAGTCGATCGGTGCGCCCATCTCGAGGCTCATGGCTTTCGCCATCTCTTCCGAGCGGCGCTCGTAGATCGCGTAGAGCTTCTCGACCAGCGCCCGGCGTACCGCCGGATCGGTCTCGAAGGCCCAGGACTCAAAAGCCGCGCGGGCGGCGGCGACGGCGGCGTCGGTGTCGGCCGCGCCGCCCAGCGAGATCACCGCGCAGGGCTCCTCGGTCGAGGGGTCGATCACCTCGAGATCGTTCTTCGCCCGCGGCTTGACCCAGGATCCATTGATGTAGAACTCGCGCTTCTCGATCATCTCTCGCCTCCCTCGGCTTGCCCGGGCGGCACAGTGTCACCGCGACAGGGGAGTCGCAAGCCGGAGGCCGTTGGAACGATTTTCCATGCGAAATGCCGTGGCGGGGAAATTGTTCTACCTCCAGCGCCGGGCGCGGCCTTGCGGACCTAATCCGTGCAGATCCCCGTGCGCGACTCAGCCGGAAGGTTTATTCCGTGGAGCAATCATTCAAGGGAGGTTGCCATGGGACTTCGCATTAACGACACCGCGCCCGACTTCACCGCCGACTCCACCCAAGGCAAGATCGAGTTCCACAAGTGGATCGGCGACGGCTGGGCGATCCTGTTCTCGCACCCGAAGGACTTTACGCCGGTCTGCACCACCGAGCTCGGCATGATGGCGGGCATGGCCAAGGAGTTCGCCAAGCGGAACGCCAAGATCATCGGCATCTCGGTCGATCCGGTCGCGGATCACGAGCGCTGGAAGGCCGACATCAAGTCGGTGACCGGCAACGATGTGAACTACCCCCTGATTGGTGATCCCGAGATGAGGGTCGCCAAGCTCTACGACATGCTGCCCGCCTCCGAGACCAAGACCGAGGGCCGCACCCCGGCCGACAACCAGACGGTGCGGACGGTGTTCATCATTGGGCCGGACAAGAAGATCAAACTGTTCCTGACCTACCCGATGACAACGGGGCGCAACTTCGACGAGATCCTGCGCGCGCTCGATTCGATCCAGCTCACCGCGAAGCACCAGGTGGCGACGCCTGCGGGCTGGAAGCAGGGCGAGGACGTAATCGTTACGGCCGCGGTGTCCGACGAGGACGCCAAGAAGCGCTTCGGCTCGTTCGACAAGAAGCTGCCCTATCTGAGGACCACGAAGCAGCCGGCCTGAGGGCGGACCGGCGCGGTCTTACGCAGCAAGGCGCCTCGGAGCGCCATAGCGCCGGCCCCTGGAGACATGAATAGGGCCCCGGCATCGCTGCCGGGGCCCTTGATTTTCCGGGAAGTGGCGAGCGTCAGGCCTCGGCCTGCTCCTCCCTTTCCCTCTTGATCTCCTCGCCGGTCTCCTGGTCGACCACCTTCATGCTGAGCCGCACCTTGCCGCGGTCGTCGAAGCCGAGGAGCTTGACCCAGACCTCCTGGCCCTCGGTCAGCGCGTCGGAGGGATGGTTCAGCCGCTTCGGCGCGATCTGGCTGACGTGGACGAGGCCGTCGCGTTTGCCGAAGAAGTTCACGAAGGCGCCGAAGTCGACGAGCTTGACGACCTTGCCCTTGTAAACCTTGCCTTCCTCGGGCTCGGCGACGATCGAGTGGATCATGTCGTAGGCCTTCTGGATCGAGTCGGCGTTGGCCGAGGCGATCTTGATGACGCCGTCGTCGTTGATGTCGACCTTGGCGCCCGAGACCTCGACGATCTCGCGGATCACCTTGCCGCCCGAACCGATCACCTCGCGGATCTTGTCGGTCGGGATCGTCATCGTCTCGATGCGCGGGGCATGGGCCGAGAACTCGGCGCGGGCGCCCGACAGCGCCTTGGCCATCTCGTCCAGGATGTGCAGCCGACCGTCCCGCGCCTGTGCCAGCGCCTGCTTCATGATCTCAGGCGTGATGCCGGCCACCTTGATGTCCATCTGCAGGGACGTGATGCCCTGGTCGGTGCCGGCCACCTTGAAGTCCATGTCGCCGAGGTGGTCCTCGTCGCCGAGGATGTCGGTGAGCACGGCCCAGGAGCCGTCGTCCTCCAGGATCAGGCCCATGGCGACGCCCGCGACCGGCGCCTTCAGCGGCACGCCGGCATCCATCATCGACAAGGACGAGCCGCAGACCGTGGCCATCGACGAGGAGCCGTTCGATTCGGTGATCTCGGAGACCAGCCGGATCGTGTAGGGGAACTCGGTCGCCGCTGGCAGCACCGCCTGCAGCGCGCGCCAGGCGAGCTTGCCGTGGCCGATCTCGCGCCGGCCGGGCGGGCCGAAGCGGCCGACCTCGCCCACCGAGTAGGGCGGGAAGTTGTAGTGCAGCAGGAAGTTCGAGCGGAAGTTGCCGTGCAGCGCGTCGATGATCTGCTCGTCCTCGCCGGTGCCGAGCGTGGTGACCACCAGCGCCTGGGTCTCGCCGCGGGTAAAGAGCGACGAGCCGTGGGTGCGCGGCAGCATCCCCACTTCGGAGACGATCGGCCGCACCGTCTTGGTGTCACGGCCGTCGATGCGGGTGCCGTTCTTCACCACGTCGCCGCGGAGGATCGAGCTTTCGAGCTTTTTGAAGCACGAGCCGAGGGCCTCGTCGGCCAGCTCCTCCTCGCTGAGCGCGGCCTTCACGGTGTCGCGCGCCGCGGCGATGGCGTTGACGCGCTCCTGCTTGTCGCGAATGGCGAAGGCGGCGCGCATCGGCTTCTCGCCGGCCTTCTTCACCTTCTCGTAGAGCGCCGAATAGTCGGCCGGCTGGAAGTCGAAGGGCTCTTTCGCGGCGTCCTCGGCCAGCGCGATGATCAGGTCGATCACCGGCTGCATCTGGGCGTGGCCGAACTCCACGGCGCCCAGCATCTCGTCCTCGGTCAACTCGTAGGCCTCCGATTCCACCATCATCACGGCGTTCTTGGTGCCGGCGACCACGAGGTCGAGCCGCTGCTCGGGGTTCGAGCGCAGCTGGTCCATGTCGGCGACGTCGGGGTTCAGGACGTACTCGCCGTTCGAGAATCCGACGCGAGCCGCGCCGATCGGACCCATGAAGGGCACGCCCGAGATCGTCAGCGCGGCGGAGGCGGCGATCAACGCCACGATGTCGGGGTCGTTGACGAGGTCGTGCGACAGCACAGTGCAGATCACCAGCACCTCGTGCTTGAAGCCCGGCACGAAAAGCGGACGGATCGGGCGGTCGATCAGCCGCGAGGTCAGCGTCTCCTTCTCGGACGGACGGCCTTCGCGCTTGAAGAAGCCGCCGGGCACCTTGCCCGCGGCATAGGTTTTTTCCTGGTAGTGGACGGTGAGCGGGAAAAAGTCCTGCCCAGGCTTCGCCTCCCTGGCGAACGTCACGTTGGCCATGACGGAGGTCTCGCCCAGCGTGGCGATGACCGAGCCGTCGGCCTGGCGGGCAACCTTGCCCGTTTCCAGTGTCAGCGTTTCGTCGCCCCACTGGATCGATTTCTTCACATGATTGAACATCTATCGTTTCCTTCTAGGAGCGCTCCCGGGCGGTCCCGGGTCTCCCGTCATATGGCGGCCCCATTGCCGCCGCCCCCAATCCTTTGCATGTGCCCGGGGGTGTAGGGCCTCACGTCGCAGATGGCGGGCGCCATACAGGAAATGCGAGTGGGAGGGAAGCGGGGAGTTGGAATTCCGCCTTGCGTGACGGAGCAGCCGTTCATCACGCCAGAACCGGTGATAACTTGCCGCTCGAAGCGTGCACCGCTGCATGCGCAGGTTGGTCTAACCGGAATGGCCGGCTGACTAGGCGGGCCGCCTGGGAAATCTCTGTCTCATTCATTTCGTTATCAACTCACAAGACAAGCCAGACTCCCGATGGTCTCGCCGGGGCCCCACTCAAGATTTCGGATACCCATGGGCCCCCTGCTCAGGTCGGCAGCCCGGCACGTTCCAACGCCTTCGTCCAGATACGGATGTTTGTTTCGCCGCGGATCGGGAAGAACGTCAGCAAGTTCGACGCGCAGAGCGAGGGGTCAAGTCGCAGGATCTCGGCCATGGCAGCGCTTGCACCGTCGATGTCGCCGCTGTCCGCGCGGCTCGCGGCAAGTGCGCACCAGGCAATCATGACGTTGGGGTTTCCCACCACGGCGGCCTCGGCCCAGTCGACCGCCTCGCGTGCACGGCCCGCCGTGAACAGCGCCCAGGCCGTGCCGGCCTGCATCATCATGAACTGGGGATCTTGCGGGCTTAGCCGCATCGCACGTGCAAAATGCTCTGTCGCGGTCTCAGCCAGCCCGAGCCAGACGTGCATCCAGCCTGAAAACACCCAGCCCCAGGCGAGGTTCGGGTTTAGGGCCAGCGAGCGTTCCGTTAGCCGCACGCCCAGCTCGGGCTGACCCGCGACGTAGCCCAACCCGAGCCCGGCCACCGCCAGGACCAGTGCGTCGTCAGGAGCGAGGTCGGCGGCGAGCCGCGCGAGCTGAAGGGCATGCGTCGTTTCGGCCTTAATGTCGGTCATCCAGCCGGAAGCCTTTCGCTGCGAATAGCATCGCACCTTCATCACGTGTGCCGCGGCGAACCTGGGATCGAGCTCGGTCGCCTTGCTGAAATGGGCCATCGCGCGTTCGCAGGGCTCCTTCGACCAGCGGTGCATCTCCGGCAGGCCCCGCAGGTAGTGGTCGTAGGCGTGAAGGCTGGTGGTCGGCTTGCGCGACGATCGCGCGATCTCGGCCGCCTCGAGTCTTGGCAGAAGGGTCCCGGCAACGCGCGCCGCGATGCGGTCCTGCAGCGCGAAGATGTCGGTCAGCGCTTCGTTGAATGTCTCGGACCATAAAACGGTGCCTGCACCGGCATCGGTCAACTTGACGTTAATCCGCACTACGGTGTCGCCGCGCTGCGTGCTGCCCTGTACGAGGTAGCGCGCCCCGAGCGCCTGCAAAGCCTCGGCGGGTGCCCCTTCCGCACCGAGCGTGAAGCTGGAACTCCGGGCAATCAGGTCGATGCCTCGCACCCGACTCAACGCAGTGATGATCTCCTCGGCGACGCCTTCGGCGAACCATGTCTCTGCGCCCATCAGTCTCCTGAACGGCAGCACGGCGACCGAGGGGCGCGGCGACTCCTCGGCCGGGTCGTGGGCATGAGCGGTGGAGACAGCTCCTCCCGCCCGGATCGCCTGGAATAGCCGCGTCGTCTCGGCGTCCGGCGCCACGTCGAGTGCTGCCCTCAGGCGTTTCGCAAAGTCGTGGTAGGCAGTCATCGCCTGGACCCGGTCGCCTGCGGCCTCGAGCCCGCGCATGAGAAGCCTGCAGGCGCGCTCGCTCTGCGGATCGAGACGCAGCGCACGCCGGGCGGCGGCGATCGCCTTTTCAGAATCGTGGCTTTCGGCCACCAACGTCAGGTATCGCATGCTCGCGTCATCCACGGACTGCCGCAGACGCGCGGCGCGACCCGCACGCCACTCGTCGAAGCCCGGTTCATCGACCGTCAACCCCTCCAGCAGGTCTCCGCCCCAGAGCGCGAGCGCCTGGTCCAGTACCGCTTGTTCGTCTGACCCGGCCAGCGTCTCGAACTCCGCGATGTCGAGCCAGTAGGCCGCGGGGCGTGCGCACACCGCCTCTCGCCCTGCCTCCAGCATCGCCGCCCCGGCACCAAGCGCACGCCGCAGGCGCCCGAGCGCGTGTTTCAGGCTGTCACGCGCGCGGGCATCTGTGCTTTCACCCCAAAGCAGCCCGGCCAGTCGCTCGCGCCTGTGAAGTCTGTCGGGCTCGGCCGCGAGGAAGGCGAGCAGCGCGCGATCTTTCTGGCCTGGCAGGTCGACAGGCGAGCCCGCGACGGTCAACGCGAACCCTCCGAGCAGCCTGATCTCCACCATGGCCACGTATGCGCTCCCACCCTCGCACCAAGAATAGGCCGCGAAAGGTCGGGAAAGAAGCGTTCTTGCGCGAGTCCCGCAGGAGTCCCGTGGCCGGTCCCGCTCGAGTCCCGCAGCGCGGTGCAGACTCGTTCCCATCGCAAGAGAGGAGACTGTCCCATGACCCGCAAGACCGTGCGCCTCACCTCAGGCCTCCTGCCGCACCAGATCCTCGCGCTCGGCGCAC
>JBFKAV010000134.1:0-9353 GCA_041621405.1 Paracoccaceae bacterium
GCCGTGGCGTTCCTGCCGGGAAGCCAGGTCGACGTGCGCCCGGTGCGCGATGCCGGCCCGCTGATGGGCCTCAAGCAGCCGTTCCAGATCCTGAAGATGGATCGCCGCCGGGGCAACATCGTCGTCTCGCGCCGCGCCATCCTCGAGGAATCCCGCGCCGAGCAGCGTGCCGAGGTGATCGCCAAGCTCACCGAGGGCGACGTCGTCGACGGCGTGGTGAAGAACCTCACCGAATACGGTGCCTTCGTGGACCTCGGCGGGGTCGACGGCCTCTTGCACGTGACCGACATGGCCTGGCGCCGGGTCAACCACCCCAACGAGATCCTCGAGATGGGCCAGAACGTGAAGGTGCAGGTCATCAAGATCAACAAGGAGACGCACCGCATCTCGCTCGGCATGAAGCAGCTTCAGGCCGACCCGTGGGATACCGTCGAGCAGAAGTTCGCGATCAACTCGGTGCACAAGGGCCGGGTGACCAACATCACCGACTACGGCGCCTTCGTGGAGCTGGAGCCGGGGATCGAGGGCTTGGTCCACGTCTCCGAGATGAGCTGGACCAAGAAGAACGTGCACCCAGGCAAGATCGTCTCGACCTCCCAGGAGGTGGACGTGATGGTGCTCGAGATCGACCAGGCGAAGCGGCGGGTGTCGCTGGGCCTGAAGCAGACCATGCGCAACCCGTGGGAGCTCTTTGCCGAGTCCCACCCGGTGGGCACCGAGATCGAGGGCGAGGTGAAGAACATCACCGAGTTCGGCCTCTTCGTCGGCCTCGAGCACGACATCGACGGCATGGTGCACCTCTCCGACCTGAGCTGGGACCAGCGCGGCGAGGAGGCGATCCAGAACTACCGCAAGGGCGACGTCGTCAAGGCCGTCGTCACCGAGGTGGACGTGGAGAAGGAGCGGATCTCGCTCTCGATCAAGCAGGTCGGCGGCGATCCCTTCGCAGAGGTGATCGACGGCGTGAAGCGCGGCTCGGTGATCACCGTGACGGTGACCAAGATCGAGGATGGCGGGATCGAGGTGGAGTACAACGGCATGAAGTCGTTCATCCGCCGCTCGGATCTCAGCCGCGACCGCGCCGAGCAGCGCCCCGAGCGCTTTGGGGAGGGCGACAAGGTCGACGTCCGCGTCACCAACGTCGACTCCAAGACCCGCAAGCTCGGCCTGTCGATCAAGGCGCGCGAGATCGCCGAGGAGAAGGAAGCGGTCGAGCAGTACGGCTCGTCGGATTCCGGCGCCTCGCTCGGCGATATCCTCGGCGCGGCGCTCCGCGGCAACGAGAAAGACGAGAAGTAACCGGGTCCTTCCGGTCGGAAACAAGGTGCGGCGCCCCGGATCCGGGGCGCCGTTCCCATGTCGGGCAAGCGGCACCGGGTGATTCGCCGCTGAGGCCCACGGCGGTCCCGCGAGGGGCTCCGCGCCGGCCGCAAACGCCGCGACAGGGCATTTCCGCGCCCAGAAATACACGGATTTCACTCGGTTACCGTTTCTCCGGCGGCGAATTCACCTTATAGTCGAGCCAGCGCCCACGGCGAACGATGCGGCGGAGTCGGCTTTGCGGAGGGAGGCCCAAGATGATCCGGTCTGAACTGATCCAGAAGATCGCCGACGACAACCCTCATCTCTACCAGCGCGACGTCGAGCGCATCGTCAGCACCATATTCGAGGAGATCATCGAGGCGCTGGCCCGTGGCGACCGGGTCGAGCTGAGAGGCTTCGGCGCTTTCTCGGTGAAGAAGCGCGACGCGCGCACCGGGCGCAATCCGCGGACCGGAGAGGCGGTCCAGGTGGAGGAGAAGCATGTACCCTTCTTCAAGACCGGCAAGCTGTTGCGCGACCGGCTGAACGGCGGCGCCTGATGCGGTACCTCAAGTTCGCCTTCCTCGGGGCCTTGGGCCTGATCCTTCTGACGGTGGCGCTGGCCAACCGCGGCGCGGTGACGCTGAGGCTGTTGCCGGAGGAGATGGACGCCTATCTCGGAGTCAACTGGGCGGTGCAGCTGCCGCTCTTCCTCGTGGTCTTCGGCGGGATCGTCGCCGGGCTTCTGATCGGCTTCGTCTGGGAATGGTTCCGCGAGCACAAGCACCGCGCGGCGGCGGCGCAGGCCAGGCGCGATGCCGCCAGGCTCGAGCGCGAGGTGACCAAGCTGCGCGAGACCGCCGCTTCGCCGGAGGACGAGATCCTCGCGCTCCTTGAGCAGCCGCGAAAGGCGGGCTAAGCCCGCGCCCATGAGCGAAGACGTCCGGGTGAAGATCTGCGGCCTCCGCGAGGCGGCGCATGTCGATGCCGCCGCGCGCGCGGGTGCGGCCTATGTCGGCTTCGTGTTCTTCCCGAAATCGCCCCGCAACATCGCCCCGGCGGCGGCCGCGGCGCTGGCCGCCCGGGTGCCGCCCGGCGTCGCCAAGGTGGCCCTGACAGTCGACATCGGCGACGCTGCGCTCGACGCGCTGGTGGCGGCGGTGCCGCTCGACATGCTGCAGCTTCATGGGCAGGAGAGCCCCGAGCGGGTGCAGGCGGTCAGGGCGCGGCATGGCCTGCCGGTGATGAAGGCGGTGGGGATCGCCGGCGAGGCCGACCTGCCGGCACTCGCGATTTACGCAAGGATGGCCGATCAGCTCCTGGTCGACGCCAAGCCGTCACCCGGTGCGGCGCTGCCGGGCGGCAACGCGGTACCGTTCGACTGGCGCCTGATCGCCGGGCGGCGCTGGGCGGTGCCCTGGATGCTGGCCGGCGGGCTGACGCCCGGAAACGTGGCCGAGGCGATCCGGCTCACCGGCGCGCGGCAGGTCGACGTGTCGTCCGGGGTCGAGAGCGCACCGGGGGTGAAGGATGAAGCCCTGATCGCGCACTTCATCCAGGCAGCGCAGGCTTGATCCGGTTTCGCGAGGCCACCCGCGGCGATGTGCCCGCGGTGATCGCGCTGCTTGCCGACGACGCCTTCGGCGCGGCGCGCGAGACCGCTTCCATGGAGAGCTACCTCGGCGCCTACGACCGGATGCGCGCCGAGGCAAGCAACCACCTGATCGTCGGCGAGGAGGCCGGCCGGATCGTCGCGACCTACCAGATCACCTTCATCACTGGCCTGTCGCACCGCGCCACCCGCAGGGCGCAGATCGAGTCGGTGCGCGTCGCGGCCGACCTGCGCGGCAAGGGCATCGGTCATGCGCTGATGGCCGATGCCGAGGCCCGCGCCCGCACCGCCGGCTGCCGGATGATGCAATTGACCACCCATGCCAGCCGCAACCGCGCCCGCGACTTCTACGACGCGCTCGGCTTTACCCCAAGCCACGTAGGCTTTAAACGCGAGCTCTAGCCAGCGGAGGCCCGACATGCCCGAGGACCTGATCAACAGCTACAAGACCGGCCCCGACGAGCGCGGCCGCTTCGGCCTCTTCGGCGGCCGCTTCGTCTCCGAGACGTTGATGCCGCTGATCCTCGACCTCGAGGCGGAGTACGAGAAGGCCAAGACCGACGCGAGCTTCTGGGCGGAGATGGACCATCTCTGGAAGCACTACGTCGGCCGGCCCTCGCCCTTGTACCTCGCCGAGCGACTGACCGAGCACCTGGGCGGCGCGAAGGTCTACATGAAGCGTGATGAGCTCAACCACACCGGCGCGCACAAGATCAACAACGTCTTGGGCCAGATCATCCTCGCCCGCCGCATGGGCAAGACCCGGATCATCGCCGAGACCGGCGCCGGCCAGCACGGCGTGGCCACCGCCACGGTCTGCGCCAAGTTCGGGCTGAAATGCGTGGTCTACATGGGCTCGCACGACGTCGAGCGGCAAGCGCCGAACGTGTTCCGGATGAAGCTCCTCGGCGCCGAGGTGATCCCGGTCACTTCGGGCCGCGGCACCTTGAAGGACGCGATGAACGACGCGCTCCGCGACTGGGTGACCAACGTGCGCGACACCTTCTACTGCATCGGCACCGTGGCCGGCCCGCATCCCTACCCGGCGATGGTCCGCGACTTCCAGGCGATCATCGGAAAGGAGGCGAAGGCGCAGCTTCAGGAGGCCGAGGGGCGGCTTCCTGACACCATCGTCGCGGCGATCGGCGGCGGCTCGAACGCGATGGGCCTGTTCTTCCCCTTCCTCGACGACAAGAGCGTGCGCATCATTGGCGTCGAAGCGGGGGGCAAGGGCGTCGACGACCGCGTCGAGCACTGCGCATCGCTGACCGGCGGGCGGCCGGGCGTGCTCCACGGCAACCGCACCTACCTCCTGCAGGACGACGACGGCCAGATCCTCGAGGGCTACTCGATCTCGGCCGGGCTCGACTATCCCGGCATCGGGCCGGAGCACTCCTGGCTGCACGAGGTCGGCCGTGCCGAATACGTGGCGATCACCGACAAGGAGGCGCTCGGCGCCTTCCAGCTTTGCTGCGAACTCGAAGGGATCATCCCCGCGCTCGAGCCGAGCCACGCGCTGGCGCACGTGATGAAGATCGCGCCGGATCTGCCGAACGACCACCTGATCGTGATGAACATGTGCGGCCGGGGCGACAAGGACATCTTCACCGTCGCCAAGCACCTCGGCGTTTCGATGAAGGTCTGAGCATCCGGGCTCCTCAGCCCCCGGCGACGGCGTTGGCCGCGTCGGCGAGGGCCGCGTCGGTCAGGGCGAAATCCTCCTCGGTAAGCGCCAGGCTGGGATAGATCTTGCCCGGCGACTTGAAGACGCCCCGAGCGCGCAGCACGGCGTTGAAGCGCGCGCTTTTCACCGCGTCGGCGCCGAGGACATCGCGGTAGGTGCGCACCTCGCGGTCGGTGAAGACGACGTCGAAAAGGCTCGGGTGGCCGACGACGCGGTGCGGGACACCGGCAGCCTCGAGATGGGTGCGAGCCATCTCCATCAGTCGGGCGCCGTTGGCGTGCAGGCGCTCGTAGGCGCCCTCGCGGCGCAGGATTTCCATCGTCTTGAGGCCGGCCACGGCGGCAACAGGGTTGCCGGAGAGCGTGCCGAGCATCATCAGCCAGCGGTCGGCGCCCACGCTGGCCTTGTCGAAATGGTCCATGATCGGCTTCTTGCCCGCGACGGCGGCGAGCGGGAAGCCGCCGCCGATGACCTTGCCCAGCGTGCAGAGATCGGGGGTGACGCCGTAGGCCTCCTGCGCCCCGCCATAGGCGAAGCGGAATCCGGTGACTACCTCGTCGAAGATCAGGACGATGCCGTGACGGTCGCAGAGCGCGCGCAGCCCTTCGAGGAAGCCGGGCTCCGGCGGGACGATCCGTTGCAGCGGCTCGACGATGAGCCCCGCGACCCCAGCCCCGTGCTCGGCCAGCAGGCCCTCGAGGTAGTCCAGATCGTTGAAGGGCGCGATCAGCATCTCGGCCGCGACCGCCTCTGGGATGCCGGCGCTGTCGGGCACGGCCTGCGGGAAATTGGCGAGCCGGGTCGGCGCGAGGCTCATCTGCGCCTCGGCCGACATGCCGTGATAGCCGCCCTCGAACTTGACGATCTTGTCGCGTCCGGTGAAGGCCCGGGCGAGGCGGATCGCGTACATGTCCGCCTCGCCACCCGAGGCGAGGAAGCGCACCTGCTCGGCGCAGGCGACGGCGCGGCAGATCTCCTCGGCTAGCTCGACCCCGGCGCTGTTGTTGGCGAAGAACGTCAGGCCCTTCGGCAGCTGCTCGGCCACCGCTTCAAGCACCTCGGGGTGGCCATGGCCGAGGAGCATGGGCCCCGAGCCGATCAGGTAATCGACGTATTCCCTGCCGTCCTCGTCCCAGACCCGGCTGCCCCTGCCCTCGCGGATGAAGATCGAGGAGTCGAAGTTGCCGAACCCTCCGGCAGGCAGCACGGCCTGCGCTCGGGCGATCCAGGCGGCCTGGCTTTGGATGCGGTTCATGGGGCTCACTCTAGGATCAGGTCGGGCGGGCCGAGGCTCTCGCGGTCCGGTGCGACCCCGAGGCCCGGCCCCTCGGGCGGGGCGATGCGGCCGGCCTTGCGCGCCGGGGCGCCGGGGTCGAGGCGGGGGGCGACGTAGCCCGAGAGGTCGCAGACGTTCAACACCCGCGCTGGGTCGGTCGCGGCGCCGAGATGCAGGAGCGCGGCGGTCACGATGTCCGAACCCCAGGTATCCTCGATGCACATCTTCGCGCCGAGATGGAGGCAGAGGTCGCGCGCGGCGCGGAGGGGCGTGAGCCCGCCGAACTTCGAGAGCTTGAGCGCGACCGCATCCATGCAGTCGCGGGCATGACCGTCCAGAAGGCTCGCGGTGTCGTGCACCGTCTCGTCGAGCTTCATCGGCAGGCCGGTCGCGGCGCGCACGCGGGCGCAGTCCGCAATGGTGGCGCAGGGCTGTTCAAGCATCACGTCGAGATGCGCCGCGGCGCGGCCGACGCGGGTTGCGTCGAGCGAGGTGGCGCCGCAGTTCCAGTCGCCGTAGACGAGCGGGCCCGGGCCCACCGCCTCGCGCACCTTCGTCAGCCGCTCGACATCGGTCTGCCAATCGCCCGAGGCGCCGAGCTTGACCTGGAACTGGCCGATCCCCTCAGCCAGGGCCTCGCCGGCGATCCGGGCCATCTCGTCCGGCGCGATGCAGGTGATCGAGTGATAGAGGGCCATGTCCGCCGCCCGCCGCCCGCCCATGAGCCGGTAGAGCGGCAGGCCGGTCGCCTTGCCGGTGATGTCCCAGAGCGCGATGTCGAGCGCCGACTTGGCGTAGGCGTGGCCCGGCAGGAAGGCGTTGGCGCGGGCGGTCACCGCCTCGGGGCCGACTGGGTCGGCGCCGAGGATCACCGGGGCCAGCTCCGCGAGCGCCGGGGCGACGCCGCGGGCAAAGGCCGGCAGGTAGTGCGGGATCGGGCAGACCTCGCCCCAGCCGGTCAGGCCCGCGTCGGTGTCGAGCGCGATCACCACGGTCTCGACGGTGTCGCAGGTCTTGCCCTCGGCCATGTAGTAGGCCTCGTGGCTGGCCAGCGGCAGATGCCAGAGCGAGAGCCGGGTGACCTTCATGGGTAGACCGCCACGGGCTGCCCAAGCGCGTCTTCGTCGGGATGGACGCCGAGGCCCGGCGCCTCGGGCAGGCTGAGGTGGCCGGCCTCGTTCCGGGGACCGCGGCCGCCGGCGATGTCGACCGTGATCATGTCCTGACAGGCCCAGACGCCGAGCAGGTTGCGGTCGGGAACCGTGGCGGCGAGATGCAGCGCCTCGGCATCGGCCAGGACCGAGCCGCCGGTGGCCATCACGAACATGTCGATGCCGTGCGCCAACGCGATGTCGCGCATCCGCGCCGCCCTGGTCAGCCCGCCGACGCGGTTGAGCTTGATGCCGAAGACCTCGGCCAGGCCGTCCCGGGCGATCCGCGCCGCGTCCTGCAGGGTGACGAGGCTCTCGTCGACGCTGACCGGGGCCGCGTGCTTCGCGCGGATCGCGGCGATGTCTTCGAGCGTCTCGCCGGGCTGCTCGAACATGACGCAGAGATCCTCGGTCGCCTGCATCACCTGCAGCGCCTGCTGCCGGGTCCAGCCGCGGTTGACGTCGTAGAGGATGCGCTCGCCGTCGCGCCTCAGCGCCTCGACGTCGCGGATCCGAGCGATGTCGCGGGCGACGTCGCCGCCGATCTTGACCGAATGCACCACGTAGCCGCGCGCCCGGTAGCGGTCGAGCGCCTCGCGTGTCTCCTCGATGGTCTTGGCGCCGACGGACGAGGCGATGGGCGCGGGCGTCCGGCTGCCGCCGCCCATCAGGTCGGCGATCGGCAGGCCCGCGGCCTGCCCGGCGATGTCCCATGAGGCCATGTCGACCGGCGCCTTGGCATAGAGATGGCCGGGGAGTGCCAGGTCCATCGCCCGCTCGACCTCCAGGAGCTTTCGCGGATCGAGGCCGATCAGGAAGGGCGCCATCGTCTCGAGCCCGGCGCGAATGCCCGGTCCGTGAGCCGCCACGTAGGTGTGCCCCCAGGGCGTGCCCTCGCCCCAGCCCACGAGGCCTGCGTCGGTCTCGATCTTCACCAGCGTGGCGTCGAGCACCTCGAACTTCAGCCGACCGCCGGAGAGCCAGTAAGGATGCTCGAGCGGCAGGTTGACCCGGTAGACGCTGATGCGGGTGATCTTCACGGGGTCACCACGATGTTGCCGACGTGCTTCTTGTCGATGAACGCCTGCTGCGCCTCGCGCAGCTCGGAAAGCGGGTAGGTCGCCGCGAGCGCCGGCCGGATCTCGCCCGCCTCGATGTAGCGCACGAGGTTCGGCATCACCTCGGGGCCGATCACGGTTGAACCGGTGAAGGTCAGGTCGCGCAGGTAGAGGGTGCGCAGGTCGAGCTCCACGACCGGCCCGGCGATGGCGCCCGAGCAGGTGTACCGCCCGCCGCGCGCCAGGATGTCGATGAGCTGGGGCCAGTAAGGTCCGCCGACGATGTCGGCCACAACGGTGACCTTCTCGTCGCCAAGCGCCGCCCGCAGGTTCCCCGGCGCGCGCGGCAGGATGCGGTCGGGGCCGAGCTTCGCCACTTCGCCATGCTTGGCCTCCGAGGCCATGGCGATCACCCGCGCTCCGCGCCGCCTGGCGAGCTGCACCAGCGCGCCGCCGACGCCGCCCGAGGCGCCGGGGACGAGCACGGTGTCGGCCGCCGTGACCTCCGCCCGGGTCAGCATCCCCTCGGCAGTGGAGTAGGAGCAGGAGAAGGTGGCGAGCTCGGCATCCGTGAGCTCCGAGCGCACCGCGAGCGCGTTCCGCGCCGGGATCGTGCAGTACTCGGCGAAGCCGCCGTCGCACTCGGAACCGAAATAGCCCGTCTTCTCCTTGTTCTCGGGATCGGCGGGGTCGCGCAGCCAGTTGTCGGTGATCACCCGCTCGCCGATCCGGGCCTCGTCGACGCCCTTGCCCACGCCGACGATCCGCCCGCAGGCATCGGCGCCCTGGATGCGCGGGAATGCGATCGGCGCTCCGCCCCAGGAGGGGTCCTCCTCGCCAACCTTGGCGTGGCCGCCGCCGCTGGTCGCCTCGCTGACCGCCTTGGAGTACCAGCCGGTGCGGGTGTTGACGTCGGTGTTGTTGAGCCCGCAGGCGCCGACCTCGATCAGCACCTCGCCGGGGTCAGGCTCGGGGCGCGGCCAGTCTTCGTGCCAGACGTACTTTTCGAGGCCGCCATGGCCGGTCAGCACCATCGCCTTCATCGTCGTCCTCATTCCGCGGCCACCTCCCTGACCTCGGTGCGGGGTAGCAGGTTTTTCGGATCGTAGGCAGGCTCTCCCAGCACCCGCGCCCGGCGTGGCTCGCCCATGATCAGGACCTCGAGCTCGGTCCCGGGAGCGGCGAAGTCGGGCTTCACGTAGGCGAACGCGAGGAGCTTGCCGACCCTGTGGCCGAAGGCGATGGAGCTGACGGTGCCAACCTGGCGGCC
>JBFKAV010000135.1:0-9164 GCA_041621405.1 Paracoccaceae bacterium
GAGCCCGTAGGGCGTGTCGTTGGCGACCGCCACCGCCTCCTCTGCGCTGGCGACGGTGACCACCGAGAGCACCGGCCCGAAGATCTCCTCCCGCGCCAGCGGGTCGCCGGGCTTGACCTCGTCGAAGATCGTCGGCGCGACGTAGCCGGCCTTGCCTTCGCCGCCCAGCACCACGCGGGCGCTGGCGCGACCTTTCTCCAGATAGCCGCAGACCTTGCGGAAATGCTCGGCATCAACCAGCGCGCCCAGGTGGTTCGACGGGTCGAGCGGGTCGCCGGTGCGCCAATCGCGCGCGCGGGCGAGGATGCGCTCCATCAACGGGGCCTTCACCGCCTCGTGCACGATCAGCCGCGAATTGGCCGAGCAGTTTTCACCCATGTTCCAGAACGCGGCGTTGACCAGGTGCCCGGCCACCAGGTCGAGGTCCTCGGCATCCTCCAGCACCACGGCCGGGTTCTTGCCGCCGCATTCCAGCGTGATCTTCTTGAGGTTGGAGTCCGCGGAATAGCGCAGGAAGCGCTTCCCGGTCTCGGTCGAGCCGGTGAACGAGATCATGTCGACGTCCGGGTGCAGGCCCAGCGGTTCCCCCGCTCCGGGCCCGTTGCCGGTGACGACGTTGAAGACCCCGCGCGGGATGCCGGCCTCCATCGCCAGCTCGGCCACCTTCAGCGCGGTGAGCGGGGTCTGTTCGGCGGGTTTCACGATCACCGAGCAGCCGGCGGCCAGCGCCGGCCCGATCTTCCAGGCCAGCATCAGGAGCGGAAAGTTCCAGGGCAGCACCAGCCCGACGACCCCGATCGGCTCGCGGGCAATCACGGCCATGGCGTCGTCGCCGACCGGGGCGGCCTGGTCGTAGATCTTGTCGATCGCCTCGGCGTGCCAGATCAGCGTGTTGATCGCCTCCGGCAAGTCGATCGACTCGCAGTCGCGGATCGGCTTGCCGGAATCGAGGCTCTCCATCACCGCGAGTTCGTGCCGGTTTCGACGCATCAGCTTCGCCAGCCGGATCAGGGTCCGCTTGCGGTCGCCCGGATGCAGCCGCGACCAGCGGCCGGACTCGAAGGCCTCGCGCGCCTTGGCGACGGCGAAATCGACGTCCTCGGCGCCGCAGGCGGCGATCTCCGCCAGGGTCTCGCCGGTGGCCGGGTTCACGCTGGCGAAGCTCGCCCCCGATTTCACGGCCCGGAAGGCCCCGTCGACGAATGCGGTCCGTGGCGGCGTCAGTTCCGCGGCAATTGCGCCGTATTCGGCGCGGGTCAAAAGCTCGCTCATCCTACTCTCCTGCCCGCAGCTTCCGCACCTTCCCCGGTGCCGCCGCCTCCGCCTCGATCCGAGCGATCGCCGAGTCCATGACCCGCACGGTCTCGGCCAGCTCGCGCTTCTCATCCTTGTTCAAGTCTTGCAGCGGCCGCCGTGGCGGGCCGACCGGCAGCCCGCGCAAGCTGAGCCCCTGCTTGATGCACTGGACGAACTTGCCGCCCTGCTCGAGCACCCGCATCAGGGGCAGCATTGCCGTCATGATCGCCCGCCCCTTGGCGAAATCGCCCTCCACGGCACAGGCGCGCCAGAGCGCGATATGCGCCTCGGGCGCGAAGTTCGACCCGGCGCAGACCCAGCTCCGCGCACCCCAGGCAAAGAACTCCAGCGCCTGATCGTCCATGCCGCAGGAAAGCTGGATATGCGGATAGTCGCGGGCCAGCATGTGCACCCGGTTGATGTCGCCCGAGCTTTCCTTGATGGCGCAGAAATTGGGGCTGCGGCCTACCCGGTCGAGATATTCCGCGTCCATCTCGGCCGCCATCCGGCCCGGATAATTGTAGAGCATGATCGGCAGGTTGACCGCCCGGTCCACGGCCAGCGCGTGCAGCGCGTTCTCGCGCGGGGTCGGCACCGCGTAAGGCGGCGTGGCGACCAGGATCGCGTCGGCGCCCGCCGCCTTGGCCTCCTCGGCGTACCAGATCGACTCCTCGGTCCGCATCGCGCCGGTGCCGACGATCAGCGGCAGCCGGTCGCCGATCACCTCCTTGGCGAGGCGCATCAGTCCGGCCCGCTCCTCGGCGGTCTGGGCATAGTACTCGCCGGTGGTACCGGCAACGACGATGCCATGCACCCCGGCGGCAACCAGCCGCTCGGCGACTTCGGCAAAGCGGTCGCGGTCGATCGCGTGATCGTCGTGGTAGGGAGTGACGATCGGCGTGTAGATGCCCTCGAATCGCATGGGCCCGCTCCCGTATACAATCTGTGTACAATATACGCGGATCGCACCCCGCCTGCAAGCGCGGCGTCAGGCCGAGGCGGCGGTGTCGATCGGCAGGGGATCGGGGCGCACGAAGATCTCCATGTGGTCGCGCGACAGCGCCCAGTGGTCCAGCGTCAGCGCCACCGCGGCTTCGGCGTCGCCGGCCTCGATCAGGTCGATGAACTGGTCGTGCTGGTCGGCCGCGGCCGCGATCCGCGCGCGCATTTCCGCGTCGCGGGCGCGCCAGAAGGTCTGGCCGATGCGCGCATGGTCGATCAGCAGCCGCTGCAGGCTCGGCATCAGGTACTGGTTGTCGGCCATCTCGCCCATGACGTAATGGAAGCGGTCATTCCAGTACACCATGTCCTCGGCCGCCCCGGCGTCCACCGCCGTCCGGAACCGCGCCTGCACCGCCCGCAGCTCGGCGATCTGCGCCGGCGTCGCGTTCTGGGCGGCCAGCCGCGCCACCGAGGCGTAGATCATGGGCGCTGTCTGGAAGAAGTCGCGCAGGGTCTTGTGGCTCATCGGCGAGACGATGGTGCCGCGATTGTCGCGGATCTCGATGTAGCCCTCGCCGGCAAGCTGGCGGAACACGTCGCGCAGCGGCGTGCGGGACATGCCGTATTCGGCGCTGAGCGTGGTCTCGTCGAGATGCGCGCCCGGGGCGAGCTCCAGCGTCACGATCTTGCGCTTGAGATCGGCGTAGAGGCGGTCCTTATCCGTCCGGCTCATGACTCTCCCCGCAGACGTTGGCCGACGGTCCGGGAGCATTGCCGTCGCCGTGGGCCAGCATTCGCGGCCGAGACTAGCCCCTGCGCGCACCGATCACAACATGTGCACAACGCGCATACAATGCGGCTCTCGCTCAGAGCCCGCGCTCCTCCAGCACCTTCCGGGCGATGCGGAAGCACTCGAGCGCCTGCGGCACGCCGCAATAGATGCCGACGACGTGGATGATGGCGCGGATCTCGTCCTTGCTGACGCCGTTGTTGAGCGCGCCGCGGCAATGGATCTCCCACTCGTGCATCTTGCCGAGCGCACCGATCATGGCGAGGTTCATCATGCTCCGGGTCTTGGCGTCGATCGTGTCGTCGCCCCAGCCGAAGCCCCAGCACCAGGCGGTCATCGCCTCCTGGAACGGCCGGGTGAATTCGTCGGCCGCGGCGAGGTTCTTCTCGACATAGTCGGCGCCGAGCGTCGCCTTGCGCTCGGCCAGCCCCTTCTCGAACAGGTCCTCGTCGAAGCTGCTCATGCCTGGCCTCCCAGCCTGATCGCGACATTCTTGGTCTGGACGTAGTTCATCAGTGCCTCGCGCCCCTTCTCGCGGCCGTAGCCCGACTTGCCGTAGCCGCCGAAGGGGGTCTCGACGCCGCCCGCGTACCACTCGTTGACGAAGACCTGGCCGGCGCGGATGTCGCGGGCGGCGCGCATCGCGCGGTCGAGGTCACGGGTGAAGACGCCGCCCACCAGCCCATAGTCGGTGCCGTTGGCGATCTGGATCGCCTCGGCCTCGGTGCGGTATGGGATCACCGACAGCACCGGGCCGAAGACCTCCTCCCGCGCGATCACCATGTCGGGGCGGACGCCGGTCAGCACCGTGGGCTCGAGGAAGGCGCCAGGGCGGTTCAGCTTGCGGCCGCCGATGGCGACGCTCGCGCCCGCCGCGGCGGCGTCGGCCACCATGCGCTCGGCGCGGTCGCGCTGCGCCTCGCTGATCATCGCGCCCATGTTTGCGCCATGCTCCGGCCGCTCGATGCCCGGCCCCACCGAGAGCGACCGGGCGATGGCCACGGCCCGTTCCACCACTTCGTCGTGGCGGCTTTCGTGGACCACGAGGCGCGACATCGCCGAGCAGACCTGCCCGGCGTTGAAGTAGATGCCCCAGCGGATGTCGGTCTCGAAGGCGTCGAGATCGGCGTCCTCGCAGACCAGCGCCGCCGACTTGCCGCCGAGCTCCAGGACGCAAGGCACCACGTTCTGCGCCGCCGCCGTGGCGATGGCGATGCCGGTGGCCACCGAGCCGGTGAACACGATCTGATTCACGCCCGGGTGCGCCGAGAGCGCCGCCCCCGCCACCGACCCCAGGCCGCAGAGGATATTGACGGCGCCGTCCGGCAGCCCCGCCGCCTCGGCCGCGCGGGCGAGATAGGCGTTCGTCAGCGGTGCCAGCTCCGGCGACTTGATCACGCAGGCATTCCCGGTGGCCAGCGCCGCCGAGAGCGAGCGCGCCGTCATCTCCATCGGGTAGTTCCAGGGGATGATCTGGGCCGAGACGCCGTAGGGCTCATAAGCGGTGAAGTCGAAATACCCCGCCCCGAGCGGGATCGACCGGCCTTCGAGCGTCTCGGCCTGGTTGCCGTAGTACTCGAAATAGCGGGCCGCGCCCTCGATCTCGATCCGCGCCTCCCAAAGCGGCTTGCCCTGCTCGCGGGTCAGGATCGGCGCGATCTCGTCGACGTGCTCGAGCAGCCAGCGCCCCATCGCCTGAACCATGCGGCCGCGCTCGACCGGGCGCAGCCGCGACAGCGCCCCGGACCGGTGCAGGGCGCTTGCCGCCGCGACCGCGCGGTCGACGTCGGCGGCATCGGCCAGCGCCTGCTCCGCGAGCGTCTCCCCGGTCGCCGGATCGGTCACCTCGATCCGGCCTGCGCCGCCATCGACCCACTTGCCGCCGACGTGGTTCCGCCAATAGGGCTCGATCTCAGCCATCCACCGCCTCCCGCATCCATTGCTGCAGCTTCCGGACGGAATGCTCCGAGTTCAACCCGCAGGCCGGGTCCAGCACCAGGGGACCGGGTCTGTAGCCCCGGCTCTTCAGCCCCTTCTGCACGCTTTCGACCAGCCGGATGTCCTCCTCGACGGTCGTTGCCCGGTCCTGCACCGCGAGCCGCCGGATCACCTCGCTGTCGATGCCGCCGGGCGTGTACCAGCCGCGCCAGACGGTGCAATGGTCCACGTCCTGCGCGCGCCAGTGGTAGGTGTTCAGAACGTTGCCCGGATAGACCTGGAACGAGAACATCGGCCAGAGGAAGAAGGACCGGTACTCGCCGCCGTGCGGGACTGAGGGGTCGATCGGATAGGTCATCTTGGACAGGTCCTGGCACTCGGTCGTGTGGCGCAGGGCGTAGCCCTTCTTCATCGGCTGGATATCGTAGGTCTCGGGCCGGATCACGCCGGTCGCGAAGGTCGGGTGGTTGATCGAGCAGTGGTAGCACTCGGAGTAGTTCTCGACCGAGACCTTCCAGTTGCACTTCTCGGGAACCTCGACCCATTCCAGCGGCTTCAGTTCGGAGATGTTCGGCACGTAGTCCGCGAGCTCTGCGCGCACGCCCGGATACCAGTCGTCCATCGGCAGGGCGTCGGGGTCGAGGTTGACGAAGATGAAGCCGTGGAACAGCTCGGTGCGCACTGCGGTCAGGCAGACGCTCTCGCGGGCGATCCCGGCGGCCTTCAGGTTCGGCCCCGAGCGCAGCTGGCCGGTGAGCTCGTAGGTCCAGGCGTGGTAGGGGCAGACCACCACGCGGGTCGAGCCCGAGCCTTCGACCAGCTGATGCGCGCGGTGCTGGCAGACGTTGTAGAAGGTCCTCAGCGCGCCATTCCGGCCTCGGATGCAGAAGAGGCTCTCCCCGGCGATCTCGAAGGCGAAGTAGTCGCCCGGATCGGGCGCAGCGCTCTCGTGCCCGGCGAACTGCCAGCTCCGCGCGAGGAGCCCCCGCCGCTCATTCTCGAAGATCGCCGGGTCGGTGTAGTAACGCGCCTCGAGCGTTCGCGTGAGCGGGGCGGTCATTTGATGTCCTCGTGGTAGATTCCGAGCTCGCGCCGGCGCGCGTGGAAGGTCTCGACCCGTCCGACGATCTCGGGGCTCGCCACGGCGATGACGAAGGACAGGAGCGTCTCGAGGAGCGCGATGATCGACACCGACGAGGGGAAGAACTGCGGCGTGTCGACCGCGACGACGAAGCCGTGCCGGGCCGCGCGGATGATCGGCGAGGCGGGGCTGTCGGAGATCGCGATAACCGTCAGCCCCTGATCGCGCGCCAGCTTCACCGTCTCGACCACCTCGGTCCGGTAAGGGTGCGCTGTGATGGCGATCAGCACGTCGCGGGCGTCGGCCCAGGCAAGGTCGTCGGCCGGCACCGAGCCGGCGCGCGGAATGGCGTGGAACTGCACCATCCCGGTCGAGGCGAGGTAAGTGAAGTTGCGGGCATTTGCGTTGTTGACGCCGACGCCCAGGGTATAGACCGCGCGCGCGTTCCAAATCGCCTCGGCCGCCTGCCTCAGGGCCTTCTCGTCGGTCCGCGCGAAAGTCTCCTCGATGTTGCGGAGCGCGCTCGCCACCATGTCGGCCAGAAGCCCGCCCATCCCGCCGCGGGCACGGGTCTCCTGCAGCCAGCGGGCGCGGTCGGGGAACGACGCGCTGCCCTGCCGGATCGCCTCGCGGAACGGCGCACGGAAATCCTCGTAGCCCTCGAAGCCCACCTGGCGGGCCATCCGCACCACGGTGTTCGGCGACACCTGCGCCGCCCTGGCGATCTCGCGCACCGTCGAGACGCCGACCTCGTTGGGGTTCTCCAGCACGTACCTTGCGGCCTTCTGCGCCTCGGGCGTCAGGCTCTCCCACTCGCTCGAAAGACGCTCCAGGAGTGGCGTTGTTACAGATGTAGCATTCATGATTGACGATGGTATATCTGTCTCATTACCCTGTCGAGCGAATTCCAGCCGCCGGCAACAGCCGCGCGGCCCGCCACGAGCGAGGGGCGCTTCATGAGCACCGAACTTTCCGCCCAGGCCCGCGTGGTCATCATCGGCGGCGGGATCATGGGCTGCGGGCTCGCCTACCATCTGGCGCACGAGGGCTGGACCGACGTGGTGCTTCTGGAGAAGGCCGAGCTCACCTCGGGCTCGACCTGGCACGCGGCCGGGCAGATCACCCATTCGACCTCGAGCTACGGCCTGGGCAAGTGCGTGGGCTACAACATCGACCTCTATTCCAGGGTGCTCGAGGCGGAGACCGGGCAGAGCGTCACCTGGCACGGCTGCGGCTCGCTGCGCCTGGCCTATACCGAGGACGAACTCGACTGGCTCAGGCAGACGATCTCGGTGGGCAAGGGCCTCGGCTTCCCGATGGAAATCGTCGGCCCCGAGCGCATCCGCGAGCTGCACCCGTTCTACAACCTCGAGGGCGTAAAGGCGGCGCTGCACACGCCCGACGACGGCCATATCGATCCCGCCGGCGCGGCCTTCGCACTGGCCAAGGGGGCGCGGCAGCTCGGCGTCAGGGTGATCCGCCGCTGCCGGGCGACGATGGTCACGCGCCGACCAAACGGCGAATGGCTGGTCGAAAGCGAGCAGGGCGCCATCGCCTGCGAGCATGTCGTCAATGCCGGCGGCACCTATGCCCGGCAGATCGCGCTCTGGTCGGGCTACGACCTGCCCGCAACCTCGATGACGCACCACTACCTGATCACCGACACGGTTCCGGAGTTCGAGGACCTCGACAGGGAGCTCCCGGTGGTGCGCGACGACCGCCTGGTCTCGGGCTACATCCGGATGGAGCAGAAATCGGGCCTCATCGGCATCTACGAGAAGGCCAATCCGAACACGGTCTGGGAGGAACATTGCCCGTGGGAGGCGGAAAACGAGCTCTTCGAGCCCGACTATGACCGGATCATGCCCTGGCTCGAGAACGCGATGGACCGGATGCCGGTCCTGGCCGAGCTCGGCATCAAGCGCGCGGTGCACGGCGCGATCAGCCACCCGCCCGACGGCAACCCGCTGATCGGCCCCGCGCCGGCCTTGCGCAACTACTGGTGCTGCTGCGGCACCCAGATCGGCATCGGCTGGGGCCCGGGCCTCACGCGCGAGCTCGCCCGCTGGATGGTGCACGGCGCCGCCGAGATCAACATGCGCGAGTTCGACCCGCGCCGCTTCGGTGCCTACGCCGACCAGGCCTACCAGGTCACCAAGGCCAGGGAGGACTACCTCCTCCGCCACGAGATCCCGTTCCCGCATTTCAACCGCCTGGGCGCCCGGCCGGTGAAGACCTCCGCGCTCTACGAGACGCTGAAGGCCAAGGGCGCCGTGCACGAGGAGATCTACGGCTGGGAACGCCCGCGCTGGTTCGCCAAGGGCGGCATCGCCCAGCGCGACCACTATTCCTTCCGTCGCAGCCCGGTGCACGAGATCGTCGCCGCCGAATGCCGCGCCGTGCGCGAATGCGCAGGCGTCATGGACATCTCCTCCTTCGCCAAGATCGAGATCGCGGGCCGCGACGCGGGGGAGCTCCTCGACGCGATGGTCCCAAACCGCCTGCCGGCGCGCGACGGGCGGATCATCCTCACCCACCTTTTGAACGATGCCGGGCGGATCGAGGCCGAGGTGACGATCGTCCGGCTGGCGGAGAACTGGTTCTATCTGACATGCGCGGCGTTCTTCGAGCAGCGCGTGATGGACCTGCTCGCGCACCACATTCCCGCCGGTTCTGAGGTCACGCTGCACAACCAGTCCGCCGAGTACGGCGCCCTGGCTCTGCAGGGGCCGCGGGCTCGCGACATCCTCGCCGCCTGCACCGAGGCCGATCTTTCGAAAGCCGCCTTCCCGTGGCTCTCGTCGCAGGACATCGCCGTCGCCGGCCAGCCGGTGCAGGCGATGCGCATGTCCTATGCCGGCGAACTCGGGTGGGAGCTGCATACGCCGATGGCGCATCTTGCGCCGGTCTACGCTGCCCTCAGGGCCGCCGGCGAGAAGCACGGTCTCGCCGATACCGGTTCCTTCGCGATGAACGCGATGCGGATGGAGAAGGGCTTCAAGGGTGCCGGCGAGCTGACCAACGAGGTGACCTTGCCCGAGGCCGACGTGATGCGCTTCGTCAAGCTCGACAAGGACTTCCGCGGCAAGGCGGCGACCGAGGCGGCGCTGGCCGCGC
>JBFKAV010000136.1:0-9104 GCA_041621405.1 Paracoccaceae bacterium
GCGCTGGCGATGGCCATGGGCCACGTGATCCTGCGCGAGTTCCACCTCGACCGGCAGGCTGAGTATTTCGAGGAGTACTGCCGCAAGTATTCCGACATGCCGATGCTGGTCCGGCTCGACGAGAAGGACGGCCGCCTCGTGCCCGGCCGGTTCCTGCGTGCCGAGGACCTCAAGGGCAAGCTCGGCGAGACCAACAACCCCGAATGGAAGACGCTGGCGGTCGACGCCGCCACCGGCGACCTCGTTTCGCCCAATGGCTCGGTCGGCTACCGCTGGGGCGAGCAGGGCAAGTGGAACCTCGAGGAGAAGGCCGGCGGCGCCGAGGCCAAGCTCCGGATGTCGCTCGTGCTCGAGGAGCACCGCGACGACGTGGTCGGCGTCGACTTCCCCTATTTCGGCGGCGCCGCGACCGAGGCATTCACCACCGGCGACACAAGGCCCGATATCCTCACCCGCAACGTGCCCGCGAAACGCGTCAAGCTCGCCAAGGGCGAGGTCATGGTCGCCACCGTCTTCGACCTACTCTGCGCCAATTACGGGCTCGACCGCGGCCTCGGCGCCGACTGGGTGGCCAGGGGCTTCGACGCGGACGTCCCCGGCACGCCCGCCTGGGCCGAGAAGATCACCGGCGTCGCGGCCGAAAAGATCGTTCACGTCGCCCGCGAGTTCGCCACCAACGCCGAGAAGACCGAAGGCAAGTCGATGGTCATCATCGGCGCCGCGATGAACCACTGGTTCCACATGGACATGAACTACCGGGGCGTCATCAACATGCTGGTGATGTGCGGCTGCGTGGGCCAGTCGGGCGGCGGCTGGGCGCATTACGTCGGCCAGGAGAAGCTCCGTCCGCAGACCGGCTGGGCGCCGGTCGCCTTCGCGCTCGACTGGGGCCGCCCGCCCCGGCAGATGAACTCCACCTCGTTCTGGTACGCCCATACCGACCAGTGGCGCTACGAGACGCTGACGTCGGGCGAGATCCTCTCGCCCACCGCACCCGAGGGTGACTGGGACATTAGCCTCATCGACTACAACATCCGCGCCGAGCGGATGGGCTGGCTGCCCTCCGCCCCGCAGCTGAAGACCAACCCCCTTGAGGTGGCGAAGGCCGCCAAGGCGGCGGGCAAGGAGATCGCGCCCTACGTCGCCGAGCAGCTGAAGTCGGGCGATCTGGAGATGTCCTGCCAGGACCCGGACGATCCGGCGAACTGGCCGCGGAACCTCTTCGTCTGGCGCTCGAACCTGCTCGGCTCCTCGGGCAAGGGCCACGAGTACTTCCTCAAGCACCTCCTCGGCACCGATCACGGCGTCTTGGGGCGCGACCTCGGCGAGGAAGGGCGGCAGCTCCCGAAGGAGGCGAAGTGGCACGACGAGGCGCCACGCGGCAAGCTCGACCTTCTGACCTGCATCGACTTCCGCATGAGCACGACGGCGGTCTATTCCGACATCGTGCTGCCGACGGCGAGCTGGTACGAGAAGAACGACCTCAACACCTCCGACATGCACCCCTTCATCCACCCGCTGCAGGCGGCGGTGGACCCGGCCTACGAGTCGAAGTCGGACTGGGAGATCTTCCGCGCCATCGCCCGCAAGTTCCAGGACGTGGCGCCGGAAGTGCTGGGCAAGGAGACCGACATCGTCGCCCTGCCGATCCTGCACGACACCCCGGCCGAGATCGCCCAGGACCAGGTCAAGGACTGGAGGAAGGGCGAATGCGACCTGATCCCCGGCAAGACCGCGCCCAACTTCGTCGCGGTCGAGCGCGACTACCCCGCGCTCTACGACCGATTCGTGGCGCTCGGCCCTCTGATGGACAAGGTCGGCAACGGCGGCAAGGGCATCGCCTGGAACACCGAGCACGAGGTCGAGGCGCTGCGCAAGCTCAACGGCGCCTGGGCGGACGGCCCGGCCAAGGGCTGCCCGAAGATGGAGACCGACATCGACGCCTGCGAGGCGGTGCTGATGCTGGCGCCCGAGACCAACGGCGAGGTTGCCGTCAAGGCCTGGGCCGCGCTCGGCAAGAACACCGGGCGCGACCACACCCACCTCGCGGTGCCGAAGGAGGACGAGAAGATCCGCTTCCGCGACATCGCCGCCCAGCCGAGGAAGATCATCTCTTCGCCGACCTGGTCGGGGCTCGAGAGCGAGAAGGTCTGCTACAACGCAGGCTATACCAACGTCCACGAACTGATCCCATGGCGCACGCTCACGGGACGCCAGCAACTTTACCAGGATCATTTGTGGATGCGGGCGTTCGGGGAGGGTCTCATGTCCTACCGGCCGCCGGTCGATCTGAAGACGATCACGGCCGAGATCAACCGCGACGCCCGCGACAACCAGCCCCACGTGGTGCTGAACTTCATCACCCCGCACCAGAAATGGGGCATCCACTCCACCTATTCCGACAACCTCCTGATGCTCACGCTCAACCGCGGCGGCCCGGTGATCTGGATCTCCGAGAATGACGCGAAGACGGCGGGCATCGTCGATAACGACTGGGTCGAGCTCTACAACGCCAACGGCGCGCTGACCGCGCGCGCGGTGGTCTCGCAGCGCATGAAGGACGGAACCACCTTCATGTACCACGCCCAGGAGAAGATCGTGAACACGCCGGGCTCGGAGATCACCGGCAAGCGGGGCGGCATCCACAACTCGGTCACCCGGGCGGTCCTGAAGCCCACTCACATGATCGGCGGCTACGCCCAGCAGTCCTGGGGCTTCAACTACTACGGAACCGTCGGCTCGAACCGCGACGAGTTCGTGATCGTCAGGAAGATGCGCAAGGTCGACTGGCTCGACCGGCCGGCAACCCAGAAGGAGGCCGCGGAATGAGAGTGCGCGCGCAAATCGGCAAGGTGCTGAACCTCGACAAATGCATCGGCTGTCACACCTGTTCGGTCACCTGCAAGAACGTCTGGACCAGCCGCGAGGGCGTCGAATACGCCTGGTTCAACAACGTCGAGACCAAGCCGGGCACCGGCTATCCGACCGACTGGGAGAACCAGAAGCGCTGGAACGGTGGCTGGGAACGCTCCGCGTCGGGCCAGATCCATCCCAAGCAGGGCAGCAAGTGGCGGATCCTGGCGAACATCTTCGGCAATCCCGACCTGCCGGAGATCGACGACTACTACGAGCCCTTCGACTTCGACTACGACCACCTGAAATCGGCTCCCGAGATGGAGGCCTTCCCGACGGCGCGGCCGCGCTCGGCGATTTCCGGCGAGCGGATGGAGAAGATCGAGAAGGGCCCGAACTGGGAGGAGATCCTCGGCGGAGAGTTCTCCAAGCGCGGCCAGGACTACAACTTCGAGGGCGTGCAGAAGGAGATCTACGGGGAATACGAGAACACCTTCATGATGTATCTC
This sequence comes from Paracoccaceae bacterium, assembly GCA_041621405.1. Classification (GTDB taxonomy): domain Bacteria; phylum Pseudomonadota; class Alphaproteobacteria; order Rhodobacterales; family Rhodobacteraceae; genus JBFKAV01. The sequence continues at coordinate 3,363 of JBFKAV010000136.1, forward strand.
CCCCGGCTCTGCGAGCACTGCCTGAACCCGGCCTGCGCCGCCTCCTGCCCCTCCGGCGCGATCTACAAGCGCGAGGAGGACGGCATCGTCCTCATCGACCAGGAGAAGTGCCGCGGCTGGCGGATGTGCGTCTCGGGCTGCCCCTACAAGAAGATCTACTACAACTGGTCCACGGGTAAGTCGGAGAAGTGCACCTTCTGCTACCCGCGGATCGAGAGCGGCAACCCCACCGTCTGCTCGGAAACCTGCGTCGGCCGCATCCGCTATCTCGGCGTGATGCTCTACGACGCCGACAAGATCGAGGCGGCGGCGAGCGTCGAGAAGGTGACCGACCTCTACGACGCCCAGCTCGACGTGTTCCTCGACCCGCACGACCCGGTGGTGATCGAGACCGCCCGCGCCGACGGCATCCCCGACGACTGGATCCGGGCGGCGCAGGAAAGCCCGGTGTGGAAGATGGCGATGGAGTGGAAGGTGGCCTTCCCGCTGCATCCAGAATACCGCACCCTGCCGATGGTCTGGTACATCCCGCCGCTCTCGCCGATCCAGAACGCCGCCGAGACGGGCAAGATCGGCACCGACGGCGCGATGCCCGACGTCAAGAGCCTGCGGATCCCGGTGCGCTACCTCGCCAACATGCTGACCGCGGGCGACGAGGCGCCGGTGGTGCAGGCCTTGGAGCGGATGCTGGCGATGCGCGCCTACATGCGCGCCAAGTCGATCGAGGGCGTCGAGGACGAAGGCATCGCCGCCCGCGCCGGCCTCTCCGGCCGGGTGATCGAGGACATGTACCGGATCATGGCGCTCGCCGATTACGAGGACCGTTTCGTGATCCCCACCAGTCACCGCGAGCAGGTCGAGGAAGCCTACGACCTGCGCGGCGGCTGCGGCTTCACCGACGGCAACGCCTGCTCGACCGGGATCAGCGAAGGCTCGCTGTTCGGCGGCAAGAAGCGGCCCCTGAAGATGCCGGAGGCGATGTGATGGACCTGACGCTGAAATCGCTCTCGGTGCTGCTGAGCTACCCAAGCACCGAGCTGAAGGCGGCGCTGCCCGAGATCGGCGCGGCGCTCGACGCCGACCGCCGCCTCTCGCGCCGCCTGCGCGAAGGCCTGCGCCAGCTCCTCGCCACGCTCGAGGACGGCGACATCTACGACCTCGAGGAGCGCTACACGGCGCTCTTCGACCGCTCGCGGACGCTGTCGCTGAACCTCTTCGAGCACGTCCACGGCGAAAGCCGGGCGCGCGGCGGAGCGATGGTCTCGCTTCTGGAGACCTACCGGGCGGCGGGCTTCGAGCCGGCCACATCGGAGCTTCCCGACCACTTGCCGATGCTGCTCGAGTTCCTCGCCACGCGCCCCGCGCGCGAGGCGAAGGAGTCCCTGGCCGACGCGGCCCACATCCTCGAGGCGCTGCACACCAGGCTGGTGCGGCGCGAGAGCCCCTATGCCGCCGCCTTGGCCGCGCTCTCGGCGCTCGCCGGCGCCAAGCCCGACGCCGAGGCGCTGGCCGAACTGCTCGAGGCGCCCGACGATGACCCGGCCGACCTCGAGGCGCTCGACCGAGTCTGGGAGGAGGCCGAGGTCCGCTTCGCCCCGGACCCGAACCAGGGCTGCCCTCAGGTGCGCGACATCCTCGCGCGCATGGATCCCCCCTCCACCGCGCCCAGCCGCGCGGCCGAGTAACGGAGGCACGAGATGAACAACTTCGTCTTCGGCATCTACCCCTACATCGCGCTCGCCGTGATGATCCTGGGCTCGATCGCCCGCTACGAGCGCGACCCCTTCACCTGGAAGAGCTCGTCCTCGCAGTTCCTCAGGCGGCGGCAGCTGATCATCGGCTCAGTCCTGTTCCACGTCGGCGTGCTGGTGATCTTCTTCGGCCACCTGATCGGGCTGCTCACCCCGATTGCCTTCTTCGACGCCATCGGCATAAGCCACGGCGCCAAGCAGCTCCTGGCCATCGTCGTCGGCGGCATCGCCGGCGTCATGGCGCTGGCGGGCGGGGTGATTCTGTTCCACCGCCGCTGGACCGACCCGCGCATCCGCCGCACCTCGAGCGTCGCCGACATCGCCGTGCTGGCGCTCCTGATCGCACAGCTCGTGCTCGGGCTCGGCACCATCGTCGTCTCGGCCCAGCACCTCGACGGCGAGGAGATGGTGCGCTTCATGACCTGGGCGCAGATGATCTTCACCTTCCAGGGCGGCGCGGCCGACTACGTGGCCGACGCGGCGCCCGTGTTCAAGGCGCACCTGTTCCTCGGGCTGACGATCTTCCTGGTCTTCCCCTTCACCCGGCTGGTGCACATGCTCTCGGTGCCGATCCGCTACCTCTGGCGCCCGGGCTACCAGATCGTGCGCTCGCGCCGCTCGGCGCAGCTGCCGGCCCGCGGAGCGGCGACCCGGCCCGCCAAACCCGCGGAGTAGCCCGGCGATGGCCCCGCTTTTCCCCAAGGTCCGCGTCAACGGCGAACTGATTCCGGCCAGCGCCATCGCCGCCGAGGCGCAGATGCATCCCGCGCCCAAAGGCAAGCCGGGCCTGGCCTGGCGCGCCGCCGCGCGGGCGCTGGCGGTGCGCGCGCTCCTTCTGCAGGAGGCCCGCGCCCGCGGCCTCGCCCCCGCGCCGCGCGATCTAGGCGAGGGGCGGCGCGAGACGCCCGAGGAGGCGCTGATCCGCGGCCTGCTCGACGCCGAGGTCGAGGCCGAAGCGCCCGGCGAGGCCGAGATCCGTGCCGAGTGGGAACGCGACCCGGCGCGGTTCGCCTCGCCGCCGCTCTGGGAGGCCTCGCATATCCTCGTCGCAGCCGATCCGCGCGATGCCGAGGGCTTCCGCGCGGCCGAGGCCCGCGCCCGAGGCCTCGTCGAGGCTGCGCAGGCCGACCCGGCCGGCTTCGCCCGGCTCGCCCGGAGGGAGAGCGACTGCCCCTCCAAGGCCAACGGCGGCGCGCTGGGACAACTCTCGCCGGGCGACTCTGTTCCCGAGTTCGAGGCCGCGCTCAGCCGCCTCGACGAGGGCGGGATCACACCCGAGCCTGTCGCCACTCGCCACGGCTGGCACGTGATCCGCCTTGACGCGCTCGCGTCGCCCCGGCCTCTGCCGTACGCGGCAGCCCGCCCGCGCGTCGCGGACGCGCTCCAGCGCATGGCCTGGGCGCGCTCCGCCCGGGCTTTCCTCGCCCGCCTTGCCGCCGGCGCCGAGATCGAGGGCGTCGACTTCGCCGCCCCGGAGGTCGCCGCACCGTGAGCCGGGCCGCCGAAGTGCCGGAACCGGGTGGCGCTGGCGCCGCCGCCGACGGCGTACCGGCCAACCCGCTCGACCTCCTGGCCGCCAACCACTGGCGCCGGCGAGAGGCGTCGCGGCTCCTGGCCGAGACCGCCGCCGCCAAGCGGCCCGATCGCGGTTCGCTGCGACGGCTCCGCGACTGGCTCCGCGACGAGTTGCCGGCGCACGTCGCCGACGAGGAGGAGGACCTGTTTCCGCTACTCCGCACCCGCGCCGCGCCCGAAGACGAGATCGGCCCCACCCTCGAGGCGCTGTCGCGCGACCGCCACGCCGCCGAAACCGGCATCGCCGCGGCGCTCGAGGCGATCGAACGACTGCTCGCCGCACCCGACCGCCTCGCGCCGGAGGAGCGCGCACGCCTCGCCGATCTGGCCGAGACCGAGCGCCGCCACCTGATCGTCGAGAACGCGATCATCCTGCCGCTCGCCCGCGTGCGGCTCATGCCGGAGGACCTCGAAGGCATGGGCCGGCGGATGCTGGAGCGCCGTGGTCGCGGCCAGGCCCTTGGAGAGTGAGATGCTGACCGACCTCTTGAGACGTAACGCCGAGTGGTCCGCCCGCCGCAGCGCCGAGGAGCCGGGCTACTTCCCCCGCCTCGCCACGCGGCAGGCGCCCGAATTCTTCTGGATCGGCTGCTCCGACAGCCGGGTGCCGGCGAACGTCGTCGCCGGCCTCGACCCCGGCGAGGTCTTCGTCCACCGCAACGTGGCCAACGTGGTCCATTCCTCCGACATGAACCTGCTCTCGGCACTGGAATTCGCCGTCGAGGCGCTCTCCATCCGCGAGATCATCGTCTGCGGCCACTATGGCTGCGGCGGCGTCAAGGCCGCCACCGAGGATTCCCCGCACGGCCTCGCCGACCACTGGCTCGAGCCAATCCGCCGGTTGGCCCGTGCCTACGCGCTCGACCTCGCCCGGCTACCCGACCTCGAGGCGAAGCGCGACAAGCTGGCGGAACTGAACGTCGTCGAGGGCGTGCGCCGCGTGGCCGAGACGCCGATCCTGCAGCGCGCCTGGGAGCGCGGCGACGAGATCTCGGTGCACGGGCTGATCTACGGCCTGAAGGACGGGCGTCTGCGCAACCTCGACTGCACCGTCTCCCGCGGCCATGCTGCGCGGGAGGCGACGCAATGACGTCGGTAGGGGATACCGCGGGCCTCGCCTGCGGCTGCGACCGTCACGCCGCCAGGGGCGGCCTCGTCTCCGTCGAAGAGGCACTCGCGATCATCGGCCGCGAGGTCCGCCCGGTTCCCGGCTGCGAGACCGTGCCGCTGGCCGCCGCGCGGGGCCGGGTCCTGGCCGCCGAGGTCCGCGCCGCCACCGCGATGCCGCGCTTCGACAATGCCGGGATGGACGGCTACGCGCTCCGCCTCTCAGACCTTCGCGGCGCGCCGCCCTGGGAGCTGCCTGTCGCCGGAACCCTGCGCGCGGGCGAGGGCCGCGGCCTCGCCCTTTCCCCGGGCACCGCCGTCCGCATCTTCACCGGCGCCCCGTTGCCCGCCGGCGCCGAGGCCGTCGTCATGCAGGAGGAGACAGAGCCGACCCACGTCGGGATCCGCCTCCGCCGCCGCCCGGCACCGGGCGCCAACATCCGCCGCCGCGGCGAGGATCTGGCCGAGGGCGCCCGCGTCCTCGCCGCCGGCACTCGCCTCGGCCCGCGCGAGATCGGCGCCGCCGCGGCAGCGGGCGCGGGCCACCTGACGGTCCGTCGCCGGCCCCGGATCGCGCTCCTCACCACCGGCGACGAGCTCGTGCCCGCGGGCGCGGCCCTGCCCGGCGGCGCGATCTGGGACGCCAACACCCCGATGATGCGGGCCGCCGTCGAAGCGGCCGGCGCCGAGCTCGCCGACTGCCGCGCCGCCCCCGACCGGCTCGAGGAGACGGAGGCGCTCCTCGCCCGGCTGTCTGAGGAGGCGGATCTTCTCGTCACCACCGGCGGCGTCTCGGTCGGCGCGGCCGACTTCATCGCCCCTGCCCTCGCTCGCCTCGGTGGCGCCACCTGCTTTGCCGGCGTCGCGATCAAGCCCGGCAAGCCGGTCACGCTGGCCCGGCTCGAGCCGGCGCTGGTGCTCGCGCTCCCCGGCAACCCGGTCTCGGCCCTCGTCGTCTGGCAGGTGCTCGGCTTGCCGCTTCTCGACCGCCTCGCCGGCGCCACGAAGCGGCGACTTCCCTTCCCCGTCACCAGCGCCGAGCCCATCTGGCACCGACCCGGCCGCACCGAGTACCGCCCTGCCCGCTGGCGCGATCGGGGAGCCCTGACGGTCGAGGTGGCGGCCGCGGTCCACTCTGGCCGCATCGCCTCGCTTTCCGGTGCCGACGGCCTCGTCCGCCTGCCCCCCGGGTCCGAGACCATCGCCCCCTGCACCCCGCTCGACTTCCTGCCCCTTCCCTGCTGACCGAGGTCAACCATGCGCATCGCCTACACCATGACCGCCGGACAGGGCGATCTCGACCTCCTCC
>JBFKAV010000137.1:0-9060 GCA_041621405.1 Paracoccaceae bacterium
CGGCGGCTACGCCGCGCCATCCTCGCCGGAGTTCCGCGAAAAGCAGCTCGCCAAGTTCCGCGAGCTGGCGCCGGAGATCGACATCGTCATCACCACCGCGCTGATCCCGGGCCGCCCCGCGCCGAAGCTCTGGACCAAGGACATGGTCGAGGCGATGAAGCCCGGCTCGGTCATCGTCGACCTTGCCGCCGAGCGCGGCGGCAACTGCGACCTCACCGTGCCCGACGACAAGATCGTCACCGGGAACGGCGTGACCATCGTCGGCTACACCGACTTCCCCTCCCGGATGGCGGCGCAGGCCTCGACGCTCTACGCCAACAACATCCGCCACATGCTGAGCGACCTGACGCCCGGCAAGGACGGCAAGATCGTCCACGACATGGAGGACGACGTCATCCGCGGCGCGACGGTCGCCTTCGAGGGCAAGATCACATTCCCGCCGCCGCCGCCCAAGGTGCAGGCGATCGCCGCGGCGAAGCCGAAGGAGAAGCCCAAGGAGCTGACGCCCGAGGAGCGGCGGTCGCAGGAGCTCGCGCTCTTCCGGGCGCAGACCAGGAACCAGGTCACGCTGCTGGCCAGCGGCGGCGTGCTGATGCTGCTTGTCGGGCTCGTCGCGCCGCCCTCGTTCATGCAGCACTTCATCGTCTTCGTGCTTTCGGTCTTCGTCGGCTTCCAGGTGATCTGGAACGTCAGCCACGCGCTGCACACGCCTTTGATGGCGATCACCAACGCGATTTCGTCGATCATCATCGTCGGCGCGCTGATGCAGATCGGCTCGGGCTCGTTCATCGTGATCCTGCTCGCGGCGCTTTCGGTGTTCATGGCCGGAATCAACATCTTCGGGGGCTTCCTCGTGACGCGGCGCATGCTCGCCATGTTCCAGAAGTCGTAAGGGGGAGTCAGATGGATTTCGGGTTCACCACAGCGGCTTACGTCGTCGCGGCCATCCTCTTCATCCTCGCCCTCGGCGGGCTCTCGAACCAGGAAAGCGCCAAGCGCGCGGTCTGGTACGGCATCGTCGGCATGGCGCTGGCGGTGCTGGCCACCCTGATCGGGCCGGGATCGGGGCTGTGGCTCCTCTCGATCCCGCTGATCGCGGCGGGCGGGATCATCGGCGTCTACATCGCTCAGCGGGTGCAGATGACCGAGATGCCCCAGCTCGTCGCGGCGATGCACTCGCTGGTCGGTCTCGCGGCGGTCTTCGTGGGCTTCAACGCGCATTTTGAGCTCGGCCGGGTGCTTGCCGCCGACGAGGCGGCGCGCGAGGCCTTCAAGGGCTTCGCGGCGCTCATCGCGCACAAGTCGCCGGCGGAGCTTTCGATCCTGCGGGTCGAGCTCTTTCTCGGTGTCTTTATCGGGGCGGTGACCTTCACCGGCTCGGTGATCGCCTACGGCAAGCTCGCCGGACGGGTGTCGAGCGCGGCGAAGAAGCTCCCGGGCGGGCACATGCTCAACGCCGGCGCGGCGGCCGTCTCGCTCCTGTGCCTGGTCTGGTACTTCGGCACCGGCGGCTTCGTGCCCCTTTTCCTGATGACGCTCGCCGCGCTCTTCATCGGCTATCACTTGATCATGGGGATCGGCGGCGCCGACATGCCGGTCGTGGTCTCGATGCTGAACAGCTACTCGGGCTGGGCCGCGGCGGCGATCGGCTTCTCGCTCGGCAACGACCTCCTGATCGTGGTCGGCGCGCTCGTGGGGAGCAGCGGTGCGATCCTCTCCTACATCATGTGCAAGGCGATGAACCGGCACTTCGTGAGCGTGATCCTCGGCGGCTTCGGCGGCACCGGCGAGCCCGCGGCGGCGATCGAGGGCGAACAGATCGCCATCGACGCCGACGGCGTCGCGGCGGCGCTCAACGACGCCGACAGCGTGATCATCGTGCCCGGCTACGGCATGGCGGTGGCTCAGGCGCAGCAATCGGTGGCCGAGCTCACCCGCAAGCTCCGCGCCAAGGGCAAGGAGGTCCGCTTCGGCATCCACCCGGTGGCGGGCCGTCTTCCCGGCCACATGAACGTGCTCCTGGCCGAGGCCAAGGTGCCCTATGACATCGTCCTCGAGATGGACGAAATCAACGACGACTTCCCCTCGACCGACGTCGCCATCGTGATCGGCTCGAACGACATCGTGAACCCGGCCGCGCAGGACGACCCAAACTCGCCGATCGCCGGCATGCCGGTCCTGGAAGTCTGGAAGGCCAAGCAGGTCTTCGTCTCCAAGCGGGGCCAGGGCACGGGGTATTCCGGGATCGAGAACCCCTTGTTCTACAAGGAGAACACGCGGATGTTCTACGGCGACGCCAAGAAGAGCGTCGACACCCTGCTGCCGATGATCGAGTGAGGCGCCCATGCAAGCGACACCCGTTCGTCTGCTTCCCATCCTGGCCTCGGCGTTGCTGCTGGCGGGCTGCCTCGACGTGAACCCCGAGACCATGCGCTCCATGTCCAGCCAGGGTCTCTGCGACTTCACGAACCCCGCGATGTTCACCACGAGCGCCGCCGAGCGCGAGGCGGCCAACCGCGAGCTGGCACGGCGCGGATTGCAGTGCCAACGCCTGGCGGACGGACGGTTCATGGCGGTGCGCAGGACCTGACCTCGGCGGGGCGCTCGTGATGACCTGCGGGCGGGGGTGCATTCCGGCCGCAGGGTCCGCGGCCCGAGGACGTCCGGCTTTCCGGCGCGCCCTGGAACTTGCCGGTTGACCGCATGAACCGCCTCCCCTCGGGCATCTGGGCGCTCGGGCTCGTCAGCCTTTGCATGGACATCTCCTCGGAGATGATCCACGGCCTCCTGCCGGTCTTCCTCGTCACCGCGCTCGGCGCGAGCCCGCTCCTGGTGGGCCTCATCGAGGGCGTGGGCGAGGCCACCGCCAACTTCGCCAAGGTCTTCTCCGGCGCGCTCTCCGACCTGACCGGCAGGCGCAAGCCGCTGGCCGTCCTCGGCTACGGCCTCGGCGCGGCCTCCAAGCCCTTCTTCGCCCTCGCCCCCGGCCCCGCCTGGGTGCTCGGCGCCCGCTTCGCCGACCGCGTCGGCAAGGGCATCCGCGGCGCCCCCCGCGACGCGCTGGTGGCCGACCTCGCGCCCGAGGGCATGGCCGGCGCCGCCTTCGGCCTGCGCCAGAGCCTCGACAACATCGGCGCCTTCGTCGGGCCCGGCCTCGCCATGCTCCTGATGTGGGCCACGGCCGACAACTTCCGCGCGGTGTTCTGGCTGGCGGTGATCCCGGGTGCGGCAGCGGTTCTGATCCTCCTCCTCGCCATCCGCGAGCCGCCCCGCCCGGCCGATCTGCCGCCGCCCCCGAAGCTCGACCGCGCCACGCTGGCCCGCCTGCCCCGCGCCTTCTGGACAGTCGTCGCGGCAGGCGCGTTCCTCACGCTTGCCCGGATGAGCGAGGCCTTCGCGATCCTCCGCGCCGAGGATCTCGGCCTCGCCCTCGCGCTCTCGCCGCTGATCCTCGTGGTGATGAATGTTGTCTCCTCGGCCGTCACCTACCCGGTCGGCGTCCTCTCCGACCGGATCGGGCGCCGGGGCCTGCTCGCGTTCGGCTTCGGCGCGCTCATCGCTGCCCATCTCACGCTCGCCGCCGCGCCGGGGCTCGCCGCCGTCTTCGCCGGCGCCGCGCTCTGGGGGCTGCACCTTGCGCTGTCGCAGGGGCTCCTCGCCGCGCTCGTCGCCGACACTGTGCCGGCCGAGCTCCGCGGCACCGCCTTCGGGTTCTTCAACCTCGCCTCCGGTGCCGCGCTCCTTCTCGCCAGCCTCGCCGCCGGCTGGCTCTGGGCAGCGGTCGGCCCCGAGGCCACATTCCTCGCCGCCGCCGGCTTCGCCGTCCTCGGCCTCGCCGCCTTCCTGCGCGCCGCCCGGCGTCAATAGCGCCTGCCCCGCCGGTCGCCGCGGGGGGCGGCGGCGCGGGATCGGCAGCGGCGCAACAGATCGTGGCAAATCTGTGGCGAAATCTTGCCGAACGCGCCCAAATTCATCCCCGGTTCATCTTCGCTCCGCTATTCCGAGAGGTGTCGGTGGGGGAATCGACAATCGGGCCATTTTGGAGCCGTGTGCCGCAAGACCCCCCGGTCTGTTTTTGTGGTTAGGAGGGTTTCGGATGTTGCTTCATTGGCTCATTGTCTTTCTCGTGATTGCCGCCCTGTCCTATGGGCTTTGGCGCTTGACCCTGCGGAAGCTGGCGTCACGCAGGACCGGGAAGCTGATGCAGCACCTCGACTGGACCCAGACGGCCCGCCGGCCGCGCAGGGCGCCCCGCAAGCGCGGTTTCCTCGCCTCCGTTCTCGGGCACTAGGGCGCTTCCCGCTTTCAGCCGAATGCACCGGTCCGGAGCGGCCCGCGATCTCGGTGTTCCCGGGTGGCGGGGAGCGGCCACTGGAAGCTGGACCGGGCCCCGCGCCGCCAGACCCTGGTCCGTCACCGCATGGGCCGAGAGCGCCTCGCCAACGCGCCACGCCTATCTGCCGCCACCCGCTGCGCCGCGTTCGAAAGCCGTGAGATCGTGGCGTGAGAAGAATCTGGGCAAATCATTGACGAAACTTCGGAACTCCTGCCGCAATTCACCGTCGGTTCATGTCCGCTGGCCTATCGTCGAGTCTGGCCGCGAGGACCCCCCAGCGAGGCACCTAGGCAGGTGCCGGCTGCGCGGATCCGACAGGTGAATTCGATCGGAGGTACCGGGTGATTATCTATTGGCTCTTCATGTCTGTTTGCTTCGCCTTCCTGACCTGCGCACTCTGGCGCTGGACGCACGTGACCCGGGAAATCCTCGAGGTCCGCAAAGGTGAATTCTTGCTGGAACACCTGGACTGGACGCGGAATGCCCGCCCGTCGCGCGTCGGTCCCCGCAAGCGCGGCCTGCTCGCCTCCTTCCTCGGGAAATAGGGCGCCGCCCTCCTCGCCTTCAGCGCCACACAACGGTCAGAACCGACTTGTGACCTCCCCGCTCCCCGGCGGCCGCGACGCACCGCCGGCCCGATCCGACCGAGCCCCGCGCGACCGCTGCCGCAGAGCCCGGCCCTGTAGCGCCCCTGCAAGTCGACTGTCGTATACCCACCGCGACCGTTTACAGCCCCCCGAAAGCCATTAGTCTCGCCGTGAGACCCCTCCGGCGAGCCGCGATGCCAAAGATCGAAGACCACCCGCTGCGCTACGCGCTCGCCAACGAGCTCCACGCCCGCCCCTTCCCGGTGCTTCAGGCGCCCTGCCGCGCCGCCTACCTGGCCATCAAGCGCCCCGATGACGCCGCCGGCCGCGACCGCGAGGCCGACCGGGCGCACCTCCTGAAGCTTCTCGACCGCCACGGCGGCGCGCATCCCCAGCCCGGCGCGACCCACTACTTCGGCCCCCTGGGCAAGCTTCGGCTGAAGTGGGAAAGCCATACCGAGTTCGTCACCTACACGCTCTTCGGCCAGGGTACGGCCGCCAGGCCCTTCGACGCCGAGACCTTCGGGCTCTTTCCTGAGGACTGGCTCGCCGAGGCGCCGGGCCAGCGGATCACCTCGGCCCTGATCCGCGTCGAGCTGATGGGCTCCGAGGAGGAGATCGCGGCGAAGGCCGACGACTGGTTCGTCGCCGAGAGCCTCGCCATCTCCTCGGTGCTCGACGGCGAGGCGGTGGTCGCGGGCGATTTCCGCATCGACCCTGCGGGGCACGTGCGCTTCGGCGTCTTCGTCCGCCCGGGAACCAGCCCGCGCCGCACCGGCCGCGTCGTCCAGCGCCTGTCCGAGATCGAGACCTACAAGACGATGTCGATGCTGGGCCTCGCGCGGGCCCGCGAGATGTCGCCCCGGATCGGCGCGCTCGGCACCGAGCTGACCAAGCTCGTTGGCGACATGCGCGGCGAGGCCGCCGGGCCCGAGGCGACGCTGCAGCAGCTCCTCGACATCTCGGCGGAGCTGGAGAACATGATCGCCCGCTCGAGCTTCCGCTTCGGCGCCACCGCTGCGTACGAGGCGCTGGTCAACCAGCGCATCGCCGTGCTTCGCGAAGCGCGGTTCCACGGCCGCCAGACCTTCGCCGAGTTCATGGCCCGCCGCTTCGACCCGGCGATGCGCACCGTGAAGTCGACCGAGCGCCGGCTCGAGGACATGGCCCGGGCCGCGCAGCGCGCGGGCGAACTCCTGCGCACCCGCGTCGACGTCGAGCGCTCGGCCCAGAACCAGCAGCTCCTGGAAAGCATGGACCGCCGCGCCGCCCTCCAGCTCCGCCTGCAGAAGACGGTGGAGGGCCTCTCCGTCGTCGCGATCAGCTACTACGCGGTGAACCTTCTGACCTACCTGCTCACCCCGGTGGCCGAGCCAGTCGGGCTCTCCAAGGCGCTCCTCACCGCAGCGCTGACGCCGCTGGCGGTGATCGCGGTCTGGCTTGCGATCCGGAGGATCCGCCAGGCCGTCGAGTAGGCGCGCCGCACCCGCCAGCCCGCCCGCCGCTCCGGACCGCGCCGGCCGGACCGGCACCCGTAACCCGCCTGCGTTCCACCCCCCAAGCCCCATTCCCCGTTGGGAAAATACCCTCGGGCGGGGAATCGCCGTCCGGCGACGGGGGCAGACAGCCCCCCTTCTCGCCGCCCGTCACCCGAGCCAGCGGTCGTAGTCGCTGACCAGGAGATGCCGCGGCGCCTCGTCTTCCTCGATTTCCGCGAACCGGCCGATCGGCTCGCGGAAGATGTTGTCGGTCAGATCGTCGTTCACCGTCGAGACCTCGCCGATCAGCACGTCGCCGCCTTCGCCCCAGAACGCGTGCCAGTCGCCCGGCCTCAGCGTCACGCTCTCGCCGGGGGCGAGCTTCAGGACCTCGCCGGGGCGGAACTCCCGAGCCATCCCGTCGCAATAGACCCGGCCGCCGCGGTCCTCGGCGAACCGGCCGCCGTCGTCCGAGCCGAAAAGCTCGATCGCCAGCGTCGCGCCGCCGCGGTTGATGATGTCCTCGGCCTTGATCACGTGGGTGTGCATCGGCGAGAGCTGGTCCTGCCGCGAGATCAGGAGCTTCTCGGCATAGGCCATGCCGCCGCCGCTCCTCAGGTCGTCGAGCCGGCCATTGCGGAGCGTGAACAGGAACAGCCCGAGGTCGTCGAACCGGCCCTGGCCGTAATCGGTGATGTCCCAGCCCATCCGCGCCTCGGCCACCCGCGTGCCGGGCGCCCACCGGCGGAACTCCTCGGGGCTCCACCAGGCGAAGGGTGGCAGCACGAATCCGTGGGCGGCGATCAACTCCTCGGCTTCGGCCATGATCTGGTTGACGCGGCTGCGTTTCATCGGCGGCTCCTCCTCGCGCCCGTCATGCCGCGCCGGCGCCGGCGGGGCAAGCTCGGAGCGGCTTCGGGCCGCTCTGCACGCCATCGGGCAAGGCGCCTTGCGCCGGCCCCTGGACGACGACCCGTCGCGCCGCCGCCCGCCCCAGCGCCCGGCCAGGTCCATCGCAGCTCCCAGTCCGTGACATGTCGGCGTCGGCGACTTCAGCCCGCCTCCGGCGCGTAGTCGCTCACGCTCACGTAATCCTTGCGCGGCCCCTTCACCGTCCACACCGCGCGCCAGTTCGGCCAGTGCGAGAAGTCGTAGGCGACGTGGTAATGGTCGGGGGCGCAGTCGTGCGCCGCCTCGGCGATGGCGCCGAGGGCGAAATCGTGAAACGGCCGTCCGTCCTCGAAGCTCACCGCGATCCGTCCCGCCGATTCGGCGCGCCAGAAATAGCGCCGCGACACCTGCATCGGATCGCCGCTGGCGAAGTGAAGTACGCCCCGCTCCTCGCAGATCAGCCCCACGCCCAGGGGCCGGAACTCGGCCTGGCCCTCCAGCCGGCCCTCGGCCCCGGCCCGCGCGTCGTTGATTCGCCGCGCAAGCGACCAGAGCCCGGTGAAATCCTCAAGCCGTATCGGCATACCCCCCCAGCGCCGTCGCACGCGACCGGCTGCTGCAAGAAGCCCCTGCATGTGCTAGAATGTTTTTTTGTTTTCCCAATCAGATTAAGGAGCATCTCGATGTTCAAGGCAACAGTGGCGCTCTCCTTCCTCGTAGCCGCGGCGCTCGCCGCCCCCGCCGCCGCGCAGAACTGGACAGCCGAGATCTACGGCGGCGGCGTATTCTCCCGCAACGAGGATTATGGTGGGGTCTCCTTCGCGCTCGACTCAGGAACCGCCGTAGGCGTTGGCATCTACGAGCGCAATCTGGTTCCCGGCGTCGAACTCGGCCTCGACCTCATGGCGACCCAGGCCGGATATACGGGCTTCCTGAGCGGGGTCGAATCGCTCTCGCTCATGCTGAACGCCCGGGTACCATTCACGATCACGCCGACTACAACGGGCTACGTCGGCGCGGGCTTGGGCGCAATCCGCGTAACTTACGACGGGTCGACCCAGTTCCCCGCCTTTACCGGCGACGACACCGTGGCGGGTGGCCAAATCGGCCTCGGCGTGCGCTACAACTTCGCCGCCTTCACCGGCTTCGCCGAGCTGAAGCACCAGGTCGCGTTCGACGACGCCCTGATCCAGGGCGTGACCCAGAGCTACGCCTCGACCAGCGCCGTCGTCGGCCTCCGCTTCGCGTTCTGACAGGCGCCTGCCTCGCGGCCCGCCCTAGGCAGGTCCGGGTCCGGCCGCCTTGCCGCTCCGCGCGTCAAAGACTAAGACGCGCGCGACCGGCAAGGAGAGGCATGCCCATGATCCCCCGCTATTCCCGGCCCGAGATGGTCGCGATCTGGAGCCCGGAGGCGCGGTTCCGGATCTGGTTCGAGATCGAGGCCCATGCCGGCGACGCGATGGCGGAACTGGGCGTGATCCCGAAGGCGAACGCCGCCGCGGTCTGGAAGGCCAAGGACGTGGCCTTCGACGTCGCGCGCATCGACGAGATCGAGCGCATCACCAAGCACGACGTGATCGCCTTCCTGACCCACCTCGCCGAGATCGTCGGCGCCGACGAGGCACGCTTCGTGCACCAGGGGATGACCTCGTCGGACGTGCTCGACACCACGCTCAACGTCCAGCTCTGCCGCGCCGCCGACCTCCTCCTGGCCGACATCGACAAGCTGCTTTCCGCTTTGAAGAAAAGAGGCTACGAGACGAAGCTC
>JBFKAV010000138.1:0-9041 GCA_041621405.1 Paracoccaceae bacterium
CCCCCCCCCCCCCCCCCCCCCCCCCCCCCCCTCGTCCCAGTCCACGAGTACTCTGGCCATGACGCTTCGCCTCCGCCTCGCCCTTCTCCTCTACCGCGCGCTCTGGTGGGCGGCGCTGCCGCTGGCGCTCCTCTACCTCCGCGCCCGCGCCCGCCGCGACCCGGCCTATGGCCGCCACCTGGAGGAGCGCTGGGGCCGGGGGCCGACGCTTCCCGGCGCGGTCTGGGTCCATGCCGTGTCCCTGGGCGAGATGCGCTCGGCCACGCCGCTCGTCCGGGCGCTCCTCGATCGCGGCGAGCGGGTGGTGACCACGCATCTCACCCCGGCCGGTCGCCGCGCCGCCGAGTCTGCATTTGGCTCGGAGATCGACGCGGGCAGGCTTGTCGCCCGCTACCTGCCCTTCGAGACCGCCCGCGCCTGGCGGCGCTTTCTCGCCGCGACGCGGCCGAAGCTCGGGCTCGCGCTCGAGGTGGAGATCTGGCCCCTGATGATTGCCGAGGCGGCGCGCGCCGGGGTGCCCTTCTACCTCGCCAACAGCCAGGTCCCCGGCAGGAGCTTCCCGCGCGCCCGCGCGCTCGCCCGGGTGCTCGGCCACCCGGTGGCCGGGGTCGCCGGCGTCTTCGCGAAGTCCGAGCCGCAGGCGGCGCGGTTCCGGGCGCTCGGCGCGCCGAATGTCCGCGTCACCGGCGAGTTCCGCTTCGACCAGCCGGTTCCGGCGGCGCTTCTCGCCGCCGCCGCCGCGCTCCGGAGAAAGCTCACGCGTCCCGTGGTGACGGTGGCGAGCGTCGTCGAGGGCGAGGACGGGCTCTACCTCGACAGCTACTGCCAGCTGCAGGCGGCGTTTCGCGCCCGCGGCGAGGCCCTGCCGCTCTTCGTCCACGTTCCGCGCGCGCCCGAGCGCTTCACCGTGGCGGGCGATTTCCTCGAAGCCGAGGGCCAGCGCGTGGTGCGCCGCTCGCAGGTCCTCGACCGGGGCCTTGCCGCCGCCGATCCCGAGGCGCTGGCGAAGGCCGACATCCTCCTCGGCGATTCGATGGGCGAGATGTACTTCTACCTCGCGCTCGCCGACCTCGCCGTGGTCGGCGGCGGCTTCCTGCCCTCGGGGGCGCATAACGTGATCGAGCCGCTCGCCCTGAGGAAGCCGGTGCTGTCGGGCCCCACGATCTGGACCATCGAGTATCCCGGCGAGGAGGCGGCGGCGTCGGGCGTGCTGAAGCTCTGCGCCGCGCCGGCGGAGCTAGCGACCGAGATCGAGCGGCTGCTCTCCGACCGCACGGCGATGGCGATAATCGCGGCGAAGGCCGAGGGCTTCTTCGCCGAGCACTCCGGCGCCACGGCGCGGACAATGGCGGCGCTGGCGCCCTTGCTCGACGCAAGCTAGGGGCGGCGGTCGCGCGCCGCGCCGAGGCCGAGCGAGGCGGCGAAGAGGAGCGCCGCGGCGGCCACGATCGAAGGCCCGGCGGGGGTGTCGAGAGCAAGCGAGGCGGCGAGTCCGCCCACCACCGCGAGCGCGCCGAGCGCCACCGCGGCGAGCGCCATCCCCTCGGGCGTGCGGGCGAAGGCGCGGGCGGCGGCGGCGGGCACGATCAGCATCGCCGCGATCAGGAGCGCTCCGACCGTCTTGATCGCCACGGCGACGGTCAGGGCGAGCGCCAGCGTGAGCACGAGCCGCTCGTGGGCGGGGTTCACGCCCGCGGCCTGGGCGAGGTCTTCGCTGAGCGTGGCGGTGAGCAGCGCCGACCAGCGCCAGGCGAGGAGCGCGATGACCGCCGCCGCGCCGGCCCAGATCGCGCCGAGTTCGGCCTTCGACACCGCCAGGATGTCGCCGAAGAGATAGGCGGTGAGGTCGACCCGGACGCCAGGCAGGAACGACACTGCGACGAGGCCGAAGGCGAGCGCGGAATGGGCGAGGACGCCGAGCGTGGTGTCCATCGCGTGGCCCTGTCCGGCCAGGGCGGCGACGGCGAGCCCCATCGCCAGCGCCACGGCGAGCGTGCCCCAGAACACCGGCAGCGCGAAGCCGAGCGCCAGCGCCACGCCGAGGATCGAGGCATGTGCCGTGGCATCGCCGAAATAGGCCATCCGGCGCCAGACCACGAAGGCGCCCAGGGGCCCCGCGGCCAGCGCGGTGCCGATCCCGGCGAGGACCGCGCGGGCGAGGAAATCGTCGAACATCAGACCGATTCCCCTTCGCGCTCGGGATGGTCATGCGCGTGGTCGTCACCATGGGCATGGGCATGGTCGTGCTCGTGCCGGTAGAGCGCTAGCGCACCCCTTGTGCCGAGGCCGAAGAGCGCGCGGTACTCCGGCGCGGCGCCGACCGTCGTGGGCGTGCCTTCGCAGCAGATGTGGCCGTTGAGGCAGATCACCCGGTCAGACGCGCTCATCACGACGTGGAGGTCGTGGCTGACCATCAGCACCGCCGCACCGGTCTCGTTCCGGACCTCCTCGATCAGCCGGTAGAAGGCGGCGGCGCCGGGCTGGTCGAGGCCCTGGGTCGGCTCGTCGAGGATCAGGATCTCGGGCCGGGCGAGCAGCGCCCGGGCCAGGAGCACGCGCTGGAACTGGCCGCCGGAAAGCGCGGTCATCTGCCGCTCCTGGAGCCCGGGCACGCCGACGCGGGCGAGCGCCGTGGCGATGGCGCCGGCGCCCTGGCGTAGCGGCAGCGAGAGGAACCGCCGCACGGTGAGCGGCATCCGGGTGTCGAGCTGGAGCCGCTGCGGGACGAAGCCGATCCGGAGCCCGGGCTTGCGGGTGACACGGCCCGCGGCGGCGGGGACGGTGCCGATCAGGGCGTGGACGAGCGTCGACTTGCCCGAGCCGTTGGGACCGACGATGGTGACGATCTCGCCCGGCTCGAGGGCGAAGTTCACGTCGGCGAGCACCGTCGCGGCGCCGTAGCGCACCGTGAGGCCCTCGGCGGCGATCAGGTGCATGGCAGCGCCGCGCGGCAGGCCGGGCAGAGGCCGACCGCTTCGATGCTGGTGCGATCGACCGCGAAGCCGAGTGCCTTGGCCGCCTTGTCCATCGCGGCGCGGATCGCCTGGCCGGGGGCCTCGGCGACGGCATCGCAGCGGGCGCAGATGAAGAAGGCCGGGCTGTGGGCCCCGCCCGGGCGGGTGCAGGCGGCGAACGCGTTCAGCCGCCGGATCCGGTGGGCAAGACCGTGGCGCACGAGGAAGTCGAGCGCCCGGTAGGCCACCGGCGGCTGGTTGCCGTAGCCCTCGGCGGCGAGCCGCTCCAGCACGTCGTAGGCGCCGAGCGCGCGGTGCTCGGAGAGCAGGATCTCCAGCGCGCGGCGACGCACCGGGGTGAGGCGCAGCCGCTTCGCCGCCGCGATCGCCTCGGCGCGGGCGAGCGCAGCGGTCGCGCAATGGGCGTGGTCGTGGTCGGCGAAGGCGAGCGCGGCGTCGGACTGGGGCACGGGGTGAGCGGCCTCTTGACATGTTATGACATAACATATGTACCGGTGCCGCCAAGATGACAAGCCGGAGTTGTCCCGGATGACGCGCCTCATTATGTGCCTGGCCCTTCTTGCCGCACCGGCTGCGGCGGCGCCGCCGCGGGTGGTGGCCGACATCGCCCCGGTCCACGCGCTCGCCGCGCAGGTCATGGGCGACCTGGGGCCGCCGGTCCTGCTGACCGACCGCGGCGGCGACCCGCATTCCTTCCAGCTCCGCCCGAGCCAGGCGCGGGCGCTGGCCGAGGCCGAGATCGTCTTCTGGGTCGGCCCGGAACTCACTCCATGGCTCGCGCGCGCGCTCGAAGGCACCGGGAATGCCGGCGAGGCGGTGGCGCTCCTGCACGACGAGGGCACCCGGGTGCGCCATTTCGGGGACGGCCACGGGGACGCCGGGAGCACGGACGTGCTCGACCCCCATGCCTGGCTGGACCCGGAGAACGCGGCGGCCTGGCTCGGAATGATTGCCGCACATCTGGCGGTGGCCGACCCGGAGAACGCGGCCACCTACGCGGCCAATGCCGAGGCTGCGCGGGCCGGCCTCGCGGCGCTCGACGCCGAGCTTCGCGCCCGGCTGGCACCAGCAGCGGGGCGGCAACTCTACGTCTACCACGACGGCTATGGGTACTTCGCCGGGGCCTACGGGCTCACCATCGCCGGAGCCTTGGCCGAAGGCGACGCCGCCGAGCCCGGCGCGGCGCGGACCCGGGCGCTCCGTGCCGAGCTGGCGGCGGCGGAAGCCCCTTGCGTCTTCGCCGAGGCCGGGCACGATGCGGCACCGGTGGCGAACCTCGTCGAGGGATTGGCGATCGGCTACGCGACGCTCGACCCCGCCGGCGTCACGCTGGAGCCGGGGCCGGGGCTCTATCCGGCGCTGCTGAAGAGTTTGGCGGAAACGATTTCCGGCTGCGCGGACTGACGCCTCACGGTGCCGACAGGCAGCCGGGCAGGCCGCCGGCGGCGATGGCATCGCGGCAATGGTCGCGGAAGGCGGCGGGGGTGCGGCGTGCGACCGCCCCTGGGCGTCGCCAGGCCGGGCGCCAACGGCCTCAGCCCCGAGGCCAGGGGCACGAAGCCGAGGCGCTTGCCGTCGGGCGCCTGATCCTGCGCGCTGCGGGTGTTGATCAGAGAGAACCCGTGGCCGTTGGCCACCATCGCCCTGACCAGCGCCATGTCGCGGCTGCGCTCGGCGATCCGCGGCCGCTGGCCGGCGGGCTCGAAGAGCGACAGGAAGTAGTCGGCGCTGTGCGGCAGGTCGAGCAGCACCATCGGTTCGGTCGCGAGGTCCTCGGGCGCGAGCGAAGGCCGCGCGGCCAGGGGATGCGCGGCGGGCAGGAGCACCCAGAAGGTGAGCGAGGCCAGGGGCTCGAACGCGATCTCGGGCGGCACGGCGAGATCGTAGGTGAGCGCGAGATCGAGCGCGCCGGAGAGCAGCCGCTCGATGAGGTCGGCATGGTCGAGCGCGTATTGGGAGACGCGGACCGAAGGGTAGGCCGCCTCGAAGCCGCGGCGGAGCTCGGGCAGGATCAGCGGCGCGAAGGTGGCGAGGCAGCCGAGCGCGAGCGGGCCGGTGACCGCCCCGCTGAGGTTGGAGGCGAGCGCGGTCAGACCCTCGGCGGAGGCGAGGATGCGCCTGGCCTCGGCGAGGAGCTGGCGGCCGGAGGGGGTGAGGGCGAGCCCGTGCGCGTGCCGGCGGATGAAGAGCGCGACGCCGAGCTCGGCCTCGAGCGCGGTGAGCGCCGCGGAGATCGAGGGTGGCGAGACATGGCTGCGCTCGGCGGCGGCGGCGATGCTGCCGGCCTCGCCGACGGCGACGAAGTATTCGAGCTGGCGGAGCGTGAGCCGCAGCGCCATCGGTCACTCGTCGCCCGGCACGCCGTAGGAGGGCGCGGCGGCGGGGTCGAGCGCGCGGGTGACGTAGGCCTGCATCTGCGGGCGGTAGACGGCCCAGGCTTCCTCGAGCGCCGCGAGCGGGCAGGCCTCGGTCCAGTCGCAGCGCAGGTCGACGAGCGGCCAGTCCTCGGCATCGACGACGAGCAGGCCGGCGGAATGCACCGGCCCGACCTCGCCCCCCGCCGCGAGGCCGGCGCGGAGCGCGGCGAGGAGCCGGTCGCCGAGATGTCCCCGCGCTGCCGCGAAGGCGGCGGTCATCGCGGCGGGGACGCCGGCGTCCGCCAGAAGGTTGCCGCCCGCCGCGCACATCTCGCCCAGGGCCTCGGCCCAGAGGCCGAGCGCCTTCGGCCCGGAATGGATCGCGGCGCCACCTTCGCGGTCGACGACGAGGAGCTGGCGGTAGTCGGCGTGCGGTGCGGTGCGGGCGAGGATCGCCACCGCCTCGGCGGCGCTGGCTCCCTCGGCCAGGAGCCTGAGCGCCCGGTGGCCGAGGCGGGGGTCGGTGACGTTCTGGCTTGCCACGGCGCCGACGCCTGCGCGGGCATGGGCGCAGCGGGCGGCGACGGCAGGCGAGGAGGAGGAGACGGCGAGGCCGAGCTGACCGGTCCGGGCGCAGCGAGCGACGAGGGTGAAGGTCATCTTGCGTTCCTCCTGGTGGCGAGGCCGGGGGCTCTGCCCCCGGACCCCCGCGGTATTTGGAACAAGAGGAAGGCAGGGGTCTTCCGCTTGTCTGAAATGCCTTCGGGGCGGGTCGACAGTGTGGCGCCGTCGCCGTTGCCGCTCGAACCAATGGCGCAGCAATAGCAACTCCGAGAGACGATGGCGACGGGGGCAGACGGCCCCCCTGGACCTCCGCTTCAGTCCGGGATCACGGCGGTGGCGTCGATCTCGACGAGCCAGCCGGGGCGGGCGAGGGCGGTGACGACGACGCCGGTCGAGACCGGGTGCACGCCGCGGATGTATTCGCCCATCGTGCGGTAGACGGCCTCGCGGTGGCGGATGTCGGTGAGGTAGACGACGACCTTGCAGAGATGCTCCATGCGACCCCCCGCCTCTTCGATGAGCTGGCCGATGTTTTCCATCACCTTGCGGGTCTGCTCGGCCGGGTCGTGCGAGCCGATGTCCTCGGCGGTGTCGAGGTCCTGCGGGCACTGGCCGCGCAGGAAGACGATCCTTCCGCGCGCGACCACGGCCTGGGCGAGGTCGTTGTCGAGCTTCTGCTCGGGGTAGGTGTCGCGGGTATTGAAGGGGCGGATGCGGGTATGCGCCAATTCGGCCTCCGGTTGCGGTCAGGGCTCGGGGCGAGGAAACCGCGGCCGGTGCCGGGAAGCAAGGGCAGGCTGCGGCTCCCGGCTCATGCGTCTTCGGCCACGCGCTCTGCCGACGGCGCGTAGGCCAGGTAGTTGCGTTGCGTGGCGATGTGGTCGGCCAGGAACCTGGCGTCGTGCCAGACGCCCCAGATGAAGGACGACCCCCGCCGCGACAGCCAGGGCAGCCCGAGGAAATAGATGCCCGGCTCGGAGGAAACGCCGCGCTGGTGGCGTGGCCTGCCGGCGGCGTCGAAGGCGTCGACCTTCAGCCAGCCGAAATCGAGCCGAAAGCCGGTGGCCCAGACGATCGAGGTGATCCCGGCCTGCGCCAGGTCGAGCTCGAGGACCGGGTCGGTCGCGGCGGCCGGGTCCGGCCCGATGGTGCGGGCCTGGGGCTCCTGCGGCAGGTCGAGGCCGTTCCGCGCGGCATAGGCATCCGCCTCGTCCAGCAGCGACAGGTAGTAGGCATCGCCCCTTGCGATGTTGGCCGCCAGGTCCGGCGCGAAGCGCATCGCCCCGTCCTGGAACGACTCGGTCCTCCCGAGCAGCGTCATGCCTTCGGCCGCGAGCTTGCGGAGATCGACCGTATGGCCGCCCTCGGCGCCGCTGACGGCGATGGTGACGTGCTCTGCGCCCGGCGCCGATTCGGCGTCCCATTTGCCGAGCACCCCCAGCCACCAGCAGTAGTCGCGCCCGCGATACCGGCGGGGCGGCCGGTCGTGCGGCCCGACCGAGAGGAACACGCGCCGGCCTGCGCGCAGGAGCTCCTCGGCGATCTGCACCCCCGACGATCCCGCGCCGACGACCAGGACCGCGCCCTCGGGCAGTGCGCCCGGATTGCGATAGCCGGTAGAGTGGATCTGGAAGATGCCAGCGGTCTCCGGAACGATCGCCGGGACGACCGGGCGCTGGAACGGGCCGGTGGCCGCCACGACGAACCGCGCCTCGATCACGCCTTCCGAGGTTTCGGCGCGGAAGCCCGGCCGTCCTTGGGGTCGCGTGACGCTTTTCACCTCGACCCCGCAGCGGATCGGGGCGGTGATCTTCCTGGCATAGGCGACGAAATAGTCCGCGACCTCTTCCTTGCCGGCAAAGCCATCGGGATCGCCGGAGAACTCCAGCCCCGGGAACCGGTCGTGCCAGGCCGGGCCGTTGGCGACGAGCGAATCCCACCGCTCCGTGCGCCAGCGCTCCGCGATGCGCGCGCGCTCGAGAACCAGGTGGGGCACGCCCGATCTACCCAGGTGCTCGCTCATGGCGACGCCGGCCTGACCTGCGCCGACAACCAGCACTTCGATGCGTTCAACTGACATGGATCGGTCCTGTTCTTGTGGCCGGGAAGGGCACGGTCGCGCCCGGTTGCGGCGGCCCGGGATCGCCGATCCGGCCGGTTGCGTGCCTGCCGGGCGTCAGGCTGGGATGCGGCTGGCGATCCAGCTTGCGAAGTCGTAATTCGGGCGTTCGAGGTGCGAGAGCGGCCCGGGGTCGGAGAGGCCGGCCCGGAGACCGCGGTAGACCCGCTCGACGCAGCCCTTGTCCTCGAGGTTGACCTCGTCGAGCAGCGCCTGGAGGCGGGCGAAGTGCGCCTCGGCCTTGAGATCGGCCGCCCAGTCGGGGGAGAGGCCCCCGCCATAGAGGACGTTGACGTGGCCCGGCCCGTCGGGGGTGAGCGAGAGATACCAGAAATAGCCCGGCGTCAGCGTGATCAGCAGCGAAGGGTAGATCGACAGGAGCCAGGTGGTGCGGCGGTCGTCGCCCTCGAGCGTGGTGTTCGAGGGATGCGCCAGCGTCAGGTCGAGCGCGTCGTTCTTGATGATGTAGTGGTAGTTGAACGCGGGCCGCCCCTCGGGGCAGGTCATCTTCATCAGGTCGACGGTGTGGCCGATGGTGGCGGCGTGGCAGACTGGCAGGTGATAGCTTTCCATGAAGTTCTCGGCCAGCACCTTCCAGTTGGTGGCCCAGCGGAACTCCTCGCGGAAGGCCTCGCGGTAGTGCTCCATCTGGTACTTGCCGACGAGCGCCTCGACGTCCTTGAGCGCCTCGGCGGGAGAGGGCGCGTCGGGATCGAGCGTCACCATGATCCAGCCCAGCCACTCCTCGCATCGGACCTGCGGCAGCGCGATGTCCGACTTGCAGAAGGCCTCGTTCCTGCCCATCGCCGGGGCGCCGCGCAGGCGGCCGTCGAGGTTGTAGGTCCAGGAGTGGTAGGGGCAGACGATCGAGCGGGCGTTGCCGCGGCCCTCGAGCAGCGTCGACATCCGGTGGCGGCAGACGTTGGACATCGCGCGGAGCCGGCCCTCGCCGTCGCGGAGCACGATCACCGGCTCGCCGGCGATGGCCATGGTCAGGTAGTCGCCGGGGTTGGGCAGCGCCTCGGC